>CAJYQM010000146.1 GCA_913777025.1 uncultured Massilia sp. | reverse complement strand
GCGACCAGGCCGTCGCCGATGGCCAGCAGCGTGTAGTTGGTGACGGCATCGCCGAAGGACATGCCGTGCTGGACCATGCCGACGATCAGGCCACCGATGATGTTGATCACGGTGACCAGGATACCGGCGACGGCGTCGCCGTGGACGTACTTCGAGGCACCATCCATCGAACCGTAGAATTCCGCTTCCATCCCGACTTCCGCACGGCGCTTCTTGGCTTCGTCTTCGCCGATCAGGCCGGCGTTCAGGTCGGCGTCGATCGCCATCTGTTTACCCGGCATCGCGTCCAGGGCGAAGCGCGCCCCCACCTCGGCGATACGGCCGGCACCCTTGGTGACGACGGTGAAGTTGATGATGGTGAGGATGATGAAGACGACCAGGCCGACCGTGTAGTTACCGCCGATCAGGAAGTGGCCGAAGGCCTCGATGACTTTACCGGCAGCGGCGCCGCCGGTGTGGCCCTCGGTCAGCACCACGCGGGTCGAGGCCACGTTCAGCGCCAGGCGCAGCATGGTGGTGACCAGCAGCACGGCCGGGAAGGCCATGAAGTCGAGCGGCTTGACTGTGTACAGCGCGGTCAGGAGCACGATCACGGACAGCGCGATGTTAAAGCTGAAGAACAGGTCGAGTGCAAAGGCCGGCAGCGGCAGGATCATCATCGCCAGCAGCAGGATGATCAGGATCGGCGCCGCGAGCGCGTTGCCTTTCGCAGTAATCGCGCTCATCCAGCGTGGCAGCGTGAAGCCGTTCATTGACACTCCGTCGTTCAGTTCATGGGGTAGAGGCTGTCATTATTACTGATGCCCCATGGAAACCATTGAGCAAGGAGACGGGAAAAAGGCATGCATTTCAAATGCAAGGGCCGGCGTGGAAGCCGGCCCTGGTGCTCATTTGATCAGTGCGGATTACCCGGATTGGCGTCCTGGCCGGGGTTTTGCGAAGCCGGATTGAACGGGTCCATCTCCGGCGGCACCGGCAATTTGTTCGGACGGTCCGGGTACTGGTCCGTGCTGCCCTTGCTGTAGGCGCGCAACTGGTAGACGTAGGCCAGGACTTCGGCGACGGCCGAGTACAGCGCTTCCGGGATCTCGTCGTCGATGTCCGTGTGCTTGTAGAGCGCACGCGCCAGGGCCGGGGCTTCCAGCAGCGTGACCTTGTTTTCCTTCGCGATTTCGCGGATCCGGGCCGCGACCTCGTCGGTACCCTTGGCCACCACGCGCGGCGCCCCGCGCTGGCCTTCCCCGTACTTCAGCGCCACCGCGAAGTGGGTCGGGTTGGTCACGACCACGTCGGCGTTCGGCACGTTGGCCATCATGCGCTTGCGGGCAGCCTCGCGCTGCAACTGGCGGATCTTGCCCTTGATCTGCGGATTGCCGTCCGATTCCTTCGATTCCTGGATCACTTCCTGGCGCGTCATCTTGAGCTTGTTGGCGTAGTGCCAGATCTGGTACGGCCCATCCAGGATCGCGATCGCGCCCAGCGCGCCCACCATGGTCAGGAAGGCCTTGGCGATGATGCTGCCCAGGTGCGGCGCGGCGGTACCGAAGGGTTCGGCCGCCAGGCCGATCACGGCATCCTTGTTGCTCATGACGACGAACCAGGCGACGGCGCCGACCAGCAGGGTCTTGGCAACCGCCTTCAGCAATTCGACCAGGGCATTGGTCGACACCATATTGCCGATGCCACGGATCGGATTCATCTTGCCGAAATTCGGGAGAAAGGCCTTGGCGCTGAAGTTCCAGCCGCCGATCAGCATCGGCGCCGCCAGCATGACCAGCATGACCGCCGCCGCCAGCGGCAGGCAGGCCAGCAGCACGGCACCGACGTCGCCGGTGACGCGCTCCATCAGCACGGCCGGGTTGTAGACCTGCTCGCGGTCCAGCGACAGGCCGCGCTCCAGTACCGCCGACAGCTTGCTGACCAGCCCGCCCCCCATCATCCACAGGCCGGCACCGGCCGTCATCAGGACGGCAAAGGTCGCGACTTCGCGCGACCTGGGAATGTCGCCGTCCTTGCGCGCCTGGTCAAGGCGCCTCTGTGACGCTGGTTCGGTCTTTTCTGCGTTGCTGGCTTCTGCCATCCTGGGCTCCGGCTTGGGGTCAGGATAGAATTATTCCAGATGTTGCCCGCGAGCTATAGAGCAAACAGGCAGGAAAAATAGCGTCAAATTCGCGACAAAATCGAAATTGTCGTTATAAAACGTGAGATTGTCTGGAAAGTTTTACGATAAACTAATGTGTTGCGGACAAGTGGAAAAATACTCACACTTTCCGTGGGAGTTGCCGTATCGGCAGGCCTATTAGTGAGCTAAAGCAATACTCTATTGCTATAATGGTTTGGCAACAGAGTTTGCTGCAGTGTCCCTTCAATTGAAACAAGGATCTCAACATGAAAAAAATTCTCGTCACCGGCGCAATCCTGAGCCTGCTGTCGGCACAAGTGTTCGCACAAGAAGCCGCTACCGCCGCTGCTGGCCAGACCGGCGCTGCTGCTGGCACCGAAGCTGCTGCTGGCACCGCTGCTGCCGGTACCTCGACCGGCGGCTTCCTGGGCGGCACCGCCTTCGCTGGCCTGTCGACCGGCGCTGCCGTCGCCATCGGCGTGGCTGTTGCTGCTGTCGCCGTTGCTGCTTCGGACAGCGACTCGACCACCAACCACTCGACCACTACCCACCACTGATCGTTCAGCGGGCGCTTCGGCGTTCCGATGGGTGTAGTTGTAAAAATGGCCGCTCATCGAGCGGCCATTTTCTTTTGCCTGTGCCTTAAGCCTGCGCCGTGCGGGCGATCTCGGCCACGCGCTCCAGGCAAGCGCGGCACAAGGCTTCCGCATCTTGCTGGGTCGCCGCCTCCGCGTAACAACGCAGTTCCGGTGCATTGCCTGAAGGACGCAGGTGCACGATATCGCCGCTGGCGAAGGTGGCCCGCAAGCCATCGGTCGTGTCGACATGCGCGAGCGCGCCGGACTGCGGCGCCAGCACGAGAGCCGCCCGGGCCACATCCTGCTCCAGGCGCTTGATCAGGTCACGGCTCAGTTCGGTTGCAACATCCTGTATGCGGTCGCTGGCGGTGAAGCGCGGCGGCAGCGCACGCGTCACCTCGGACACCCGGCAGCCACGTTCGCGCGCCAGGCCCAGCACGGCCACGATGGGCAGTACGGCGTCGCGCGTCGGCAATGCCTTCAATACCGCGCCCTTGCGCGCGATATCCGAACCCAGCAGGAAACCGCCGTTGGCCTCGTAGCCGGCGACCACCGCCTCCTTCCCGTGTGCCGCGGCAGCCTGCTCCATGCCGGCGATCACGTAAGGCGAGCCGATACGGGTGCGGACCACGTCCTTGAAGCTACCGCAGCGCTCGACGGCCGTATTGCTGCTGACCGGCGTGACGACATAGTCGGCCGCCAGGTACTGGCTGCACAGGATGCCGACGATGTCGCCGCGCAGCCACCTGCCCTGCTCGTCGCCGATCAGGGGGCGGTCGGCATCGCCGTCGGTGGAAACGATGGCGTCGAAGGTGTGCTCCACGGCCCAGCGGGCGGCGCGCTCGATGTCCTCCGCGCGTACGGCTTCGGTATCGATCGGCATGAATTCATTCGTGCGTCCCAGCGGCAGGACGCTGGCGCCGAGCGCTTCGAGGATGGTGCCCAAGATATCGCGCGCCACGCTCGAATGCTCGTAGACCGCAATCCGCAGGCCGGCTAGCGCCTGGGCGCCGAACACGTCCAGGTAACGCTGCACATAGGCTTGCGCCGGCTCGTCATCCGCAACCGACAAAACCGGCGTCGGGATGACTTCGGGCAGCTCGACTTCGGCGTCGAGCATGGCTTGCTCGTCCTGTTTCGAGATTTCGCCGTCGGCGCGGTAGAACTTGATGCCGTTGCGGTCGAAAGGGATATGGCTGCCGGTGACCACGATAGCAGGCGCACTATGCACCGACGCGTAATAGGCGATCGCCGGCGTCGGCAAGGCACCGACGAACAGGACGCGCTTGCCGGCGTCGCGCACGGCTTGCGCGCAGGCGGCACTGATCGCAGGGCTGCTCGGCCGCAGGTCGTGGCCAAGGACGACCGTGTCAGCACCGGACGCGACAGTGTGCAGGAAAGCCTGCGCATAGGCATAGCACACGCTGTCGCTCATGCTTGAAACAAGGCCGCGCGCGCCGCTGGTCCCGAACTGGACACCGGATCGGGCAACGATATGCCGAAGACTGGTCATTGACATCGATGGTATCCGGTCAGGTTATTCGTAGGTTTCCGCAGTCGCGAAGAGGGTGCCTTCCGCATCTTTTTTGGCCAGCTGCGGGAGATCCTGGATCGGCCAGGCGATATTCAATTGAGGATCATTCCAGCGCAGGCTGCGTTCAAACTCGGGATACCAGTAATCGGTAGTCTTGTACAGGAACTCGGCGGAATCAGACAAGACCACGAAACCGTGGGCGAAGCCGGGAGGCACCCATAACTGGCGATGGTTATCGGCAGACAGCTCCGCCCCAACCCATTTGCCGAAGTTCGGCGAACTGCGGCGCATGTCCACCGCGACGTCGAACACGGTCCCATGCGTCACGCGCACCAGCTTTCCTTGCGGATTCTGGATTTGGTAATGCAGGCCACGCAATACTCCCTTGCTGGATTTGCTGTGGTTGTCCTGTACGAAGTCCACCTGCAGCCCGGTCGCTTCCGCAAAATCGCGAGCATTGAAACTTTCAAAGAAAAAACCGCGCGTATCGCCGAACACTTTCGGTTCAAGTACGAGGACGTCGGGTATGACAGTCGGGGTGACAGTGTACGGCATGCGAAATGCTCACTTCAACAGATTCAATAGATATTGGCCATAGCCATTCTTGCGCAGCGGCGAGGCCAGCTCTTGCAGCGCCTCGGCATCGATCCACCCCTGGCGGTAAGCAATTTCCTCCGGGCAGGCGACTTGCAGGCCCTGGCGCTTCTGCAGCGTGGCGATGAAACTGGCGGCTTCGAGCAGACTGTCGTGGGTGCCGGTATCGAGCCAGGCAAAGCCGCGGCCCATGATCTCGACGCTGAGTTGGCTACGGTCCAGGTAGCACTGGTTGACGTCGGTAATCTCGAGTTCGCCGCGTGCCGACGGCTTGATGTCGGCAGCGATGCTGCAGACGTTGTTGTCGTAAAAGTACAGTCCAGTGACCGCGTAGTTCGACTTCGGTGCCAGCGGCTTTTCTTCGATGCTCAGGGCGCGCTGGCCGGCATCAAATTCGACGACGCCATAACGTTCCGGATCGTGCACATGGTAGGCAAACACAGTCGCGCCATCGGTGCGCTCATTAGCACTGTGCAATTGCTTGACCAAGTCATGGCCATAGAAGATGTTATCGCCAAGTACCAGCGCGCTCGGATCGTTGCCAACGAAGTCCTTGCCAATGATGAAAGCCTGCGCCAGGCCGTCCGGACTGGGTTGAACCGCGTACTGGATATTCATGCCCCATTGACTACCGTCGCCCAACAGTTCGGCGAAGCGTGGCGTGTCGTGCGGCGTGCTGATCAGGAGGACGTCGCGGATGCCGCTCAACATCAGGGTGCTCAGCGGATAGTAGACCATCGGCTTGTCGCAGACCGGCATCAACTGTTTGCTGACGGCCTGCGTCACCGGATACAGCCGGGTGCCGGAACCGCCGGCCAGGATGATGCCTTTTCGTTTGTTCGACATGGATGTCCTTTAGAAGATTTGCTGCAGCACGTGACGCAGGCCTTCCTGCCAGTGCGGCAGGCGCAGGCCGAAGGTATCGCAAAAACGCGTGGTATCCAGCCGGGAATTGGCGGGCCGCCTGGCCGGCGTCGGATACTGATCGGTCGTCAAGGGTGCGACCGCGTCCGGCGTCGCCTTGAGCGGCTTGCCGGCTGCCAGCGCTTCGCCGATCACGAAACGTGCGTACTCATGCCAGTTGGTTTCGCCACTGGCGGCGACGTGATAAGTACCGTAAGGAAAGTTCTCGCCGCCTTCGCGCTGGTGCTGGCGCACCAGCTGCGCTGTCAGGTCCGCCAGTAAAGCGGCCGAGGTCGGTGCGCCGAACTGATCGGCGACCACGCTCAGGCGTTCGCGCTCGCCGGCGAGGCGCAACATGGTCTTGGCGAAGTTACCGCCATGCGCACCAACCACCCAGCTGGTGCGCAGGATCAGGTGGCGCGCAGTGGCTTGTGCCAGCGCCACTTCTCCTTCGTGCTTGCTGCGGCCGTATACACTCTGCGGATCGGGCGTATCGCTTTCAGCGTAGGCACCGTCCTTGGTTCCGTTGAACACATAATCGGTCGAATAATGGACGACCAGCGCGCCGAGACGGGCACCTTCCTCCCCGAGCACGCGCGGCGCCTCGGCATTCACGGCGAATGCTGTGACCTGATCGGCTTCGGCCTTGTCGACCGCCGTGTAGGCGGCCGGATTGACGATGACGCCTGGCGCAATGCGTCGCACCAGTGCGCGGATCGCGTCCGCGTCGGCGAGGTCGCATTCTGCGTGGGCGACGGCAACGACCTCCCCAAGCGGTCCCAGCGCCCTCTGCAGTTCGAAGCCGACTTGACCATTCTTGCCTGTGACAAGAATCTTCACATCATGCTCCGTATTGGGTACCGACCCAGTCGCGGTAGGCGCCGCTGGTGACATTCTGCACCCAGGTCTGGTTATCGAGGTACCACTGGACGGTCTTGCGGATGCCGGTTTCGAAGGTTTCCGCAGGCTTCCAGCCGAGTTCGCGCTCCAGCCTGGTGGCATCGATCGCATAACGGCGATCGTGGCCCGGACGGTCGGTGACGAAGGTGATCTGGGTCTTGTACGACTGGCCGTCGGAGCGTGGGCTGAGCTCGTCCAGGATCGCGCACAAGGTGTGCACCACTTCCAGGTTGGCCTTCTCGTTCCAGCCGCCGACGTTGTACACCTCACCCAGTTGGCCTGCTTCCAGCACCCGGCGGATCGCCGAGCAAT
>CAJYQM010000145.1 GCA_913777025.1 uncultured Massilia sp. | reverse complement strand
CGTCGCCATCGATGTCGGTGGCGCTGCCGGTGAGGGCGAACGGCGTGCGCACCGGGATCGTGTAGGCGGCCGGCACCGTCACGTCCGGCGCGGTGTTGCCGGTGGCGCTGACCGCGCCGCGGCGGGTGGTCGTGCCGCCGGCGGTGATCTCGCCGACGTAGCCGGTGGCGCCGCCCGAGACATTCACCATCTGCAGGCTTGGCACGTTGGTGCCGGCCAGGGTGCCGCCGTAGGTGATCGTGAAGGCGTTGTCGGTCACGGAATTGGTGACGGTCACGGCGCCGCCGGCAGGCCAGCCGGCGATGCCTTCAACCGCCGCCTTGATACCGGCGACGTTGTAGTTGGTACCGCGCACGATCGGCGCCGACAGGTTGCCGTTGTACGACAGCTGGAACTGCAGGCCATTCGCGTTGAAGCCGCTCAGCACGCCCATCTGGACTTCGTTCAGGGTTTGCTCCGCGCCCGAGGTGTGGGCGGTGATCTCGTCGAAGCTACGCTGCGACCAGTACGGATCGCTGTGCGGCTGCAGGTTGTCGCTGCCGCAGATGCCGGCGTAGGCCATGATCGACGAGCCGCTGCCCGGCTCCACCGAGGTGCCCGCGTTGCGGTTGCTGGTGCTGCAGTTGGACTGGGTGCCGTTGAAAGTGTGGTTGCCCGCGAACTGGTGGCCCATCTCGTGCGCCACGTAGTCGACCGCGTAGAAGTCGCCGACCGGGGTCGGGATGCCGGTGCAGCCCTGGGCCTTGCCGTTCAGGCCCACCACGCCCAGGCTGGCGATGCCGCCGCCGTTCAGGCCCAAGCCGATGTGGCCGATGTCGAAGTTGCTGGCGCCCGCCAGCAGGCCGGTCACCACACGGTTGCGCGTCAGCGTGCCGCTGCCGCAGGTCGAGGCCTGGCTCGTGGTATAGCAGGCGTCGCCGCCGCAGGGTCCGTTGGCGCCGGTCATCTTGGCGGCGGTGTCCAGGTTCAGCGCTTCGGTGCCGTTGATCAGCACCAGGCGGATCGAGGTCTCGTCCTCATAGACCTGGGTGACGCGGTTCATCAGCGTGACCTTGGCCGCGGTGACGTTGGCGGTGCCGAAGTAATTCGCATACGACGGGTCGGTGACCAGCGCCAGCCGGTAGGTGCGCAGCTGGTTGCCGCTGGCGACGGCCGGTGTGACCGCGGCCGGGTCGAGCACGAGGAAGGCGGCGCTGGCGCCCTCGCCTGCCGTCACTTCGAAGGAACCCGAGCGGCTGCCGGCCGGCAGCTTGACGCTGAAGTTGCCCTTGGCATCGGCGGTGGCGCTCAGGCTGTCCAGTGGCACGCTGTCGCCTTCGGCGCGCACGGCCAGGGTGACGCGGGCGCCCGGCGCGAAGCCGCTGCCTTGCACTTCGACGCTGTCGCCTTCCTTGTAGAAGCTGCGCGAGAGGCTCAGCTGGCCCTCGCTGGTGTCGCCTTCGACCAGCGGCTTGCGCGGGTTGACCAGGTCGGCACGGCCGTAGGCGGCGTACACGCTGGTGTCGTCCTTGTAGTAAGGGTCCACGTACCAGCCGCCGTTGGGCGAGCGCACCGAGGCGTGCAGGCCGAGCGGCGTGATGTCCATGCGCAGGGTGGCGTTCGGATCGTCCACGCCCTTGCCGCGGTAGGTCTTGATGTCCGGGTGCTTGGCGGCCAGCCCCTCTTCCATGATCGGCGATTCTTCCAGCACGAAGCGCTGGAAGCTGCCGTCCGGGTGCGGCAGCGAGATGGTCAGCGTGCTGGCGACCGCGCGCGCGGTTTCACGCGGGGCGCCGGCGGTCACGGATTGCATCCCCGGCAAGTCCAGCGAGGCTGCATGAAAACGGCTCAATTGCAGTGCCGGCGCTTTCGACACCGCGACACGTGCGTTCGCGGTGGCCGCCGCCGGCCCCACGGACAGACTCTGCCACAGGGGCGCGGCGCGCTGGCCGAGGACGGCCTTTCCTGCGGACTCCACCTGCGCGGCCTGCGCGGCCGGCAACCCGGCCGTGAAGGCCAGGGCAACACAAACGGCAATTTTTCTCATGCTCGGGGTGAAACTCTTGGTTTTCATGCGTTGCCCTCTCTGGACGTGACTCTTGCGTTTTCCGATAGGTGTTCGACTCTTATGATGAAAATACAACAATGACGCGCATCAATACTATTGCTTGATTTTTATTAAAACAAGGAATTTGAACAGATGTGGTAAATATGTAAAAACATTTCCAGACTTTATTTTTTTACTTGTCAGTACGTTAAAGCTGAGCTAGCAAAGCGGCTCAACAGTTTCTCAGGCGCTCCGCTATGATGTCTTCTTCTCATTTCATTGAAACAAAGGGAAGACATGGCAAACTGGGCCCGACAACTCGCTCTCGCCGCCCTGGCGCTGACCGCCTGCGCCGCGCAGGCGCAGCAGCCAAGCGGCGCATCCGCGCCGCCGCGCCCGGTCCTGATCAGTGCCGACCAGGTCTGGACCGGCATTGGTCCGCCCCATGCCGGCTGGAGCGTGCTGGTGGTCCAGGGGCGCATCCAGGGCGTCGGTCCGGCCGACACCCTGTCCGTGCCGCCCGAGGCCGAGCGCATCAGCCTGCCGGGCAAGACCCTGATCCCGGGCCTGATCGAGCTGCACTCGCACGTGCTGCTGCACC
>CAJYQM010000144.1 GCA_913777025.1 uncultured Massilia sp. | reverse complement strand
CTGCAGATGCCGGCCGGCGAGGCCGCTGCAGCCGGCGATGCGCTGGGCGCCCGCCTGCTGGCCCCGGCGGCCCATGCCCGCTCCGGCATGCGCTTCAACGACGGCCGCTGCGACCGGCAGGGCCGCTTCTGGAGCGGCACCATGTTCATGGACATGGCGGCGGCAAGGGCCATCGGCCACCTGTACCGCTACGACGCGGGCGGCCTGTCGGCGCCGGTCGTTTCAAACCTGCTCACCCAGAACGGCCTGGCCTGGTCGCCGGATGGGCGCACCATGTACCTGTCCGATTCCCATCCGGCCAGCCAGGCCGTGTGGGCCTTCGATTACGACGTCGACAGCGGCGTGCCGTCGAACCGGCGCCTGTTCGTCGACATGAAGGCCTACCCCGGCCGGCCCGACGGCGCGACCGTGGATGCCGACGCTTGCTACTGGACGGCGGCCAACGACGCCGGCCTGCTGCTGCGCTTCACGCCCGATGGCAAGCTGGATCGCCAGGTCGAACTGCCCATGGCCAAGCCCTCGATGTGCTGTTTCGGCGGACCTGGCCTGGACACCCTCTTGGTGACATCGATTAACCCGGGCAAGGACGACGGCTGGGCCGGCTCGACCGTGCTGCTGCGTCCCGGCGTCCAGGGTCTTCCCGAGGCGTCCTTCGGCGCCTGAGTTCCCGGGCGCGGCCATGGCCGCGCCCATGCTTTCACTTTTCCTTATGACGAAACCATTCAAACGCATCCTTTTCACCGGCGCGGCCGGTGGCCTGGGCAAGCGCCTGCGCCCTCACCTGAAGCAGTTCGCCGACATCGTGCGCCTGGCCGACCTGGCCGAGATCGGCCCCGCGGGTCCGGGCGAGGAAGTGGTGCAATGCGACCTGGCCGACCGTGAGGCGGTCATGAAGATGTGCGAAGGCGTCGATGCCATCGTCCATTTCGGCGGCGTGTCGACCGAAGTCGAATTCGATCCCATCATGCAGGGCAATATCCTCGGCATGGTCAACCTGTACGAAGCCGTCCACAAGCTCGGCATCCGCCGCGTGGTGTTTGCCAGCTCGAACCATACGATGGGCATGTACAAGACCACCGAGACGGTCGACGCCAGCATGCCGCCGCGCCCGGACGGCTATTACGGCTTGTCGAAAGTGTTCGGCGAACAGTTGTCGCGCTTCTATTGGGACCGTTTCGGCATCGAAACCGTTTGCCTGCGCATCGGCTACTGTTTCCCGGAACCGACTACCCACCGCCAGCTGGCCACCTGGCTGAGCCTGGACGACCTGGTCCAGCTGCTGGGCCGCTCGCTGGTCACCCCGCGCGTCGGCCACACGATCGCCTTCGGCGTTTCGGACAACCCGGGCAAGTGGTGGGACGACCGTCACTCGCGTTTCCTGGCCTACAAGCCGAAGGACAGCTCGATCCGGTTTTCCGAAGCCGTGTATGCATCCGGCGTCGACCGCATCGATGACATGGATGACCTGACACTGAAGTACCAGGGCGGGTTGTTCCTGCACAATGGACCGAAGTACAAGTCCTGATCCGCTTCGGCGTCGAGCCGCCGGGGCCGCCACGCGGGCCGGCGGTTGTTATGTGCAACGATGCATTGCTTTTTGAAGCTTTCGGAATAACAATATTGCGTACAGGATAGCGCTAGCGAACAGCCTGTCTTCCCGCCCCAACCTTTCCTCAAGTCACGTCATATGACGTCCTACGACGTCGCTCCAGCATACTGGATTGTTGCCTTCCAAGCTGTATGACCGGTCGGATACCGGTATCTTCAAACCGGTCAATTCAGTATCTTGCATTTGATCATTATCTCGCTAACATTGCGGTTAAAATGTATACGACCGACAGATTGAACAAATGTTGCAGGAAGTGAACAAATGTTATCGTCGTAGACAAAAGTTACATAATTCCCGAACGAAACTTACTAAAACACGTTATAGTTCCGGTAAATACTCACACATTCTCACAATGCGCCATGTAAAAAATTGTGCATTGAAGACAGAATCGCCAGCCTTATCGCTCACGCAAAGCCGTGCCGGACGCTTGTATTTTGTTCCACCGAGAGAAGTGAACGACTTTGTTGCTGACTAGAAAATGACGAATTTGAATGCTGGTACTGCCCCGGGCGCCGGGGAAGGCAAGGAGTTCTACTCCACTGCCGAGGCTGCGAAATTGCTGGGCGTATCCCACCGGACGATCCAGCTATGGGTCGAAGCCGGCACCCTCCAGGCCTGGAAGACTGCGGGCGGGCACCGTCGTATCGCGGCCGTTTCTGTCGACAAACTGTTGGCTGAACGACGCAAATCGCTCGCGCCCGCGCCCGCGGCCGCCCCGGATGGGCCACGCCGGCACAAGGTCCTGATCGTCGACGATGACGCAGCCCTGTTGCGCCTGTACGAACTCGAAATGAGCGGGTGGGACCTGCCGCTGGAACTGATCAAGGCCAGCGACGGCTTCGACGCGCTGCTGAAGATCGGGGAACACCAGCCCGACCTCCTGATCAGCGACCTGAGCATGCCGGGCATGGACGGTTTCCGCATGGTCAATAGTCTGCGCCGCAATCCACAACAGAAACAATTGAACATCATCATCGTCAGCGGTCTCGACCGCGCGACGATCAGCTCGCTCGGCTTGCCCGCCGACATTCCGGTCTACGCCAAGCCGGTCCCCTTCCCCCAGTTGCGCGCGGCTGTCGAGAAAGCCCTGCCCGCCTGACCATCCGGGCGCCGCCCGCCCGACTCGAATCCGCCAGACTCGAATCCGCGACACCTGAACGCCGCCGGCCCACCAGCCGGCGGCCTTTTTCATTGCGCCCGCCGCGCACGCACGACACCCTTCCCATAGATCGGAAGAGCACACGTCTGAACTCCAGTCAC
>CAJYQM010000143.1 GCA_913777025.1 uncultured Massilia sp. | reverse complement strand
GGAAGGCCGCATCGCCACGCTGGGCCCGGTGACGCCCGAATGCGAAGCCTGGCTGGCCGCGCTGGACGCCGATCCGTCGCGCCTCGACGCCGCGCTCGGCACCAAAATGATGACCCGCCTGGGCCTGTACGCCGAAAAGCTGATGGCTTTCTATTTTGCCGAGCAGGGCCGGCTGGTTGCCCACGGCTTGCAGGTGCGGGCCGCGCGCAACGATACCGTCGGCGAGTTCGACTTCCTGCTCGACGATGGCGCGGGCGGTGTCGAACACATCGAATTCGCGACCAAGTTCTATCTGCTGCAGGGCGGGCAGGGCGGCGCGGTCGGCGAGGGCGCCGCCGCCTTCGACAGCTTCGTTGGCCCCAACCTGGCCGACAGCCTGGGCCGCAAGATGCGCAAGGTGTTCGAGCGCCAGCTGGCGCTGGGCAGCCACCCGGCCGCGCAGGCGATCCTGCCGCGCCCGGTGACGGCGGCGCGCGCGCTGGTCAAGGGCTGGCTGTTCTATCCGGCGGGGACCTGGCTGGAGATGAAGGGGATTTCGGCGCGCCACTGCCGTGGCTTCTGGTGCGCGCTGGGCGAACTGGAGATGCTGGACGCGGACCGTTTCCTGGTCCTGCCGCGCCTGCAATGGCTGCCGCCCTTCCGCGCGCAATCCGCCACCTGGATGCTGGGCCGCGCCCAGTTGCGGGCGGAACTGGAAGACCACTTCGCGCAGACGGGCGCGCCGGTGCTGGTGTCGCTGGTGCGCGAACAGCAGGACGGCATCGTCGAATTCGACCGCGGCTTCATCGTCCCCGACGACTGGCGCGAGCGCGCCGATGCCCGCCTGCATCCCTGACACTGCGCAAACCGGGGTCAGAGCCCGACATTTGGATAGTTCCTATCGAAATCGTTACGCACAAGGCGTGAAATATTCCTTCACCTTCTTACCTAAAGTGAAAGAATATTTCGGAAGATTTCTAGGGAGTTATTTCCAAAAAACGGGCTCTGACCCCGGTTTGAGGGAGGTCAGTGCTTGTGCTCGCCGATCAGCTTGAGGGAATCGTGCTCGCGCTGGTTGGCCGCATGACGGCGACCGATCAGGTACATGATGCCGGCCAGGGACAGGCCGAACACGACGATGATGAGATTCAGGTCCACGTTCAGCGCGAGCATGATCGAGTACAGCGCCAGCATGCACAGGATGGACAGGTTCTCGTTGAAGTTCTGCACGGCGATCGAGTGGCCGGCGCTCATCAGCACGTGGCCGCGGTGTTGCAGCAGGGCGTTCATCGGCACCACGAAGAAGCCGGACAGCAGGCCGATCAGCATCAGCAGCGGCACCGCCAGCGTGACCGAATGCACCAGGGTCATGCTGGTGACGACCAGGCCCATGATGACGCCGAGCGGGATCACGGTCAGCGATTTCTTCAGCGGGATCATCTTCGCCGCGGCCGCGGCGCCGGCGGCGACGCCCACCGCGAAGATGCCGATCAGCCCGGTCGACTTGTCCAGCGGCATCTGCAGCGAGCGCTCGGCCCACTTGATGACGATGAGCTGCAGCGTGGCGCCGGCGCCCCAGAACAGGGTGGTGACGGCCAGCGAGATCTGGCCCAGCTTGTCCTTCCACAGCGTGGCCGAACAGTTGGCGAAATCGGTGACCAGCTTGATCGGATTGCGTTCCTGGTGATCATAACGGGCGCCGGTGTCCGGAATGCCCAGGTTGAACAGCGAGGCCAGTACGTAGACGCCGATCAAGATGGTCAGCGAGGCCTGGGTCGGGGTCGAAATCAGGCTCTCGACGACGGGCAGGTGCAGGTTCACCAGCCAGGCGCCGCCGATCGGGCTGACCAGCACGCCGCCGAAAGCCGTGCCCAGGATGATCGACAGCACGGTGAGTCCCTCGATCCAGCCGTTGGCGATGACGAGTTTCTCGGCGGGCAGCAGTTCGGTCAGGATGCCGTACTTGGCCGGCGAATACACGGCCGCGCCGAAGCCGACCACCGCATAGGCCATCAGCGGATGCACGCCGGCGAACACCAGGCCGCAGCCGAACACCTTGATCAGGTTGGCGATGAACATCACGCGGCCCTTCAGCATCGAGTCGGCGAATGCACCGACGAAGGGGGCCAGCAGGACGTAGAACAGCACGAATGACAGCTTCAACAGGGGAATCAAAGATGGCGGCGCATTCATCGCTGCAAGCAGATCGATCGCGACGAACAGCAACGCGCTATCTGCGAGCGACGAGAAAAACTGCGCCGCCATGATGGTGTAAAAACCACGATTCATTCGATACGTTCTTAAAATCTGAGTATGGGTTGCTTTATACCATGAAAGCCCCTGCGTCCCAAAGAATCGACAAGGCAGCATTTCAATGCCGCGAGTAAAATAAACCTTTCGTTCCTGGCCAACATCCCCATCTTCCAGCCATGCCACGTCCCCTCACCGCCACCATCCACCTCGACTCGATGCACCATAACCTGGAGCGCGCGCGCAGCTGTGCGCCGACGTCCAGAACATGGGCCGTGGTCAAGGCAAACGGCTATGGCCATGGCCTGGAACGCGCGATGCGCGGCTTCGTCCAGGCCGACGGCCTGGCCCTGATCGAGACCGACTACGCGCTGCGCCTGCGCGAGCTGGGCTGGGCCAAGCCGATCCTGTTGCTGGAAGGGATCTTCGACGCGTCCGACATCCCGCTGCTGGCCGAGCACAACATCAACAGCACGGTGCACTGCATCGAGCAGGTCAAGATGCTGGAATATACCCAGCTGTACCGCCCGATCGACGTCCACCTCAAGATGAACACCGGGATGAACCGCCTCGGCTTCCAGCCGGAAGATTACCAGGCGGCCTACAAACGCCTGCGCGCGATCCCGGGCATCCGCAACATCACGCACATGACGCACTTCGCCAATTCGGACGAACTCGAGCATCCGCGCCTGGCGATCGCCGAGCAGGTGCGCCGCTTCCGCGACGGCAGCGAAGGCTTGCCGGGCGAGCGCAGCCTGTCGAACTCGGGCGGGGTGCTGCACCAGGCCGAGCTTGTGAAAGAGCTGCAGAACGACTGGGTCCGCCCCGGCATCATGCTGTACGGCGGCACCCCGGGCGGGCGCCCGGCCAGGGAGTACGGCCTGCGCCCGACCATGACGCTGCGCTCCGAAATCATCGCCATCCAGCACATCCAGGCCGGCGACACGGTCGGCTACGGCAGCCGCTTCCAGGCCGATGGCCCGATGACGGTCGGGGTGGTGGCCTGCGGCTATGCCGACGGCTACCCGCGCCACGCCGAGCATGGCACCCCGGTGCTGGTCGACGGCGTGCGCACCACCCTGATCGGGCGCGTGTCGATGGACATGATGACGGTCGACCTGTCGCCGGTGGCGAACGCGCGCATCGGCAGCAAGGTCACGCTGTGGGGCGACGGGTTGCCGATCGACGAGGTGGCCCAGTCCGCCGGCACCATCGGCTACGAGCTGATGTGCGCGCTGGCGCCGCGCGTGCGCGTGGTCGAGGGCCGCCTGGGTGCCGACTAATATATATAGAGAGCTCGAAAAGAATGGCAAAACCACGTACCAGTTTCGTCTGCAGCGAATGCGGCGCCGTCGCCAGCCGCTGGAGCGGCCAGTGTCCGGAATGCAAGGCCTGGAACACGATGACCGAGCAGGTCGAGACCGCCGGCCTGAACCGCATGTCGCAGGCCCAGGGGCATAAAAGCCTGGCCCAGACCGCGCCGGTGCTGCGGCTGTCGGACATCGATGCGGTCGACGTGCCGCGCTTCGGCACCGGCATCGAGGAATTCGACCGCGTGCTGGGCGGCGGCCTGGTGGCGGGCGGCGTCGTGCTGATCGGCGGCGATCCCGGCATCGGCAAGTCGACCCTGCTGCTGCAGGCGCTGACCAACCT
>CAJYQM010000142.1 GCA_913777025.1 uncultured Massilia sp. | reverse complement strand
AGGCGCGCGCCCTTGGTGCCGATCGGGTCCTTGATCACCTGCACGGTCAGCACTTGGCCGTCGAACAGGATCTTCTCGATGGGGGTGGGGGAACCGTTGCCGCTTCCATTCGCGCCGTCGTGCGGCCTGGCTTCCCAGATGTCGGCCACGTGCAGGAAGGCGGCGCGCTCCAGCCCGATATCGATGAAGGCCGACTGCATCCCCGGCAGCACGCGCACCACCTTGCCCAGGTAGACGTTGCCGGCCAGGCCACGCGTGAGGGTGCGTTCGATGTGCAACTCCTGCACGGCTCCCTGTACCACCAGCGCGACACGCGTTTCCTGCGGGGTGATATTTATCAGGATATCTTCAGTCATGAGCCGGCCGTGCGTGAATTATTCAAGGTGCCATCATACCAGTAGGGTGGACAGCTCGACCGTCGAAGAAAGAATTGGCGCAGCATGTGCGCTGTCCACGCGTGGCGCATGCACCGGGTGGACCCTTACAGGGCCGTGATCCCCGCCTTCTGCAACAACTGCGCGGTTTCGAATACCGGCAAGCCCATGATGCCCGAATGGCTGCCCTCGATGTGCTCGATGAACAGCGCCGCCAGGCCCTGGATGCCGTAGGCGCCGGCCTTGTCGTAGGGTTCGGACGTGGCGCAATAGGCCTTGATGGCGCTTGGGCTCAATGTTGCGAAACGCACGTTCGACACTTGCGTGATCTGGGCTTGGATGTCGGTGAAGTGCAGCGCGACCGAGGTCAGCACCTGGTGGGTGCGGCCGGACAGGCGCTCCAGCATCGCCACGGCTTCGTTCGGGCTTTCCGGCTTGCCGAGGATCTCGCCGTCGATGGTGACCGTGGTGTCGGCCGACAGCACCGGACGCAGCGGCATGCGGCGCAGGTGCAACACCTTCCACGCGAACTCGCCTTTTTCGCGCGCCACCCGTTCGACGTAGGCCAGGGCCGGCTCGCCGCCATGCACGTCCTCGCTGACGTCGACGCCGCGGCTCGGATCGGATCGCAGGCTGAGCAGTTCGAAGTCGATGCCGACCTGGCGCAGCAGTTCGCGCCGGCGCGGGCTTTTCGAGGCGAGATAGATCTTCTTGTCGAGTTTCATAGGGGGGCTTCTACACCCTGTGATAAGGATGGTTTTGCGTGATGGACCAGGCACGATAAAGCTGTTCCGCAAGCATCACGCGCACGATTCCATGGGGCAGGGTCATGCTCGAGATGCGGATCAGGCCGTCCGCGCGTGCCTTCAGCTCCGGATCGAGGCCATCGGCCCCGCCGATCAGGAAGGCCACGTCGCGCCCATCCTGCTGCCACGCCTCCAGCTGCTGGGACAAGCCGACGCTGGTGAGGTCCTTGCCGCGCTCGTCGAGGGCGATGATGCGCACCCCCTTCGGCAGCACGGCTTCGATGCGCTCGCGCTCGAGCGCCATCGCGGTGGCCGCGGTCTTGCTGCCGGAGCGCTCGACCGGCTTGATTTCCTTGAGCACGATGCGCAGCTCGGGCGGCATGCGCTTGACGTATTCGGCGAAACCGGTTTCGATCCAGGCCGGCATCTTGTGGCCGACCGCGGCAATGATCAACTGCATCTAGCTGAGAACCTATTACTCTTCGGTCTTCTTGATGCGGCGGATGACCTTCTTGGCCGGTGCTTCGCCCTCGGCGGCGGCCTTGGTGGCGCGCTTCGGTGCGGCAGCCTTGGCAGCCTTGGCGGCGGCGGCCGATGCGGCGGCGGTCTTCGACACGGCGACTTTCACGCGGGCACCGGTCGGGATCTTGGCAGTTGGCTTCTTGGCGGCAGCGGTGCCTTCGGTCGCCGCCTTCTTGGCCGCCGGCTTGCGCTCGCGCACCGGCTTGGCTTCCGGCTGGTCCTGGTTGGCGGCCAGGTGCTTCGATTTGGTCTTCGGCGCGGCAGCGGCTTCCTGGGCCTCGGCGCTCGACTTGCGCTTGACGGCGCCCAGCTTGACCGGCTTCTCGCCCCAGATTTCTTCCAGGCGATAGTACTGGCGGATGGCCGGTTGCATGATGTGGACGATCATGTCGCCCAGGTCGACCAGCACCCATTCGCCGGTGTCCTCGCCTTCGAGGCCCACCACGTCGCCGCCTGCTTCCTTGACCTTGTCGCGCACAGAGGCGGCCAGCGCCTTGGTCTGGCGATTCGACGTGCCCGACACGACCGCGATACGGTCGAACAGGCTGGTCAGGTTGGTCGTGTCGAACAGGACGATGTCCTGGCCCTTGACGTCTTCGAGGGCGTCGACGACGAGCGTTTGCAGTTTCTTGATATCCATTAGCTCTTGTATAAGTTATGTTGTTGAATATAGTCTAGCACTTGCGGTGCGAGGCACGATTCGGCGTCGCCCCCCGCGCGCAAGGCCGCGCGCACCTGCGTGGCCGAGATATCGACCGCCAGCGTGTGCGCGAGCACGACGCGGCCGGCAGGGCTGGCGCGCACAAGCGCCGGCGTGGCCTTGCGCTGCGCCAGCTGCGCCGCCACCGCCGGCGGCAGGCCGGCATCGTCCAAGCTGTAGCCGGGCCGGGCGGCGACACCGAAGTTGGCCAGCTCGAACAGGCTTTCCCATTCGCGCCAGGTGTCCAGCTTCTGCAGCTGGTCGGCGCCCATCACGAACACGATCGAGGTATCGGGGCCGAGTTCGGCGCGCACTTCGCGCAGGGTGTCGACCGTATAGGTCGGGGTCTTGCGTTCGATTTCGCGGGTGTCGATTTGCACAGGAAAACCGGCGTCCCTGAACGCCAGTTCCAGCATCGCCACGCGGTCGGCGTCGCTGGCCTGCAGGCCAGCCTTTTTTTGCCAGGGCTGTCCGGCCGGCATGATGCGCAGCTGGTCGGGATGCAGCTGCCCTGCGAACAGGGCGGCCAATGCGACGTGGCCGCGGTGCACCGGGTCGAAACTGCCTCCCAGCAAAGCGACGCAGGCTGTCACGAGGCCAGCCAATCCCGGTGCGGGAGGAAGTCGGCATACAACGCCGCTTCCGGGCTGCCCGGTTCGGGATGCCAGTCGTAGCGCCATTTCACGATCGGCGGCATCGACATCAGGATCGCCTCGGTGCGCCCGCCCGACTGCAGGCCGAACAGGGTGCCGCGGTCCCAGACCAGGTTGAATTCGACGTAGCGGCCGCGCCGGTAGGCCTGGAAATCACGCTCGCACTCGCCGTAGGGCTGGTCCTTGCGCCGCGTGACGATCGGCAGGTAGGCATCGAGGAAGCCGTTGCCGACCTGCTGCACCATCGCATACGACTGGTCGAAACCGAGCGCGTTGAAATCGTCGAAGAAAATACCGCCGACGCCGCGCGCTTCCTTGCGGTGCTTCAGGTAGAAATAATCGTCGCACCAGCGCTTGAAGCGCGGATGCAGGTCGTCGCCGTAGGGCGCCAGCGCGTCGTGGCAGACCTGGTGGAAATGGCGGGCGTCATCCTTGTCGCCGTAGTAGGGCGTCAGGTCCATGCCGCCGCCGAACCACCACACCGGATCCTTGCCCTCCGCCGTGGCTTCGAAGAAGCGCACGTTCATGTGCACGGTCGGCGCATACGGGTTGCGCGGATGCAGCACCAGCGACACGCCCATCGCTTCCCACGCGCGCCCGGCCAGTTCCGGCCGCGCCGCCATCGCCGACGGCGGCAGGCTCGCGCCGCGCACATGCGAGAAATTTACCCCGCCACGCTCGAACACATTGCCTTCCTCGATCAAGCGCGACATGCCGCCACCGCCCTCGGCCCGCTCCCAGGTATCGGCCAGGAAGGGCTTGCCGTCGAGCGCTTCCAGCGCACTTACGATGCGCGCTTGCAGGTCGAGCAGCCAGGCCTTGACGGCGGCGGGATTCGGGGTGGACATGGGGAGTTGGGGGCGGTTCGAAAAAATGAACGGGGATTGTACACTGATGTGGGGGATTGTGATAGGAGACGGATAATGGGCTAGATGGCGGCTTTTTTGCCGTCTAACGATGAAACGTCGTCCCTGCGAAGGCAGGGACCCAAGTTTCTCCGCATATCAATATCAGTTCGCCTTGAGACCTGTCATCAATACAAAAGCGCGTTACCTGGACCATAGCGGCCTATGGAAAAGTTCAGCTACGTTTATATCGTCATGAATGCGCCTTACGGTACTTTGTATGTCGGATCCACGACCGATCTGGTCAAGCTTATCTGGCAGCATCGCGAAGGTGTAATCGCGGGCTTCACCAAACAGCATTGCCTTGGCAAGCTAGTCTGGTACGAAGTTCACGGCAACATCATGGAAGCCGGTCTTCGCGAAAAACGGATCAAGCGATGGAAGCGGGACTGGAAGGTGAACCTGATTCAGGGGATGAATCCGGATTGGCGGGATCTCTACGATGAGATTGTGGGGTAGGGAGGGGAACTTGGGTCCCTGCCTTCGCAGGGACGACGTCTTCAGGCCAACACGATAAGAACGCCGCCCCTACGCAAGCAGGAGTCCAATTTCAATACCGTCACTTCTTAAGACTGCTTCACCCCACGCCATCCAATGTCACGCCGGTACTGCGCGCCATTGAAGTGGATCTTCTCGACGGTCTCGTAGGCCTGCTTCTGTGCCATCTTGACGCTGTCGCCCAGGCCGACCACGCACAGCACGCGGCCGCCCGCGGTTTGCAGGGCGCCGCCCACCAGCTTGGTGCCGGCGTGGAAGGTGATGCATTCCGGGGTTTCGGGCGGGATGCCATCGATGACGTCGCCCTTTTGCGGGTTGTCCGGATAGCCGCCGGCGGCCATCACGACGCCCACGGCGGTGCGGCGGTCCCATTCGAGTTCGACCACGTCGAGCGTGCCGTTGCAGGCGTGCTCCAGCACGTTCACGAAGTCGCTCTTCAGGCGCGCCATGATCGGCTGGGTTTCCGGGTCGCCCATGCGGCAGTTGAATTCCAGCGTCTTGGGGTTGCCGGCGGCGTCGATCATCAGGCCTGCGTACAGGAAGCCGGAGAAGGGGATGCCGTCGCGCGCCATGCCCTGGA
>CAJYQM010000141.1 GCA_913777025.1 uncultured Massilia sp. | reverse complement strand
CAACCGACTGTGGCGCGACGCTGATTTCGTCCGTAACGTGATGTTCGGCGCCGTGTGCAAGCAACCGCACCATAAGCCAGGCCGGATTGCGTCATGCCCATAAGTGCGGCTTCGATGATGTCACATTGACCGCTGTGGAACTGGTGGAGAAGTGTTAGTGCGTCGCATCTGACCTCCGGGGTTCGCCAGCTTTTCGGGGATCAGAGTACGGTCTGCGGCGCGACTTTCACGGACTCAGCATGAAAGGCAAACTGCAATGAAAACGGCCCGCGTGTTACCGCGAGCCGCGAAAGCAAACTTGATACAGATCGTTGTTCCGATCTGTATCAAGTTGTTCTGAACTTAATTGTGACGAAACACGTCGGCGCGATTACGCCAGGTTCTGGTTCACGAAGTCCCAGTTGACGGTATTCCACCATGCCTCGACAAACTTCGGACGGGCATTGCGGTAGTCGATGTAGTAGGCGTGCTCCCAGACGTCGCAGGTCAGCAGGGCCTTGTTCTCGGTGGTCAGCGGGGTGCCGGCGTTCGAGGTGTTGACGATGTCGACGGTGCCGTCGGTCTTCTTCACCAGCCAGGTCCAGCCGGAACCGAAGTTACTCACGGCCGACTTCTGGAATTCTTCCTTGAACTTGTCGAACGAACCCCATTTGGCGTTGATCGCGTCGCCGACCGCACCGGTCGGGGCGCCGCCGCCGTTCGGCGACATGCAGTTCCAGAAGAAGGTGTGGTTCCACACCTGGGCGGAGTTGTTGAACACGCCACCCTGCGACTTCTTGATGATCTCTTCCAGGGGCATGTTTTCGTACTCGGTGCCCTTGATCAGGTTGTTCAGGTTGGTGACGTAAGCCTGGTGGTGCTTGCCGTAGTGGTATTCCAGGGTCTCGGCGGAGATGTGCGGCTGGAGGGCGTCCTTGGCATACGGCAGCGGCGGCAGAGTATGTTCCATGTCTTGTTCCTTGATTGGTTGGCAACGGGATGATTCGTCTGGGCGCTTATTCTAAACCGGATATGGCAATGTTGCATGTCTGGCTTCTCGAACTGGTCCAGCCGGTCATTCCAGAAGGTCTTGCACCCCCCCGACGCTGACCTCGGCGCTGCCCTCGGCCAGGCGCACGCGCAGCACGTCGCGCGGCTTGATCTGCCCGGGCGAGCGCAGCACCTTGCCCTTGGCGTTACTGACGATGGCATAGCCGCGTTCCAGCGTACGCTGCGGGTTCAGCAGTTCGAGCTGGGCCGCCAGCGCACCCAGCGACTCGCGCCGCGCGCGCAGGTTGGCCGCCATGCTGGCCACCAGGTGGCGCTGCTCGGACGCGAGCTGGGTGCGCATCGCCCGAGAATCCGGCCGGTGGCGCGCCCAGCGCTGCTGCAGCTGGGCCAGCAGCACGCCCTGGCGGTTGATGGGTGCCCGGACCGCGTGGGTCAGAGTGCTGGCCAGCCCCAAAAGTTTCACGCGCTGGTTCTCGATGCGGCTTGACGGACTCAGCAGGCGGCGGCCGAGGTTGTCCAGTCCCTGGTTGGCGTCGTCGAGGATGCGTTCCATCGCGCGGCGCAGGTCGCCGGCGTCGGCCGCCAGCGAGGACAGCCAGTCGGCGCGCGCAGTCGCGGCCAGTTCGGCGGCCGCGGTCGGGGTGGCGGCGCGCAGGTCGGCCGCGAAGTCGGCGATGGTGAAGTCGGTCTCGTGGCCGACGCCCGAGATCACCGGGATGCTGCAGGCGGCGATGGCGCGCGCCACCGGCTCCTCGTTGAAACTCCACAGGTCTTCGATCGAGCCGCCGCCGCGGCAGACCAGCAGCACGTCGACTTCCTTGCGGCGCGAGGCAGTCATGATGGCGTCGGCGATCTTCACGGACGCACCCTGGCCCTGCACCGGTGCCGGGTACAGCACCACGCGGATGTGAGGCACGCGGCGTCTCAGGGCCGTGAGCACGTCGCGCAGCGCCGCCGCCTGCGGGCTGGTGACGATGCCGATGCTGCGTGCGAACAGCGGCAGCGGGCGCTTGCGGCCTTCGTCGAACAGGCTTTCGGCGCCCAGCTTTTCCTTGAGGCGCAGGAAGGCTTCGTATAGCTGGCCCACGCCGGCGCGGCGGATCGCCTCGACGTTGATCTGGTAGTCGCCCCGCGCGCCGTACAGCGTCACCAGCGCGCGCACCTCGACCTTGTCGCCTTCGCGCGGGACGAAGCCGGCGTACTGTGCGCGGCCGCGGAACATGACGGCGCGGACCTGGGCAGCGTCATCCTTCAACGTGAAGTACCAGTGACCGGACGCGGCGCGCGTGAAGTTCGAGATCTCGCCACCGATCCACACCAGTGGAAAAGTCCGCTCGAGCAGGCGTGCGACCTGCTGGTTGAGGGCCGTGACGGTCAGGACGGGTGGGGCGGCATAGGCCGGATCGGCGGCGTCGTCTGGAAACATATGGATGAGCTGGTTGTAACTGTCCACAAAATCGGGCTGATCTGTTATCGACTTTGCATCTATAGCGATACAACAGGTAGCTTTTGTAAACGATTGATTTTTAACGATTATTCCTGGTGCTTGATTTCGATGCAGAAACAAAATGTCCTTAAGGATCAAACACTTGAGTCTGCTTAACGGCACTTGGCCACAATCTTATCCACAGAAATTGTGAGGAAGTGGATAAATGGTGCTGCTTAAAAATGAGGCTTACGACTGTTTTTCCAAGGCAATCAAGCACTTAGCCGGCTATCTTCGCGTTTGCACACATCGTTTTCCACAATTTGTGTGCACACCTGGGACAAGTCAGACATGATTTCCACTGCTCAAAAAATAGACAGCAAATAATTTCCTTTTAAATTCAAGGACATTGATACAGATCAAAGTCCTTGCACACAATCTTTTCCACAAAATTTGTGCAGAACGCATCTTGCATAATTAGTACTGACTTGACGCTGGATACCTGGCTTGAGGCCGGGTCGGGTCAGACGTCGATGATTTTGCGGAGCAGGGACTATACCAGTAAGCGGACAGACGAGGCCGAGGAGGGCGTCTGCAAAGATCCATGCCGCATCCGTCGGGAAAACCCGACGAGACTGCCTAAAAATTGGGCGTTCCACGATTTTCCATTCGAAATCAAACACTTAAGCCAGGGTCGTCGCCTTTGCTCACATTGTTTTCCACAGTTTGTGTGCAGATTCCCTGACTGGGTGCCTGCGAAGTGTCGAATTGTGGAAAAATCTTCCTGCTCAAAAATTGAGCGTGGAAAATTTACCCTTTAAAATCAATGCACTTGGAATAACAAGGTGCGCTTGCGCACAATTTTGTCCACAAAAAATGTGCAGAAAGTGGAGGATGCCGGGTATGTACACTGCATGCCGGCGCTGCCGCATTTTTAACCGCCAAAGTTTTATCTATAAAAATCAGATACTTACCTTAAGGAAAGACATTTTCACACAAATTTATCCACAGAAAATGTGGGCAAGTCAGGTGATAGAAAGCTTAGGCTGACCTTGTCTCTACGCAAGCAGTCTCGACCGTTGCCGTGTTTTTACGCACGGAAAAATATCCTTTAAGAATCAAGGAGCTTGCCTCGGCAGCGGGCCATTGCGCACACTTTTATCCACAGGAAGTGTGTAGAACTCTACTTGCCGCAAATGGAGCAACACGTTACATTGCGCAATTCGCTGACATGTTGTTTTTCACCCTATCCAGGAGTTCCATTTGCTCGCCATTCTCCAAGCCGCCGGCTGGCCCATCTGGTTGTTGCTCATCGCCTCGATCATCGCACTGGCCCTGATCATCGAACGCTTGATCTACCTGCGCCGCGAAAAAATCCTGCCGCGCCAGTTGCTCGACGAAGTCATCCAGGTTTATCGCAGTGGAAAAGTTACCCCGGATATCATTGACAAGCTCCAGACCAATTCCCCGCTGGGCGCCGTGCTGGCGGCCGCGCTGCGTAACGTCGACGCGCCGCGCGACGTGATGAAGGAATCCATCGAAGAAGCGGGCAGGGGCGTGGCCCACGTGCTGGAGCGCTTCCTGACCACGCTGGGCACGATCGCCTCTCTGGCCCCGCTGATGGGCCTGTTCGGCACCGTGGTTGGCATGATCGAAATCTTCGGCGCCCAGAACGCCAGCGGCACCAACCCGGCCCAGCTGGCCCACGGCATCTCGGTGGCGCTGTACAACACTGGCTTCGGCTTGGCGATCGCGATGCCGGCCCTGGTGTTCTACCGCCACTTCCGCGCGCTCGTCGACAGCTTCATCATCGACATGGAACTGCAGGCCGTGAAATTCGTCGACGTCGTCCACGGTGCCCGCAAATGATGGACTTTCGCCGCGGCCGCAAACGCGAGGATCCGGAAATCAACCTGATCCCGTTCATCGACGTGCTGCTTGTGGTGCTGATCTTCCTGATGGTCACAACCACCTACAGCAAGTTCACTGAACTGCAGATCACGCTGCCGACCGCCGACGCCGAGAAGGCGATCGACAAGCCCTTCGAGATCAACGTCACCGTCGATGCCAAGGGCAACTACACGGTGAATAACGTGCCGGTGTCCTTCCACGGCGTGGCCGGCCTGGCCGACGACCTGAAGCGCGCCGCCGGTACCGGTCCGGATGGACAGCCGCTGGCCACGCCGGTCAAGGACCCGGTGATCATCGTCAATGCGGACCAGTTCGCGATGCACCAGATGGTGATCAATGTGCTGGAGGCGGCGCGGATGGCGGGGTATGACAAGCTGACGTTTGCGGCGCAGACGGGCGGGCAGAAGTAAGAATCAAGCTAAACATACGCGTACTGGCAACGCGTCGTCCCCGCGCAGGCGGGGATCCAAGTCCTGCAGGCGCAGTCAAGATGCAGGCAAACTTGGGTCCCCGCCTCCGCGGGGACGACGTTTTTACGCTAACGAATTAATCTCGTAGATGGCATCTTCCCTCGAATCCACGCTCACCCGCGCCTGGCTCCGCCGCGGCCCGCTCGCCCTGGCCCTGTGGCCGCTGTCCCTGCTGTTCCGCCTGCTCGCCGCGCTGCGCCGGGCGCTGTTCCGCGCCGGCGTCCTCAAATCGGACAAGCTGCCGGTGCCCGTCATCGTGGTCGGCAATATCTTTATTGGCGGGACCGGCAAAACCCCGCTGACCATCTGGCTCGCCGAGCAGTTGCGCGCGGCTGGGCTGCGTCCTGGCGTGATTTCGCGTGGCCATGGCGGTGCGGAAAGTGCGCCGCGTGAAGTCACGCCGGATGCGGATGCGCGCGAGGTTGGCGACGAGCCCCTCCTGATCGCCGCCCGCGCCGGCTGCCCGGTGGTGGTCGGACGGCGCCGCGCGCAAGCGGGCAGAGCGCTGCTGGCCCTGCATCCGGAAGTCGACGTGCTGATCGCCGACGATGGCCTGCAGCATTACGCGCTGCGGCGTGACGTCGAGGTGGTGCTGTTCGACGGCCGTGGCGCCGGCAATGGCTGGACGCTGCCGGCCGGACCGCTGCGCGAATCGCCCTCGCGCCGCCGCGACTTTACGGTGGTTAACACGCCGGCGCTGACGCCCGCGCTGGAAGCGGCGGTGGGCGGCAAGGCCTGGCAGATGCGCCTGGCGGGCCGCACGGCCGAGCGCCTGGGCGACCCCGGCCAGTGCCGGCCGCTGTCGGCATTCCGCGGGCAGCGCATCGTGGCCGCGGCCGGCATCGGCAATCCGGAGCGTTTCTTCACCATGCTGCGGGAAGAGGGACTGGCCATCGGCACGCTGCCGCTGCCCGACCACCACGACTTCCTGGACGACCCCTTCCGCGGCCTTGCCGCCGATGTCATCCTGGTCACGGAGAAGGATGCAGTAAAATGTCGCCAAATTGAAAACATCAACAACGATCCACGCCTGTGGGTCGTGCCGGTGGCGGCGCAGATCGATGCTGCGCTCGCTGCTCATATTGTGGAGAAATGTCGTGGACGCTCGACTGCTTGATATCCTGGTCTGCCCGCTGTGCAAGGGACCGCTCGAATATGACAAGAAAGCCCAGGAACTGACCTGCCGCCCCGACCGCCTGGCTTACCCGATCCGCGACGGTATCCCGATCATGTGGGCCGACCAGGCGCGCAAGGTCGACCCCGGCATCTGATCCGATGAGCTTCGTCGTCATCATTCCGGCGCGCCTGGCCTCGACCCGGCTGCCGAACAAGCCGCTGGCCGACCTGGGCGGCAAGCCCATGGTGGTGCGCGTGGCCGAGCGCGCGCGCGAGTCGGGCGCGGCCCGCATCATCGTCGCCACCGACCATCCGGACATCGCTGCCGCCTGCGCGGCCCATGGCATCGAAGCCTGCATGACGCGCGCCGACCATCCGTCGGGCACCGACCGCATCGCCGAGGTGGCGCGCACGCTGCAGCTGGCGCCGGATGCCGTCGTGGTCAACCTGCAGGGCGACGAGCCGCTGATCGATCCGGCCCTGCTGGCCGCCAGCGCCGCGCGCATCTCGCCCGAAGTGCCGATGGCCACCTGTGCCCATCCGCTGCACGACGAGCTCGATGCCTTCAACCCGAACGTCGTCAAGGTCGTTCTCGACAAGGCGGGCAGGGCGCTGTATTTCTCGCGCGCCACCATCCCCTGGCACCGCGACGCCTTTGCCCAGAGCCGCGAAGCGCTGCCGCCGGGCTACCAGCCGCTGCGCCACGTCGGCCTTTACGCTTACAGCAACGCTTTCCTGCAGCAATATCCGCAACTGGAAGCGTCGCCGCTGGAAGCGATCGAAGCGCTGGAGCAATTGCGTGTGCTCTGGCACGGCTTCCCGATCGCGGTCCACGTGACCGACACCGAGCCGCAGGCCGGTGTCGACACGCCCGAAGACCTGGCCCGGGTACGTCTTTTCTACCAGTCTTGATCCACTTGGAAACGACTCCACGACCGGTCTGCGCCAGCTCAACCGGTCGATCGATCGCCCCTTGCCAGTGGCTTTTAGGGGTGCTTTTGTGGTAAGTTTCGTGTCAAGCTAGTCAAGCAAGCACCAGATCCAGCATCAAACTCGATTGTCTTGGGTAACCCATGGGCACAACATGGGTGCGTTTTAGAGAATCGTCTTCAAAAACTATTAGGAAAATCCTTCATGCGTCTCATTCTGTTAGGAGCCCCCGGCGCCGGCAAAGGCACCCAGGCAAACTTCATCAAAGAAAAATACAACATTCCCCAGATCTCCACCGGCGACATGCTGCGCGCGGCGATCAAGGCCGGCACCGAGCTCGGCCTGGCGGCGAAAAAAGTGATGGATGCAGGGCAACTGGTATCGGATGACATCATCATCGGCCTGGTCAAGGAGCGCCTGAAGGAAGAGGACTGCAAGAACGGCTACCTGTTCGACGGCTTCCCGCGCACCATCGCGCAGGCCGACGCCATGAAGGACAGCGGCGTGAACATCGACTACGTGCTGGAAATCGACGTGCCCGACGAGATGATCGTCGAGCGCATGAGCGGCCGCCGCAGCCACCCGGCGTCGGGCCGCGTCTACCACGTCAAGTTCAACCCGCCGAAGGTCGACGGCGTCGACGACGTCACCGGCGAGCCGCTGGTCCAGCGCGACGACGACAAGGAAGAAACCGTCGCCAAGCGCCTGGCCGTGTACCACAACCAGACCGAAGTGCTGCTCGGCTACTACAACAAGTGGGCGCAGTCGGGCCTGCCGGGCGCGCCGAAGTACCGCAAGATCTCGGGCGTCGGCCCGGTCGAGCAGGTGCGCGAAGCCGCGTTCGCCGCGCTGGCCGAGTAATACATGGTTTCAGGGGCCGCATGCCGCGGTTCCAGGAATAAAAAGCGAAGCGGTTTCAGGTCGCTCTGACGAGCCACGTAAAAGACCCGCTTCCGGCTCCGGATGACGTCATGCCATCCGTCCAGGTTTCCAGATCAAAGTTTTGCAGTACGCAGGTAGGCAGGCCGGCAGCAATGCGGCCTTTCAACGTGTGGTGATGCTTGATCAGTGAACAGGGAGGACGAACCATGGCATCCACGCAGCTCATCTTCGCCGTCGCGTGCGGCGTGATCGCAGTGCTGTACGGCCTGTGGTCACGCAGCTGGGTCCTGCAGCAGGACGCCGGCAGCGGGCGCATGCAGGAAATCTCGCTGGCGATCCAGCAGGGGGCCTCGGCCTACCTAGCGCGCCAGTACCGCACCATCGGCATCGTCGGCATCGTCCTGCTGATCGCCATCTACTTTCTCCTGGGTACGCCAACCGCGGCCGGCTTCCTGGCCGGGGCCGTGCTGTCGGCCGCCTGCGGCTTCATCGGCATGAACGTGTCGGTGCGCGCCAACGTGCGTACCGCCCAGGCCGCCTCGCGCGGGCTCGACCAGGCACTGCACGTGGCGTTCCGCGGCGGCGCGATCACCGGCATGCTGGTGGTCGGGCTGGGCCTGCTGGGCGTGTCGCTGTTCTACTGGGTGCTGGTGGCGCGCGCGGCGGGTTTGCAACCGCCCGCCTTGTCGACCCATGACGTGATCCAGCCGCTGGTCGGCCTGGCCTTCGGCGCCTCGCTCATCTCGATCTTCGCGCGCCTGGGCGGCGGCATCTTCACCAAGGGCGCGGACGTCGGCGCCGACCTGGTCGGCAAGGTCGAGGCCGGCATCCCCGAGGACGACCCGCGCAACCCCGCCGTGATTGCAGACAACGTGGGCGACAACGTCGGCGACTGCGCGGGCATGGCGGCCGACCTGTTCGAGACCTACGTCGTGACCCTGATCGCCACCATGCTGCTGGGCGCGCTGATGGTGCCTGAAGCCGGCTCGGCAGGAGGCACGGTTGCGGGCGGCGCCGGCATGCTGTATCCGCTGCTGCTGGGTGGGGTCTCGATCCTGGCCTCGATCATCGGTTGCTCGCTGGTGAAGATCCGGCCCGGGCACAAGATCATGGCAGCTTTGTACACCGGGCTGTGGTGGTCGGCCGGGTTGTCGCTGCTGGGCTTTGCCGCCGTCACCTGGCTGGTGTGGCCGGACGACGCCATGCGCTGGCCCATGCTCGGCTGCGCCGTGGTCGGCATCGTGCTGACGGCGTCGATGGTCTACATCACCGAATACTATACCGGCACCGAATTCAAGCCGGTGCGCCACATCGCCGAAGCCTCGACCACCGGCCACGGCACCAACATCATCGCCGGGCTCGGCCTGTCGATGAAGGCGACCGCCTACCCGGTGCTGATGGTGTGCGTGGCCATCCTGGTGGCTTACCGGATGGGCGGGCTGTACGGCATTGCGATCGCCGCCACGGCCATGCTGTCGATGGCGGGCATCATCGTGGCGCTGGATGCCTACGGCCCGATCACCGACAACGCCGGCGGCATTGCCGAGATGAGCGGGATGCCGGACGACGTGCGCGCCGTCACCGATCCGCTGGACGCGGTCGGCAACACCACCAAGGCCGTGACCAAGGGTTATGCGATCGGCTCCGCCGGGCTGGCGGCGCTGGTGCTGTTCGCCGACTATACCCACGCGCTGGAAGCCGGCGGCACCCGTATCAGCTTCGAACTGTCGAACCCGATGGTGATTGTCGGCCTGTTCATCGGCGGCCTGGTGCCCTACCTGTTCGGGGCGCT
>CAJYQM010000140.1 GCA_913777025.1 uncultured Massilia sp. | reverse complement strand
GTTGGCGGCGCCGGTGGCGCACAGGCCGGTGTCAAAGTACTTCGCGTCGCGGGTGGCGGGGATGGCGCGGTTGCGCGGCACGCCGATGGCGTCGAAGCCGTAATCCGTGAACATCGAGCGCGCCGGGTTGCTCGAGGTCTCGTTGAACTTGTGGCAGCTGGCGCAGTTGCCCTTGTCCGGGTTCTTGAAGAGCTTCAGGCCGCGCAGCTCCTGGGCGTTCAGGGTCGCCTTGCCCTGCACCCAGGCGTCGTAGCGCGAGGAGAAGGGCGCCATCTCGCGGCTCTGCAGGAAGCTTTCCATGGCCTTGCCCAAGGCCGCGATGGCGCCAAGCGTGGTGTCGAGCGCCCTGGGACCGAACTCGCGTTTCAAGCCCTCCGCATAGGGGGCGCTGCGCAGCTTGGCGGCGACCGCGTCCAGGCTGCGGTTGTGCATCTCGAGCGGGTTGAGCAGCGGGTGGCGCACCAGGCCGGGCAGGTCGTCGGCGCGGCCATCGGCGAACAGGCCGCCGAAGGGCGTCGGCGCCAGCGCGTCGTCGTCCTGGTAGAAGAACAGCGGCGGGACATAGGCCGCGTACAGCGCGGACGGGGTGTTGCGCACGCCTACCAGGCCGGGCCGGCTGCCGAACGGCACGCCCAGGCGCGAGCCGTGGTTGCCGGAAAAGGCGCGCCGGGGATCGTGGCAGCTGGCGCAGCTGGTGCCGGCCGGTTCCGACAGGCGTGGGTCGAAAAAGGCCTGGCGCCCGAGCGCGGCGCGGCCTGATGCCGGGTTGAACGGGCCGGCGACGTCCGGCATGGCCGCGCGCTGCGCCGTGGTGCCGATGCGCGCGACCACGTCCGCGCCTGCCGCCGGCACCATGAGCACAAGGGCCAGCAAGGCCAGCAGCGCTCTAACCGGCAAGGAAGCCGACCTTGTCGCAGGCGATCTTGTTCAGCGACTGGGTGCAGGTCGCCATCAGCTTGCCCGCCTTCGTGTAGGCCTTGAAGATCCAGCCCGTGCCGCTGCGGTCCATCACCATGAAGCCGAAGGTCACGCTGTGGGTGATCCTGTCGAGCGTGACGCCGGGGGCCGGCGGCAAGTTGGCCGGGAAGGGGTCGGGCAGGGCGACGTCGAGGTTGTCGCCGCCGTTGCCGCTGACGAAAGTGGCCGGGTGGTTGGAGCTGAAATTGATGGCCTGGAAGTCGTGCACGTGGCCGTGCAGCGCCAGCGAGATGCCCGGCGGGTAGTAGGCCGAGGGGTTGACCTGCGCCGCCACCGACAGCAGGGCCGCATTGCCGCCCGCGGGCGCGCTGCCGGCGATCGGCGCATAGCCCAGGATCGGGTGGTGGTTGACGAACAGGCTGGTGGTCTTCGCCTTCGAGGCCAGAGTGGCCACGGTCTTGAAGTCCTTCTGGTAGGCGATGAATTGCGGATCGGTGACCGCCAGCGCGGCCTTGCCCGTGCGCGCCGAGTCGAACACGATCACCTGCGTGTCGCTGCCCAGCGGGACGGCGTAGGGCGTGGTGTAGTTGGCGGTGGCGTCGTTGGCCGGATCGTCGCAGCTGCGCGTGGCACTGTAGGCGCCCGTGTCGAGCAGGCGGAACCAGCCCTGGCCGGCGCGCGCGCATTCCTCGTGGTTGCCGCGCACGACGACCCACGGCGCCGCCGCCAGAAGCGGGCCGGCCGGCTTGAACAGGTCGGCTTCCCAGGTGTCCCAGCCATAGCCCCAGGGGCTGTCCTTGCAGCCGGCGATGTCGGCCGGGCAGGCGTTTTCGCGGTAGTGGTAGTCGCCGATGTGCAGCACCAGGTCCGGCTTCATCGCGGCCGCGGTGGCGGCGATCTGCGCCAGCGGCCACATCTCGCCGTCGTTGCAGGATTGGAAGGCGTTGTCGGCCTTCTTGAGGCGGCAGCCGGTATCGGCCAGCACCAGCACGCGCTGCGGCTCGGCTTTCGGCAGCGGCAGGAATCTGGTGCCGACGCGGGCCAGCTTGGCGCTTGCCGGCAGCGCCGCCTCGCAGGTGTTCAGCGGGAAGTTCGATGGCTTGGAATCGGCGGCCGCGCTGGCGGTGGTGCGCTGGGCGGCGGTGCCGGCCGCAGCGCGGAGCATCATGCGGGTCTCGCCGTCGTCGACGTTGATGTTGGGGCAGGTGGCGTAGTCGGTGGCCACGCGCGCGATCGGCTTGCCGCCGTCGCCGAGCACGACCCAGGCGTATTTGATGTGTTCGTCGCGCGAGGCTTCGTCGGTGGTGGTGCCGCAGCCGGCGAGCAGGGTGGCCGCGGCGGCCAGGGTGATGGCCGCGTGCAGCAGGGGCTTGGTCATGGGATTCCCTGTTATTGTAAAAATGAAACAATATTAGGGGGCCAAGATGACCCGGATGTGACAGGGTGCCGATGGGGCCTGCAGCCACTTGTAACTTGTACAATAGCGGCATGGATATCGTTCGCCCTTACCGGCAAGCCGATGAAGCGGCATGCCTGCGCCTTTTCGACGGCAACACGCCGGCCTTCTTTTCGCCGGACGAGCGCGACGACTTCCGGCGTTTCCTCGGTGCTCACGCGCTCGATTGGCACTACCAGGTCATCGAACGGGAGGGCAGGATCGTCGCCTGCGGCGGCCATGCGATCGGCAGGGATGGCGAATCGGCCGAATTGTGCTGGGGCATGGTGGACCGCGGCCTGCAGGGCACGGGGCTCGGGCGCCTGCTCACCCGGGCGCGCCTGCGGGCGGCGCAGGCGGTGCCCGGCGTGCGCCGCATCCGGCTGGATACCAGCCAGCACACGCAAGGCTTTTATGCGCGCTTCGGCTTCGAAGTCGAGCGCGTCGTGCCGGATGGCTACGATGCGGGTTTGGATCGGTGGGAAATGGTCCTGGTCCTCGCCGCGGCTTCATCGCCCCCGGATGCCGGGTAGACCCGAAGGCCTGCTTGTTCACGGTCTTGCCCGCGTCCGCGACATCGACGGCGGCGCCTGGCGCGGGTCCGTGCCCCAGTCCTTGTTCGGTTCGGGGCCCATGATGAACACGAGCCTGCCGCCGCCGGCGATGTCGGCCTGGCTGAACCACGGCTTGTTCCATGGCTTGCCGTCCAGCGTGGCCGACTGGATGTAGACATTGCGTGCCGAGTTGTTGCGCGCCACGATCTCGAACACCTTGCCACCGCCCAGGTGCAGGCGCACCTGGGCGAAGAGCGGGCTGCCCAGGATGTAGTCGCCGCTCGACGGATCGACCGGATAGAAGCCCATCGCGCTCATGACGTACCAGGACGAGGTCGAGCCCTGGTCGTCCATGCCGGGATAGGCGTAGCCGCTGGCATCGCTGCCGTACATCTGGTCGAGGATGCGGCGCACCAGCGCCTGGGTCTTCCAGGGCTGGCCGCCCCAGGCATACAAGTAGGGCGCTTGCTGGTCCGGCTGGTTGCCGTGCACGTATTGCCCGATTACGCCGGTGCAGTCGCGGCAGATCCCCTTGGGCGCGTAGGGCGTGGAAAAGAAGGCGTCGAGCTTGGCGTCGAAGGCGGCCTGGCCGCCCAGCAGGTCGGCCAGGCCGTGCACGTCCTGCGGCACCAGCCACAGCGTCGACCAGCCCGAGGCTTCCTTCATCATGAAGTTGTAGTAGGGTTCGCCCGGATCGAAGGGCGAGATCCAGCGGCCGTCGGCGGTCCGGCCGCGCATGAAGCCCACCGACGCGTCGAATACCTTGCGGTAGTTGGCGGCGCGGTGCAGGAACATCTGCGCATCCTCAAACTTGCCGAGGCGGCGCGCCATGTCGGCCAGCGCATGGTCGTCCCAGGCGTATTCCAGCGTCTTGGCGACGCCGGCCTTGCCATCCCCGTAGGGCGGGCTGGGATGGCCCGGCGGGATGGTGTCCGCGATCCAGCCCTGGCGCATGTACTCGTCCAGGTAGGCGCGCGGGCCCTTGGGGTCGAGCGCGTTCTTGCGCAGGTACGCATAGGCGGCGCCATAGTCGAACGGGATCCCGCGCCGCATGGCGCCGTCGTAGAGCAGTACAGCGTGGTCGCCGTGGAAGGACGTGTTCATGTAGCCGCGTTCGCGCGTCATGTCGAGTTCCGAACGCATGATGTCCTGCACCACCTCCGGTTCGAGCAGCATCAGCAGCGCGATCTGGTTGCGGCCGGTATCCCAGAACGGTACCGGCCCATAATGGTCGTAGCCGGCCGCTTCGGTATGGCCATCCGCGGCGGTGAAGGGCTCGCCCTTGCGTGCGAGCAGCCATGGGCTGGCGAAGGAATGGTACAGCGTCGAATAGAACAGCATGCGCTGCTTCGGCGTGCCGCCGCTGACTTCGACGCGGTCGAACAGGCGTGTCCAGGCTGCGCGCGCCTGCGCATGCACGCGCTCGAAGTCCCAGTCCCCGGCCTCGGCGCGCAGGCGCTGCTCGGCTTCGGCCGCGCTGTAGCCGTGGGCGATACGCATCGATACCTGCTCGCCCGCCTGCGTCGCGAACCTGAACCAGGCACCCGCATTGTTGCCGGCGATCGTCGTGCGGCCGGCCTGCACGTCCTGGTAGCCAAGCGTAGCCAGCTCCTTGCCGTGGACCGCGCGGAAGGTGCCGAAGCCGTCGAACGGGCGCGAGAATTCCGCGACGAACCATGGCCCCTCGGCGGCCGGGCTCTTGTCCTTGCGATCGGCCACGCCGACAATCTTGCGGTCGCCGACCACCTCGATCCTGCCGCCGGCGCGGCGCAGGTCGACCACGACGTTCGCGCGCTGGCTGGCCGGGAAGGTGAAGCGCATCAGGCTGGTCGACTGCGTCGTCGTCAGTTCCACCTTCGTATGGAAGGTGGCGAGATCGACCGCGTAATAGCCGGGCGATGCCTTCTCGCTCGCCTTGTCGTAGTAGGACTGCGTATAGTTCGGCGGCACGGTCCAGTCGCCGACCACGGGCATGACCAGCGGCGCGGCCTCGGCGGGATAGGCCGAGCCCCCGGCGGTGAAGCCGATCATGGTCGGGCGGTTGTAGACGTAGGAAATGTCGACGCCCGTGGGGTAGGCGAGGTCGACGTTGACGTTCATGGGCGCCGCCAGGGTCTGGCTGTGCGGCAGCCGCGCGCCCGGCGAGGTCTGGCCCGAGTACAGCAGCTCGCCGGGCGGCGGCGCATTGCCGACCAGGGCCGGCTGGTCCAGTGCGGCGGTGCCGACCAGCAGGTTGGCGACATCGACGGCCGGCTTGGCGGATGGCGCGGCGGCGCCGTCTTGCGCCCCGGCGGAGGTCAAGGACGCCAGGGCGGCAATCGCCGCGGCCGGCACGACACGGCGCCAAAGGGATGCGAGCGTTGCGTTCATGGTCTCCTCCTGGACAGGACGGCGAATTTCTTATTGGATTGAAAGTAATTTATACAAAGAAAGGCAACGAGCTCAATAAAGTTTCCAATTCGCGGCGCAGTTTATGTCTGTTTACTAAACCTGCGCATTCACAAGCCCGGGCTCATGCCGCCGTCCACTTTCAGGTTGCTGCCCGTGACATAAGCCGCCAGCGGACTGGCAAGGAACGCGACCGCATCCGCCACGTCATCGAGGCGGCCGACCCGTCCGACCGGCACCTGCGCAAACAAGGGCAGAACAGCCCGCTCGATGTCCTCCCATGGCGCGTCGAAGGATGCCAGCCCGCGCTGCGCGGCGGCTTCCCGGAACCGGCTGTCGAGCGTGGCGCTATGGACCGTCCCCGGCGAGACGGCATTCACGGTGATGCCGTCCGCGGCACAGGCCTTCGCCATCGACGCCGTCATCGCATTCATGGCGGCCTTGCTGGCCGAGTAGGCCGGGCCGGACGGCGGCGGCATCGTCGCGGCCAGGCTCGAGATGTTGATGACGCGTCCCCACCGTCTTTGCCGCATGCCCGGCAACAGGGCCGTGACGATGCGCAGCGCCGCCAGCACGTTGCGGTCGTAGGCCGCGGCCCAGGCAGCGGGATCGGTGTCGCTCCATCCGTCCCGCACCCCGCCGGAACCGCCGGCATTGTTGACCAGGATGTCGACCGCGCCGGTCCATCGCAGCGCATCCTCGACCAGCCGGGCGACGTCCCCGTCGCGGGTCAGGTCGCCGGCGACCGCGCAAGCCCGTCCCCCGCGCGCCACGATGCCGCCGGCGACGGCTTGCGCCAGCGCCCGGTCGCGGCCATGGACGACGACCGCCGCGCCTTCCCTGGCGAGCGTCCTGGCGATCGCTTCGCCTATCCCCTTGCTGCTGCCCGTGACCAGTGCGGTCTTCCCGTTCAATTGCAGATCCATTGCCTTGCCTCCGACGCTCGATGAAGAGGCCTCATGCTAGAGTTGGGGAATGAGCCAGACAAGTACGCACTTTTTCGTGCCCATCTCCGCCGCGCACAAGCAGGTGTGCCTCGGGCCGGATGGCGCGGCCGCCCATGTCGCGCGCACCATGCGCCTGCTCCAGGGACGCTGGAAGCTGCCCATCCTGTTCAGGCTGGTTGCCGAGCCGTCGATGCGCACCCTGCAATTGAAGCGCGATATTCCCGGCATATCGCAAAAGATGCTGACCCAGCATCTGCGCGAGCTGGTGGAAGACGGGATTGTCGAACGGCGGGATTTTGGCGAGAAGCCCCTGCACGTGGCGTATCGATTGACGGAGATGGGCAGGGAGCTGATGCCGGTACTGGTCCAGATGCGGCATTTCTCGGCCAATCATCCGTCCCGGACCGGCGATGCCGTCACGGCTGCCGCTGCGCGACATAATCGCAAATGAAGTTGATGAAGGCGCTGATCTTCGGACTTACCAGGCGGCGCGACGCATGCACAAACCAACTTAAGGAACGAGGACATACGACATGAAGCAAACCGGAAACACCATCCTGGTCACGGGCGGCGGTACGGGCATCGGGCAGGCGCTGGCGCATCGCTGGCACGATGCGGGCAACCACGTGATCATCACCGGTCGCCGCCGGCAGGTGCTGGACGAGGCGATCGCGGGACGGGAGCGCATGGCCGCGTACACGCTCGACGTCACGGCGCCGAATGAGGTCGAGGCGTTTGTCCGGCAGGTGCTGGCCGAGCACCCCGCCATCAACGTACTGGTCAACAATGCCGGCGTGT
>CAJYQM010000139.1 GCA_913777025.1 uncultured Massilia sp. | reverse complement strand
CAGCGCGCGCAATGCCGGTGCCCAGCCCTCGAATTCGGCCGCCACGCGGGCCATGGCCGCGCGCGCGTCGCCGAAATCGATCCCGTCGAGCCAGTCCGCCGGCCGGTTCAAGGCCACATAGGCGTGCAGCACGCCACCCGGCTCCCGGTGCGCGAATATGCCGTGGCCAGGAGCCATCGCCATCATCATGCCGTCTCCGACCGCCCGCGCGCTGGCCGGATGGCGCGCTTCGGCATCGTACAGCCGGGTCTCGACGAAGGTGGTACCGGTGTATGCGGGCGCCGCCGCCGTCAGCAGCGGACGCACCTTCGACCAGGCGCCGTCCGCACCGACCAGCAGATCGGTCTCGGCACCGGCGCCGTCTGCAAATTCGAGCGCGTGGCGGCCGCCGCCCAGCGCCCTCACCGTCCTCAGCTTGCGTCCCCACTGCACCGTACCCGGCGGCAGCGAGGCGAGCAGGATGCGCCGCAGTTCGCCGCGCAACACTTCCGGCCGGCCGCCGCTGCCGTCGTCGGGCATGTCGAGCAGCACCGCGCCGTGGCGGTCGAGGATGCGGGTCTGCTCCGCGCCCGGCAGGACGATGTCGAGGAAGGCCTCGTACAGCCCCGCCGCCTTCAGCGCCAGCTGGCCGTTGTAGTCGTGGATGTCGAGCATGCCGCCCTGGGCGCGCGCGTCGGGCGCGGCGTCGAGCTCGTAGACGGTCGCGGCGATGCCGTGCACGTGCAGGACGCGCGCCAGCAGCAGCCCGCCCAGGCCGGCGCCGATGATGCCGATCGATGTTGTCATGTGTATTCTCCAGGTTTATGGAATGACGTTCCACGATTAATATAGAACGTCATTCCACTCCCGTCAACCGCATATGGCCAGGAACACCAAACGCACCCAGCGCGGCGAAACATCGCTCTCGCGCGAACGCATCATCGAAGCATCGATCGCACTGCTGGACGCCGGCGGCGAGGACGGGCTGACCTTCCGCGCCCTGTCCGAGCGGCTGGGCACGGGCGCCGGGGCCATCTACTGGCACATCGCGAACAAGAGCGACCTGTTGACGGCGGCCTGCGACGCCATCGTCGCGCCCACGATGCGGGCGGCGGTGGCCGACGCGGCGCCGCGCGCCGCCATCCGCGCCATCGGCGTCGGGATGTTCGACGCCATGGACGTTCATCCGTGGATCGGCTCGGCCCTGGCCCAGGCGCCGTCGCAGCTGCCGATGGTGCGCATCATGGAAGCGATCGGGCGCCAGGTCGTCGCCCTCGGCGTGGCGGACGCCATGCGCTGGCATGCCGGCTCGGCACTGCTGCACTACATCCTGGGCGTGGCCGGCCAGAATGCGGCGAATACCCGCATCGCGCGCGAACGGAACCTCGTGCGGGGCGACTTCCTGGACGCCGTGGCCGCGCAATGGGCGGCGCTCGACGGCGAGGCGTTCGCGTTCACGCGCAGCATCGCGCCGCAGCTGCGCGACCACGACGACCGGCTCGATTTCCTGGCCGGGATCGACGTGATCCTGGACGGCGTGGAGTGTGCGCGGCCCCGGCCGTGATCGGTGGTAACCTTCCGCCATGCACAGCGCCCCCCTGCCGCCCGACGAGCCCCAGCGCAGCGCGCTGCTGGACTCGCTGAACCTGCTCGACAGCGCCCCCGAACCCGTGTTCGACCGCGTGACACGGCTGGCCGCGCGCCTGCTCGGCGTGCCGATCGCCCTGTTTTCGCTGGTCGGCACCGACCGCCAGTGGTTCAAGTCGCGCGTCGGCCTCGACATCGACCAGACCCCGCGCGACCAGGCCTTCTGCGCGTACACGATCCTGGGCAGCGCGCCGCTGGTGGTCGAGGACGCCGGGCGCGACGAGCGCTTCCGCGACAATCCCCTCGTCACCGGCACGCCAAACGTGCGCTTCTACGCCGGGGTGCCGGTCCGCACTTCGGGCGGCCATGCGATCGGCACCCTGTGCGCCATCGATTCGCGGCCGCGCGCGCTGGCGCCCGACGACCTGCAGGTGCTCCAGGACCTGGCCGACATCGTCACCAAGGAAGTCCAGTACCGCGAGCGCCTCGGCCTGGCGCAGGACCGCTTCCGCTCGATCTTCGAACTGGCCAGCATCGGCATCGCGCTGGTGGGACCGGCCGGCGCCTGGATCCGGGTCAACGCGGCCCTGTGCGCGATCGTCGGCTACAGCGAACAGGAGCTGCTGGGCCTGACCTTCCGCGACATCACCCATGCGGACGACACCGACGCCGACGCGCTCCTGCTGCAACGCCTGCAGCAGGGCGAGATCAGCCAGTACCAGCTGGAGAAGCGCTACATCCGCAAGGATGGCAGCGTGGTGTGGGTGAACCTGAACGTCTCGTGCAAGATGGGATCGGACGGCGAGGTCGATTACTACGTGTCGGTGATCAAGGACATCCAGGCGCAAAAGACGGCGGAACAGGCGCTGCTGCGCTTGAATGCCGAACTCGAACAGCGGGTGCGCGCACGGACCGGCGAGCTGCACAACACGAATTCGATGCTGACCGCCTCCGTCATCCAGCAGCGCCGCGCCGAAAGCGCGCTGCGCGAACGCGAGGCGGAACTGCGCACCGTCATCGAGAACGCCAGCGACGCCTACATCTGCCTCGACGAGCGCGGCGCCGTCACCGCCTGGAACCGCGCCGCGGAAAACATCTTCGGCTGGAGCGCCGGCGAGGCGGCGGGCCATGTGTTGACCGACCTGATCATCCCGGAAGACGCGCGCGAGGCCTATGCGAAAACGATGGCGCGCTACGCCCAGACCGGCCGCTCGCCGATGCTGGAGCGCCGCATGGAACTGCCGGCCATCCGCAAGGACGGCTCGCCCCTGACGGCCGAGGTGCGCGTGGCCGCCCTCGAGATCAACGGACGCCGCATCTTCAGCGCCTTCCTGCACGACATCAGCGCGCGCAAGCTGACCGAGGCGCAGCGCGAATACGAATCGCGGCACGACCCCTTGACCGGCCTGTGCAACCGCCGCTCGCTGCTCGAACGGGTGCCGCTCGCGCAGAAGCGCGCCGAGCGCAGCGGCCAGGCGCTGGCCCTGCTGTTCATCGACCTGGACGGGTTCAAGGCCGTCAACGACACCTGGGGCCACGATGCCGGCGACCGCCTGCTGTGCGAAGTCGGCCAGCGCCTGCATGCCGCGGTGCGCGCCACCGACGGCGTGTTCCGGCTGGCCGGGGACGAGTTCACCGTCATCCTGGAAAACGTGCATGGCGAGGACGACGCCGTCAGGATCGCGCACAAGCTGATCGCCGAGGTGTCGGCGCCGATCGGCATCGATGGCGCAGAAGCCCGGGTCGGCGCCAGCATCGGCCTGGCGATGTACCTGCCGGGTGCCAACGGCAGTGCGGAAGACCTGATCCGGCAGGCGGACCACTGGATGTACCAGGCCAAGCAGGCCGGCCGCGGCCAGGTGCGCTGGGCGGCCGCTGCGCCGCGTCAGTAAGCTTCCTGGTCGGCAGGCACCGTCAAGGGCTTGACCTGGATGTTGCGAAAATAGGCTTCGGCGCCCTCGGACTGGAGCGAGAATTTGCCGCGCGCGAGCGGCAGCACCTTGCCGTCCACCGTCTGGCGCGAATTCTGCACGCGCAGCACTTCGTGGCCGTTGACGATGTGGATCAGCGTCTTGCCGTCGGCGATCACTTCCATCGTGTTCCATTCGCCCGAGGGCTTCTCGTGATTGCCCTGCTTGAGGATGCGCGACTTCAGGTTGGTGCGCAGCGGCAGCGACGGGTCGTAGCGGTAGAACTTCCAGTCGCCCTGGTTGGCATCGCCGACATGGGCGTCGACCAGCGCGCCGTCCAGGCTGTGGTAATCGGCGCAATCGCCTTCCTGCAGCTGGAATTCGTGGCTGCGCATCCAGTGCCCGCTCTGGGCGCCCTCCGGTCCCACCGCGTAGTACAGCAGGCCGCTGTCGCGCGGCGCGTCCAGCCGCGGGAACCACTTCTTGCTTCCCCACTTGAATTCGAACTTCAGGTGGAAGTTCTCGTACTCGCCGACGGTGGACACGGCGCCCCATTCCTCGCCCGAGACGCGCAGCATGCCGTCGACGACCGAAAACACCTTGCGCGGGTCCTGGTTCAGGCCGCGCACCGAGGTCGGCGCCTTCATGTTGTCGCTGGTCGGCTG
>CAJYQM010000138.1 GCA_913777025.1 uncultured Massilia sp. | reverse complement strand
GCGCAGGCCACCCAGGTGGTCTTCGTTCAGCGGACTGTCCGGATAGGCCACGGACAATTGCTGCATGTCGTCGGTACCCTGGATCAGCTCGCCGATGTTGGGCAGGAAATTGGCGGCAACGCGCATCGCGGCATCCTTGACCGGCCCGCGGTAAACACTGTTGCGGAAGCCTCGCTCCTGCTGCCCGTCGAGGCGGCGGTGCTCGCCACCGCGTTCAGCGTCATAGGAATCGAGCACGATCGGTTCCGCCTTGCCTGCCAGGACCATGGCCAGGCGCCAGGCCACGCCGACCGCATCGTGCAGTCCCGCATTCATCCCCTGCCCGCCGGCCGGCAGCGACAGGTGGCCGGCGTCGCCGGCCATCAGGACCCGCCCCTTGGCATAGCCGCGGCACACGCCATGCTGGAAACGGCTGTGGGTCAGCCAGACCGGATCGGACAGGATCAGCGTCTCGTCCTGCGTGACCTCGCGGGCGATGGCCTGCATTTCTTCCAGCGTCGGATCGCGGTCGGGCAGACCGCTGTCGTCGGACAGGAAGAACAGCCGGTGGTAGCCCTCCCAGACCGGCAGCACGCCGCAAAAGCCGCGCGGATAATAAAAGAACCAGAGATGGTCGAAATCGGTGGAGCGCCGCCAGCTCAGCTTCGCATCGACCTGGCGGTTCATGCAATTCGGCAGTTTTTCCGGCTCGAAGTCGAGGCCCAGCGCCTTGCGCACGCCGCCTTCGCCGCCGTCGGCGCCGACCAGGTAGCGGCAGCGCAACCGCTCGATGGGCCCTTCGGTCTCGTGCTCGTCGCTATCGCTGACGGTGGCGACGGTCACCGTCACCCCGTCGGCATCCTGCTCGAACCCGACTACCTTGCGGCCGCGCTCGACGCTGCCGCCCCTGGCCTGCACCTGCTCGGCCAGTACCGTCTCGATGACGTCCTGGCCGCTGTAGAGGACGTCCGGGTAGGGACTGGCGACCTCGGCAATCTGGATCGGGTCGACAGTCTTGCCGTTCAGCATGGTGTTGACCTGGGTGATCCGGTAGGCTTTTTCCGCCAGCGCATCGCGGATGCCGATGCCGGCGAGCAGTTCCTGCGGTCGTGCCCATAAATTGTTGGCACGGGAATTGGGCTTCGGCTCGCGCCGTTGTTCGAACAGGCGGAAGTCGACGCCGTGGTGCGCCAGCGCGCATGCAGTCGTCAATCCGATGGGGCCGCCGCCGATGATGATCACGTCGGTGTCGAAGCCGGCATGGCTGGAATTCGTGCTCATTCTTCGTCCTTTCGCTTTGATATGCCTGCGGGGGTCCTGTCCGCCGGTACGTCGAGCACCTGCGCCAGTACACCCCTGAGTTCATCGAGTACCGCGATCGCGACGGCAACCCGTTCGGCGCCGATCCGTTCCACCGCGATGCGATCGAAGGACGCGACCGCCGACTCCGCGCCTGCCAGCGCGGCGCGCCCCTCCGGTGTCAGCACGACCAGCTTGGCGCGCTGGTGATGCGGGTTCGCTTCCAGGCTGACAAATCCGCGTTCCAGCAAAAGTTCGACGACACGCTGTACCGCCTGCCGCGTGAGACCCATGTTGCGGGCGATGTGGGCAACCGGCAATGGCACCGGCGAGTACCCCAGCGCACCCAGTACCTGCCACCACGCGGTCGTCAGGCCGATGTCGCGGACCAGCTTGTTGCCGGCATCGACCAGGCGGCCGTTGGTGGCGAACACGCTGAGGACGAGATCGCGGATGGCGAGGGAATCGTTTTGCTTGGACATGCAGCATGCTCACATGATGACAACATGTTGTCAATTGTGTGCGCAATCGTGCTGCCATGTCCGTCGCATGGCCCGGGCCCGACGGGCAAGGATTTACTTGAGGATGACCCGTGCCGTGACCGGGAAATGGTCCGACGGATAGCGCGCATCGAAGGAATCGCTCAAGGCCGCATACTTGAGCACATCGAAACGCCCGTCGACGAAGATGTAGTCGATACGCTCCAGCGCCGGCTTGTCCGGATGGAAGCCGTTATACGTGCCCTCCGGACCGTAGGGCGGCGCCTGGCTGACGCGGCGGGCGTCGCGCAGCGTCTTCGACATGGCCTGGATCTGCACCGTGTCCGGCGTCGAGTTGAAGTCGCCCACGCAGACGACCGGTTCGCCATGGCTGATCTCGGCGATCTTGCGCAGCATCAGGTCGGCCGAGTTGCGGCGCGCCTGTTCGCCCTCGTGGTCGAAGTGGACCGAGAACACGTAGAACACGCGCGACGTGCCGCGGTCGCGCAGGCGCGCCCAAGAGGCGATGCGGTGGCAGCATTTGGCGTCCCAGCCGAACGAGGGACGGTCCGGCGTCTGGCTGAGCCAGAAGTCGCCCTTGCCCAGCAGGGTGAACCGGCTCTTGCGGAAAAAGATGGCGGAGTGTTCGCCGGCATCCTTGCCATCGTCGCGGCCGACGCCGACGTGGTCGAATTCTTCCATCTGTCCGAGGTCGGCGATCTGGTCGGCGAGGCCTTCCTGGGTGCCGATGATGTCGAACTCGTGGTAGCGGATCAGCGCCTTGACCGTGTCCTTGCGGGCCGGCCACGCATTGGGGCCGTCGCCGGTATTGTTGTAGCGCAGGTTATAGCTGGCGACGTTGATGGGCGTGGGGGTGACAGGCGCTGCGGAGGCATGAACCATGCTGAGCAGCATCGCAAGCGCGAACAGGCGCGCGAGGGAGGGAAAGATGGTTTTCATGTGCCTGAGTTAATCATATTCCTCAGGCAATGTTGAGAAACAGGGCGAAATGCGCCGCAGTTTATTTTGTTTTAGTAAACGGGACCGCCTTGATCGCCCGCAAGCCGGAATTCCATGTGAAGCTTATCGTGCAAACTGCTGCCGGCCGCGTGCATCTTCGCTCACGCGACTGCCCGATGCGTGTGCGAAGATGCCACTCCTCCCCCGGCCGGCAGCACCCTGTGGTGGAACCTCGATAAACCTGCTGCGCGTTGCAGGGCCGGCCGCTCGCGATGGTTTCTCGAAGTCCTGTTGCGTTAACTATCCAAATGCGAGATCAGCGCCCGCTGCTGGTCGACATCACCCTCCACCGCGCCATCCGGCACCGTACGCGCATGGTGCACGTCCACCGATACGCCCACCGCCATGATGTCGATCAAGAGCAGCTGCAGGATGCGCGAAATCATCGACAGGAAGTGGGTGCTGTCCTCGGCGTGGTCGACCGCCAGGCAGACGGTGGCGCGGCGCGCCAGCGGTGACTGGCTGCTGGTGATGGCGATGACGTCGGCGCTGGCCGCGCGTGCGGCGTCGACCGCGGCCAGCAGCTCGGGCAGCGCGCCGGAATTCGAGATCGCCACCACCACGTCGCCCGGTCCCAGCAGGCCCGCGGCCAGCGTGAACAGGTGCGAATCGCCGTACAGCGCGCTCGGGATGCGGAAGCGGAAGAACTTGTGCTGGCCGTCCAGCGCCACCACGCGCGAATTGCCCATCGCGTAGAACTCGATGCGGCGCGCGCGGCTCACCAGTTCGATGGCGCGGTCGATCGCGTGCACGTCGAGCTGGTCGCGGAATTTCAGGATCGCGGACACCGTGTTGTCGATCACCTTGGCCGACAAATCGTGGGTGCTGTCGCTGATGCGTACCTGGCTGTGGCGCACCGGGATCGAACCGGTCAGCGAGCTGGCGAATTTCAGCTTGAAGTCGGCCAGGCCCAGGAAACCCAGCGAGCGGCAGAAACGGATCACGGTCGGCTGGCTGACGTCGGCCAGGCGCGCGATCTCCGCGATCGGTTCGTTCAGCACCAGGCGCGGCTGCTCCAGCACCAGGTTGGCGACGCGCTGCTCGGCCGGCGTCAGCTCGTGCTGCAGCTGCTGGACGCGGTCCATCAGGGTATTGGCGCCGCTGCGTCCGCGCAGGTGTTCCGACAGGATGGTCGCCACGCCGTCGAAGGCCACGTGCGGCGTGGTGATCACATAGGTCGGGATGTCGGCGATGTAGTCGGTAAAGCGGCCCTTGGCTTCGAAACGCGCGCGGAAGGGCGAGCGCTTGAACCACTCCCCCATGCGCGGCACGATGCCGCCGCCGATATAGATGCCGGCGAAGGCGCCCAGCGTCACCGCCAGGTTCGCGGCCGCGCCGCCCAGCATGCCGCAGAAGCATTCCAGGACTTCGATGCAGAGCGCATCCTTCTCCTCCAGCGCCCCGGCGATGATGGCGGCGGAATCGCGCGTACGGGCGTTGACGCCATTCCTCTGCGCCAGCGCGCGGTAGATGATCTCCATGCCGGGGCCGGAGATCAGGCGTTCGTTCGAGACGTGCTTCCACTCGCGCCAGGCCAGCTGCAGCACCGCAAACTCGCGCTCGTCGCTGGGGGCGAAGTTGACGTGGCCGCCCTCGCTGCCGAGCGTGACGAAGCCGTCCAGCGTCGGGATCACGCCCGACACGCCCAGGCCCGTGCCCGGGCCCAGCACGCCGATCACGGCATTCGGCGCCGGCTTGCCCTCGCCCACCTGCATCAGGTCTTCGGGCTTGAGTCCCGGGATCGCCATCGCCAGCGCCGTGAAGTCGTTCACGATCAGGAGCGTGGTGAGGCCCAGCTCGCGCCGCACGGCGTCGGTCGAGAATTCCCAGGGCCGGTTGGTCATGCGCACGTAGTCGCCGCTGACCGGATTGGCCAGCGCCAGCGCCGCGTGGTGCAGGCGCGCTTCCGCGTGCTCCTGCAAATAGAAGCGCAGCAGCGGGACGATGCCGGCGAAGTCGTCGCACTTCAGCACCGCGACGCCACGGTAGCTGCCCGGCGCGATCTGCAGCGCGAAGCGCGCGTGCGTGGCGCCGATGTCGGCCAGCAGGCGCGGGCCATCGGCAAAGGCGGTACGGGTGTTGTCCGGCTGTTCCTGCATGCTCAGGCCTTCAGGGCGCCGAACCAGCCGCCGTACGGCGGCAGCGTGACCTTGCCGCCAGCGACCGTGCCTTGCAGGCCATGGCCTTCGAGCGCCGTGGCGCCCGCCGATTCCGGCCAGTCGAACGACACCGGCCGGTTGGTCACGTTGAACACGGCCAGCACCGGCGCGTGGCCGGCCAGGTCGCGGCGCAGGGCCAGCGCCTGTTCCGGCACGTCGAAGAAGGCGATCTCGCCGCGCAGCAGCTGCGGCAGCGTGCGGCGCCAGCGGATGATGGCGCGCTGGAAGTTCAGCATCGATTGCGGGTCCTTGTCCTGGCCTTCCTCGGCCAGCGCCAGGTGCTCGGCCGGCACCGGCAGCCATGGCTTGCCGGTGCTGAAACCGGCGTTCGGTGCCTCGCTCGTCCAGGGCATCGGCGTGCGGCAGCCGTCGCGGCCCTTGAACTCGGGCCAGAAGGTGATGCCGTACGGGTCCTGCAGCAGCTCGTAGGGCACGTCCGCTTCCGGCAGCCCCAGTTCGTCGCCCTGGTACAGGCAGGGCGTGCCCTT
>CAJYQM010000137.1 GCA_913777025.1 uncultured Massilia sp. | reverse complement strand
CTCGAACCTGGCGACGCCATCGCTCACGCCGGCCAGCGCGGCGATCTGGCCGCCGGCCGAACCGCCCGCGATGGCAATGCGGTCCGGGTCGATCCCGTACTCGGCCGCATGCGCGCGCACCCAGCGCACCGCCGCCTTGGCATCGATGACGGCGGCCGGGTAGCGCGCCACGGGGGTCAGGCGGTAGGTGATGGTGACGCCGGCGAAGCCTTGCGCGGCCATGCGGATCGCCTGCGGCGCGTGGTTGTCGCGCAGGCCGGCCTGCCAGCCGCCGCCGTGCACGAACACGATGGCCGGCAGCGGCGTAGGGGGCAGCTTGGCTGGCAGGTAGACGTCGAGCTGCAAATCCCGGTCCGGCGTGTGCGCATAGGTGATGCCGCCGATCTTGCGCACCGAAGGCGTTACCTCGCCGCTGGCGACCTTGATGAAGGGGTATTGCTTGACCAGCTTGGCGTAGGTGGTCGCGGCGGTATCGCTGTCCGGCGCCGGGACGTCGGCCGCGGCCGGCGCCAGCACGACCATGCCGAGCGCGCCGGCAAGCAGAATGCGGGGCATGGCGTGCATGGGTCTCCTCCTGTTTATGTATTGTGGGACAAGTATGCCACGCAACACTGACCAGCGGCTAGTCCACCTTGCCAAAGTGGCCAGACCAAACTAGAATGGTTCGACCACAAATCCTGCTGAGCTCGCAAAAGACCCAGGCCGGCAGGCCAGAACGACAACGAACCGGAGACCACGGTGCATCTGAACACCAAACTGCTTGCCAGCCTGGGCGCGCTCGCGCTCGCCTCTACCCTCTCCGCCACCGCCCACGCGGACGGCCCCTACCGCAATCCCGACAACAAGAACAAGAACGACACGTCCGAGGGCACTTACCCGGTCCCCTACAAGAAGCCGGTGCAGGCCGAGATCGTCGAGGCGCTGAACAAGATCCGCACCTACATGGAAAAGCAGACCCCGACGCGCGTGGTGCACAAGGGGACGGGCGCGCCCATCACCGACTTCAAGACCCCGGTGGCGGACGCCATCGTCGAGGAGAGCCCGAACGACTTCGGCCTGCAGGTGTACGAGATGGGCGTGGTCCACGCCGGCATGCTGAACGCGCTTGACGCCACGGGCGACAAGCACTTCAGCGATTTCACCGCGCGCCACCTGAACTTCTTTGCCGACAAGCTGCCCTATTTCCGCGCCCAGGAAGCGAAATTCCACCTGAAGCGCAACAACAGCTTCGTGCGTTTCCTGGAACCCGATTCGCTGGACGACGCCGGCTCGATGTGCGCCGCCATGATGCGCGCGCGGCGCGCCGGCATCGGCCCGGATCTGTCGAGCCAGATCAAGGTCTGCGGCGACTGGGTGTCGAAACGCCAGTTCCGCCTCCCGGACGGCACCCTCGCGCGCCAGCGCCCGCAGGCGGCATCGCTGTGGGCCGACGACATGTACATGGGCGTGCCGGCCCTGGCCGAACTGGGCCGCATGACGGGCGAGCGCGCCTACTACGACGACGCCGTCAGGAACGTGCTGCAGATGTCGGGCTACCTGTTCAACCCGCAGCTGAACATCTATACCCACGGCTGGAACGCGAACAACCCGGACGCGCCGCAATTCTACTGGGGCCGCGCCAACGGCTGGTCGGTGCTGACCATGTCCGACCTGCTGGACGTGCTGCCGAAGGATCACCCGGGCTATCCGAAGGTGCTGGCGCAGCTGCGCGCGGCCCTGCACGGCATCGCCCAGCTGCAGTCGGGCACCGGCCTGTGGCACCAGATGCTGGACCGGAACGATTCCTACCTGGAGACCTCGGCCAGCGCCATCTTCACCTATGTGATCGCGCACGCCGTCAACCAGGGCTGGGTCAGCCCGACCACCTGGGGCTCGATCGCGCAGGCCGGCTGGAGCGGCCTGACCACCCGCATCGGTCCGAACGGCGAAGTCGAAGGCACCTGCGTCGGCACCACCTTCGCATCCGACCAGGTCTACTACTACAACCGTCCGGCCAGCAACGCGGCCCTGCACGGCTACGGCCCGATGATGCTGGCCGGCGCCGAGATGATCAAGATGCTGAACAACCCCGCCTTCGACATCCAGTACAAGCTGCGGACCTATCACTACGTTCCCAAAGCCGCCGCGCAAGCTGGCGCGCGCCCCTGAAAACACTGTCCAGCCATGCCCGATGTTGACTATTTACATCGGGTATTGGTCGGACCAGTTGCCAAAGTGGACAAACCACTCTAGACTGGCCTGACCAGTTCGGCATTACGATCGGACTGGGCCAAAAAAGCGGTACCAAGACGTACAAGAAGGCCCCCGGACGCCAGACCTTTCAATAACAGGCGCCGGAAAGTCATCGACACACAATGGAGACTTACATGAAACAACCCCGCCATGGCATGCGCCATACCCTCGCCCTGTCCGCCATTTCCATCGCCGTCGCATCGCTGGCCCAGCAGGCCGCCGCGCAGCAGGCCGAACCGGCCATCCAGCGCGTCGAAGTGACCGGTTCCAGCATCAAGCGCCTGGCCGCCGAGGAAGCGCTGCCGGTCACCACGATCAAGGCCGAGGAACTGGAAAAGCAGGGCATGACGACCCTGGCCGACGTGATGATGGCGCTGCCGCAATCGGCATCGCTGGCGCCGTCCCAGGCCGGTTCGGGCACCAACATCAACCTGCGCGGCCTGGGCGTGAACCGCACGCTGGTCCTGCTGAACGGCCGCCGCCTGGCGAACGAAGCGATCGCGGACGGCTACGCCAACCTCGACACCATCCCGATCAGCGCCCTGGCGCGCGTCGAGGTGCTGCGCGACGGCGCATCCTCGATCTACGGTTCGGATGCGATCGGCGGGGTGGTCAACTTCATCACCAAGCGCGAAGTCGAAGGCGGCTCGGCGACGATCCAGGCGGTCCAGCCGGAACGCCACGGCGGCGGCGACGAGCAGCGCGTGACCCTGACCTTCGGCAAGGGCAACCTGGCCAACGACGGCTGGAACGTCTACGGTACCGTCGACTTCCACCAGCGCAGCCGCCTGCTGCAGTCGGACCGCACCGGCTTCACCCCGGACGCCGCGGCCCTCACCGCCATCGGCCTGGCGCCGAGCGCCGCCAGCGGCGGTTACGCGACCCCGGCCAACTTCACCACCGCGACCAACAAGAACGCCGCCAATCCGTACTACGCGGCCGGCTGCCTGGCGCCGTTCTCGATCCAGGGCGCCAAGAACACCTGCGTGCTGGACAACGACACCTACGGCACCGCGCTGCACCCGAACAAGCAGCTGACGATGTACGGCAAGGCCACCAAGCGCTTCGGCGAGCACACCGTCAGCCTCGAGTACACGCGCGGCGACGAATCGATCTACAGCTACAAGAACCCGACCCAGGCGCTGGCCGTGGGCTCGCGCCAGCCGATCCTGCCGTCGACCAGCCGCTGGTATCCGGGCGGCGCCGGCGGCGTGCCGGCGGTGGCCGGCGTCACCGGCCAGCCGCTGACGGTGAGCTGGGCGGTCGCCGACGGCGGCCCGGCCGTCACCCGCGACAACCAGATCAACCAGCGCCTGCTGCTGTCGGCCGAAGGCATGGTCGGCGGCTGGGACTACCGTACCGGCGCGACCTACGGCCTCTCGCAGCGCAAGGTCTACTTCGCTTCCGGCTACTACTCGGGCCCGGGCCTGCTCAATGGCCTCGCCAGCGGCGTGCTCAACCCGTTCGGCCTGCAGGACCAGGCCGGCCGCGACTACCTGGCCTCGATCGCCGCCGACGACATGCAGAACCGCAGCGCCAAGACCGCCTACTACGGCATCGACGGCACCATCAGCAAGGCGCTGATGCCGCTGGCGGGCGGCGACCTGGCCCTGGCACTGGGCGCCGACCTGCACCGCGACACCAACGAAGACACCAAGCTGGCCCAGGCCACCGACATCACCTTCGCCAAGTCCGTCGCGGGCCATGGCGAGAGCGGCCGCAACATCGCCGGCCTGTTCGCCGAACTCGACGCGCCGGTCACCAAGACCCTGACCCTGAACGGCGCCGTCCGCGTCGACAAGTACAGCGACGTCGGCAGCACCGTCACGCCGAAGGTCAGCTTCCGCTGGCAGCCGGCCAAGTGGCTGATGTTCCGCGGGTCGGCCAATACCGGCTTCCGCGCCCCGACCCTGTTCGACCTGAACGGCTACCGCACCACGGTCGCCAACACCACGACCTCGGCGCGCTGGGACGACCCGGTCCTGTGCCCGAGCCGCACCCCGACCATCCCGGGCACCGGCACCGCCGTCGCCGGCGCCAACCCGGCCGACGTCTGCAACGCCAAGCTGAACAAGATGACCGGTTCGAACCCGGCACTCGAGCCGGAAAAATCGAAGGGCGGCACGCTGGGCGTGGTGTTCGAGCCGAGCCGCACGATGATGCTGTCGTTCGACTACTGGCAGGTCAACATGAAGAAGATGCTGGCCAACCTGCCGGAGTCGGTGTACTTCACCAACTACGCGCAGTACCAGAACCTGTTCGTGCGTAATGCCGACGGCAGCCTGGCCTACATCGACAACCGGACCATGAACCTGGGCGGCCAGATCGCCGGCGGCGTCGACGTGGCGGCCAACTGGCAGCTGCCGCGCACCGCCTACGGCAACTTCACCATCGGCCTGGACGGCACCTGGCTGACCCGCTTCGACAACCAGCTGGAAGAGAACGGCGCCTGGATGTCGAACGTCGGCCAGTTCGGCTGGGCCAGCAACGGCACCACCAGCAGCTACCCGATCATCACCTACCGCTGGAAGCACAACCTGCGCCTGTCGTGGCAGAACGGCGACTTCGGCGCGCTGCTGACCAACAATTTCAACAGCAAGTACAAGGATGCGAACGTGGCGGTGCAGCCGCAGTACTACCGCGACATCCCGTCCTTCTCGCTGTGGAACCTGACCGGCACCTGGCGCGCCCAGAAGCAGGTTTCGGTCACCGCGGGCATCACCAACCTGTTCGACAAGGCGCCGCCGACCACCAACAACACGGTGTACAGCTACGGCTACCTGAGCAGCGCTGCGAACCCGACCGGCCGTGCGTACAATCTGCGTGTGACCTACAACTTCCAGTAACGAGTTGAAGTTGCCGGCGCCGGCAGCCGTATCGCCGGTGCCGGCTTCCGAAAGGACGCCGATGAAGTGGAGTCGTCTTACCCTGGCCGCGCTCGCGGCCAGTTCCGCACATGCGCAGGACACGCGCCATGTCACCGAACCCGTCGTGCCGCCCGCCTGCGCGGTGCTGGCCGGCGAGGCCACCCACACCGGCCGCGACGATGCGGCCCGCATCCAGGCCGCGATCGACGCTTGCGCACCCGGCCACGCCGTGGTGCTCGCGGCCAGCAATGAAAAGCGCCAGTTCGTCTCCGGCCCGCTGGTCGTGAAAAGCGGCGTGACGCTGGTGGTCGGCCCCGGGGCCACGCTGTATGCCAGCCTCGACCCCAGGCTATTCGACCGCGGCGCCGGCACCTGCGGCAGCAACGACGCCTCGGGCAAGGGCTGCCGCCCGCTGATCACGCTGGAAAACGCGCGCGGCAGCGGCGTCATGGGCCCGGGCACCATCGACGGCCAGGGCGGCGAGAAGATCGCCGGCCGGCAGGAATCCTGGTGGCAGATCGCGCGCCGCTCCCAGAAGGAAAAGACGCGCCAGAACGTGCCGCGCCTGATCCAGGTCGACGCATCGCAGGACGTCACCCTCTACGACATCCTGCTCAAGAATTCCCCGAACTTCCACGTCACCTTGAACGGGGTCGACGGCTTCACGGCCTGGGCCGTGAAGATCGACACGCCGCAGGACGCGCGCAACACCGACGGCATCGACCCGATCTCATCGACCAACGTGACCATCGCCCACAGCTGGATCCGCACCGGCGACGACAATGTCGCGCTCAAGGCCGGCAAGCTGGGCGCGCTTGAAAACGTCTCCATCCTGCACAACCATTTCTACAGCGGCCACGGCATGTCGATCGGCAGCGAGACGAATGGCGGCGTCCGCCGCGTACTGGTGCAGGACCTGACGCTGGACGGCACTACCTCCGGCCTGCGCATCAAGAGCAACGATACGCGTGGCGGTACCGTCTCCGATATCCTGTATCGCGACGTCTGCCTGCGCGGCACGCGCGCGCCGATCGACATCGACACGCATTACGAGCAGGCTGCCACGCCGGGCACGCTCGTGCCCTCGTATGCCGGCATCCGCATGGAGCGCATGCACAGCCTGGATCCGGGGCGCGTGATCCTGCAGGGCTACGACGATGCGCGCCCGCTCCGGCTGGCACTGCGCGACGTCGTCGTCGACGGCAAGCCCGAGGTCAAAACGGCGTTTGCGCGCCTGGTCGATGGCGAAGGCAAGCCGGTGCGCTTCAATGCGGGCGGCGCGGCCGTCGATTGCGCGCAGCGCTTCCTGCCTTTCCCCACCGAATCCGCACGCAATCCGCGTCCGCAGATGAGCGCCGAGCAGGCCAGGGCCTACGACTATCGCGAAGTCCTGAAATGGGTCGGGCCGGTGGGCGCCGAGCGGATCGACCCCTGGGATCCGCTGGCCGATGCGCTGGTGACGACTGCCCGCCTCACGCCGGATTACACCGTCGACGCCAAGGCGCCGGCCGACGGCCTGACCCGTTTCCAGACCGTGCAGGCCGCCGTCAACCGCGCCGTGCTCGACACCGCGCGCAGCAAGCGCATCTATATCCGTGTCGCACCCGGCACCTACGATGAACTGGTCTACGTGCCGGCGTCGAACGCGCCGCTCACGCTGTACGGCGACGGTCCGGACGCGCAGGCGACCCGCATCCGCGCACGGCTGGACGCCTCGACCACGGGGCTCGAGTACCGCCAGCGCCACGCCGCCCAGTTCGAAGGCGCGGCGCCCGGCATCCGCGCGATGTTCGAGGGTCTGCAGGGCCAGGCCAATGTGCAGACGACCGGCTCGGCCACGGTCTGGGTGCGCGGCGACGGTTTCCAGGCGCGTAACCTGACGATCGAGAACGCCTTCAACAAGGACGGCACGGCAAAGCACAACGAATGCATCGGCGACAAATGCCCCGACAAGACCGGCGGCAGCCGTGTCAACCACCAGGCGGTGGCGCTGCGCGTGGACGGCGCCGACCGCGCCCAGTTCGAGAACGTCCGCCTGCTCGGCCTGCAGGACACGCTGTTCCTGAGCTCGAAGGACGGCAGCGCCACCGTGCGCAGCTTCTTCCACAAGACCTACGTGGAGGGCGACGTCGACTTCATCTTCGGCGACACCATCGCCTATTTCCAGGACTGCGAAGTGAAATCGCTGGGCGGGCGCGCGGCCTCCTTCGCGCTGGCGCCGGACACCAGCCGCCGCGCGAAGTACGGCTTCGTGTTCAATGGCTGCCGCTTCACCAGCGACGGCAAGCCCAACCTGGGCGGCGGCCCGTCCTACCTGGCGCGCCAGTGGTTCCACAACCAGCGCTGCACGCCCTACGGCCACATGCTGGTCGACGGCTACCGTTGCCGCATCGGCGAGGTCGACGTGTTCAAGGCGCCGGAAGGCACGATCCGCCCTCGCACGCTGGACACCGTCGGCAAGGCCGTGATCCTGAATTCGCGCATCGGCAGCCACATCCAGAAAGACTATCCGTGGTCCGAATGGAACCGCGACGGCACGCTGGCGCACCGTCCGGCCCAGCTGTCCTCGGACGACTGGTACGACAACCTGCAGGCCGCCGGGCTCGATCCGGAGCAGGTGCTGGGCGCGGGACCTCGCCCCGTGCCCGCCGATATCTACCTCGGCGAATACAACAATACGAACGATTAACAGGAGACCCCCATGAGCACATCCTTCGACGCCCGCCGCACCTTCCTGCGCGGCGCCTCGGCCACCGGCCTTTCGATGCTGGGCGGCGCCTTTCCGGCGGCCACCGCCCTGGCCGCGGCGGCCAAGGCCGGCGACCCGTGGCAGCAGGCCGCCGCCATCGCCCGGCGCCTGGCCATGCCGGTCAAGTTCCGCAAGGTGGACTACCGCATCACCGACTTCGGCGCCGCGCCCTGCACGCTGGCGCCGGTGAAAGCCTGGATCTCGT
>CAJYQM010000136.1 GCA_913777025.1 uncultured Massilia sp. | reverse complement strand
CGCGCCTTCCTTCCCTTGCTGGAAGTCGCCCGGAAAGCGCGCGCGGCTGGCAATGATGATCCGCTTGGTGCCGTCCGGCTCGACGATGTTGATGCGCCCGACCGTGATCTCGTCGAAGGTATCGATGCGCGCCGGCAGCCTGGCGCCGGTGAGCGTCACGATGGCGGTCAGCGCGGCGGCCATGGTCGTGGCGCCGGCGAGGAAAGTGCGAAGTTGCGACATGGGGGTCTCCCTGGGTGGATGGATCAGCGGCGTTTGGTTTTCAGGCGGCGCAGGCGCCATTCGATGAACAGGCCGACGAAGCCGGAAAACAGCACGATCGCGCCGAGGTATTGCAGGATGCGGTTGCCCGGTGCCTCGACATATTCGGTATGGCGCAGTTCGAAAGTGCGGTGGCCCTTGCCCGCCGGCTCGACGAACATCGTGCCGCGATTGACAGGCGTTTCGACGGCGAGCGGCCGGACCCGCTCGGCGAGGAACTCGGCCTGTGCCTGGCTCGCCTCTTCGGGCGTCATGACCCTGGCCGCCATCCTGATCCCGAACAGCTCCTTGTAGGTCGAAAACATGTTTTCGGCCTCCCCCGGCAAGACCACGCCCGGCGACTCGTACTTGTAGAGTTTGTTCGGAAAGAAGATGCCGTCGTTCGCGGCCAGCATCATGGCGAAGCCGAATATCCAGGCCCCCGCCGAGCCGTAGAGCCAGCGCTTGGTATCCTTGACCTGGGCTGCCGCCGTGTCGTTGCCGACCTGGGCCACGGCCGGGATATGGCGCAGCGTCGTCGCCTGCACTTCCCTGTCGACTTCGGACAGGAAGGTCGCCGCATCCATCCCGACGCCGGCCAGGATCGTGGAGAACATCTCGGCCGAGGGCACCGATTTGTCGTTTTCCAGCTTCGAGAGATAGGATTGCTCGATGCCGGCAGCCTGCGCGAACTGCGGCTGGGTCCAGCCTTTATCGGTCCGGATCTGTTTGAGTCGCTCGCCAAAGTTCATGACAACCTTTCCTGAAATCATTGGAATGGTTGTATTCTTGGCCATTCATGCAGGACTTGGAAGATGAATGTGCGTGAATATCGGGGAATCCGAGAAAAACCTACTTCAAAGCCGCCCCGCAATCCTTGCAGAACTTCGCGCCGGCCTCGTGCCCGTCGCTGCCGCAGGCCTCGCAGGTGCGCGGCATCGGCACCGGCATCGCCGCCGCGGCCAGCGCCCGCGCGGGGCCGCGCTCCGGTCCCACCCGGCGGTCGCCGCGCCGCGCCGACAGCTCGGCCGTCACGATCCCGGTCGGCACCGCCAGGATGCCCCAGCCCAGCAGCATCATGAAGGAGGCAATCGCCTTGCCCAGGTGGGTATGCGGCGTAATGTCGCCGTAACCGACCGTGGTCATGGTCACGGTGGCCCAGTACATCGCGACCGGGATGCTGGTGTAGCCGTTTTCCGGCCCCTCCACCACGTACATCACGGTGCCCAGGATCAGGATCGCCATCAGCACCACCGACAGGAACACCATGATCTTGCGCCGGCTGGCGGACAGCGCTTCGCCCAGGCGGGTGTACTCCTCGATGTAGAGCGTGAGCTTGAAGATGCGGAAGACGCGCAGCAGGCGCAGGATGCGGATGTCCAGCAGATAGCCACTTCCCGGCACCAGCAGCGAAAAATAGGTAGGCAGCACGGCCAGCAGGTCGATCACGCCGTAGAAGCCCGTGGCGTAGCGCCAGGGGCGCTGGATGCACACCACACGCGCCAGGTATTCGAGCGTGAACAGGAGCGTGAAGCTCCATTCCAGCACGGTCAGGGCGTCGCCGTATTCCTTGTGCAGGCGCGGCACGCTGTCCAGCACCACGACCAGGATGCTGAGCATGATCGCGCCCACCAGCGCGATGTCGAAGCGGCGGCCGGCCGGGGTATCGGCTTCGAAGATGACGTCGTACATGCGCCGGCGCCATCCGGGCGGCGGCGCGCCATACGATGACGGGGCCTGCGCGACGTAGGGCCGGTCCGGCGCCCGGGCCGGCTTGCGCTCACGCGCCTTCATTGCGGGGGGCGGCTCAATCGGCGTGGCGTTCCACCCAGGTGGCGAAGCATTCCATGAATTGCTGCAGGAAACCGCGCAGCGATTCGTCGGTGAGCTGGTCGCCGTCGAACTTGCCGGCGATGCCGCCGATGTAAGCCTCGGGCATCTGCATGCAGGGCATGTTCAGGAAGACCAGGCACTGGCGCACCGCGTGGTTGGCGCCGAAGCCGCCCAGCGCGCCCGGCGATTGGCTGACCACGGCGCAGGGCTTGCCGGTCCAGGCCGCCTTGCCATAGGGACGCGAGCCGACGTCGATGGCGTTCTTCAACACGCCCGGCAGCGACCGGTTGTACTCGGGCGTGCAGAACAGGATGCCGTCGACGTCGCGGATGCGCTCGCGGAATTCGGTCCAGCGCGGCGGCGGCGTGTCGGTCTCGTCGTCCTCGTTGTACATCGGCAGGTGCGCGATGTCGACGATCTCCAGCTCGAGCGTGGGCGGGGCGGCGAGCATCAGGCTCTTGGCCAGTTTGCGGGTGAACGATTCCTTGCGCAGGCTGCCTACCAGTACTGCGATCTTGCGGGTTGCCATGACGGTCCTTTCTCGGTCAGCGGAAGATGGTGCGAGCACGCAGTGTAGCGATCTTTTCATCATTACGACCACGCGTGCGGATGCGATATTTACATGCTTTAACGATTTGCGTAAGCAAGCAGCAATATTTACGCAATACAATGGCTAGCTCAGCCCTATCGTCCGGGAACATCATGCTCAAGCATCTGACCTTCAGTCCCGTCTCGCCCCGTACGAATTTGCGGCTGCTTGGGTATTATGCGATGCGGGTCTGTACCAGCCGGCGCGTGCGGCGCGCGGCGACCCGCACCCTGGCCGCGGGATTGGGCGCATGGCATGGCCACGCACGGCACGCGGCCGACCCGGTGCTGCTGGCGTCCCTGCGCGCCCAGGGCTATGTGCGCCTGGGCCGGCTGCTGCCGGCGCAAGCCTGCGCCGAGATGGTCGCCTGGCTGCGCACCCAGCCCATGGTGGCGGGACGCGGCGACGGCCGCAGCTTCACGCTGGACACGGTGCCCGCCGGCCTGAACATCGGCGACTACCCGCTCGACACCGTCGTCAACTGCCCGCACATGCTGGACCTGGCGAACCACCCGAAGGTGCTGGCGCTGGCCGGCGCCTACCTCGGCTTCACGCCGGTCATCACGCTGCTGAGCCTGCGCTGGTCCTTCCCCAGCGAGACCAGGGACGCCGACGTCCAGCACTTCCACCGCGATTCCGAACCGGGCAGCATCAAGCTGCTGCTCTACGTGACCGACGTGGGCGACACCGGCGGGCCGCACCGCTACGTCCCGCGCAGCCACCTGGACCGCATGCCGCTGCGCCTGCGCCGCTATGGCGAGCGCGAAGTCGCCCGCGACTACGGCGGCAGCGTGGCGATCACCGGCGCGGCCGGCACCGCCTTCGTCATCGACGCGAAAGGCATCCACAAGGGCACGCCGCCGGCAAGCGGCCCGCGCCTGCTGCTCGGCGTGCAGTATTCGCTGCTGCCCTGCCTCGAATACGACTACGCTCCGGTACCCTACCGCGGACGCGGCCGCTTCCACCCTTACGTCAACCGCCTGATGGTGGCGGCCGGGGCCGGCGATGGGATGCGCGTGGCGCCTGCCGCCGCACCGTTGCCGGACTGATGCGTCGATCGGGGCGCTCGATCAGGCCGCCATCGGCTGGCCGCCCCAGGCCTTGAAGCCGCGCTGGATCAGCAGGGTCTCGCGGCCGTCGAGGACGTCGTCGGCATGGACGATGTCGAGCATGGCCTTCATGACCGCCATCCGCAGCGCCGGCTCCCTGACTTCCTGCAGCAGCATGTCGAGCAGGCGGCTGTCGATCTCGACTTCGCTGGCGTTGCGGCGGCCGGCGGTGGCCAGCAAGTCGTCGCACAGCGCCTGCACGGCATCGTCGAACAGGTCCTCGTCGATATCCAGGCGGCGCAGTATGCCGGAATGGTGCATGGCGCGCAGTTCCGACGGCGCCATGTGACCGTC
>CAJYQM010000135.1 GCA_913777025.1 uncultured Massilia sp. | reverse complement strand
CGCGGCCCGGGGTGCCGACCACGATGTGGGCGCCGAATTCGAGGGTGGCGATCTGCGGCCGCATCGGCACGCCGCCGGTCAGGGTCACGACCTTCACGTTGCCGATGCCGCGCGCCAGGCGGCGCAGTTCGTTCGCGACCTGGTCGGCCAGTTCGCGCGTCGGGCACAGCACCAGCCCCTGCACCGCGAACAGCGTCGGGTTCAGCCCCAGCAGCATGCCGATGCCGAAGGCGGCGGTCTTGCCGCTGCCGGTCTTGGCCTGGGCGATCAGGTCGCGCCCGGCCAGGGCCAGCGGCAGGGTGGCCGCCTGTACCGGCGTCATCTGGTGGTAGCCCAGCTGGGCCAGGTTGGCGAGGAAGCGCGGATCGAGCTGGAGCGAGGAGAATGCGGTGTCGGTCATGATGTCAACCGCGGGCGCGGTTCAGGTATCGGGTTGCCAGATCGGCAGGCCGGTCAGGTCGAGGTTCGGATCGCGCGTCCACACGGGCAGGCCGGTGGCGTCGGTGTCTTCGAGCAGCGGCATTTGCTCCTGCTTGAGGACGATGCGGCGCGGGCGCGGGCCGCCGCGCTTCGGTTCGGGAGCAAGGACAACGGCATCGGATTGCGGAGCCGGATCGAAACCGGGCAAGTCGAATGTCGCGTTGTCTTTCTTGTCTCTCATGCGGCGTACAGCTGAAAAAACAAAGCCCAACTACAAGAGTTGGGCTCGGTCCATAGAATTCTGGTTGCGGGGACAGGATTTGAACCTGTGACCTTCGGGTTATGAGCCCGACGAGCTGCCAGACTGCTCCACCCCGCGTCTGAGAACGCTATTGTATCCCTTATGGCCTCCGGGTGCAAGCAAAGGTCTATACGACCCGCAAACGCCACAAGGAGGTCACTTCGCGCGTGCGCGCCGCCGCCAGCGGATCGTCCGGGTCACTCGCCTTCGGATGGGTCGGACGCACGTCGTGGCGCCCGGCCACTTCCAGGCCGGCATCCGCTATCCAGCCCAGCAACTGCTCGCGCGAACGCAGGCCCAGGTGCTCGGCAAGGTCGGACAGGATCAGCCAGCCTTCGCCGTTTTCCAGCAAGTGATCCTTCAGGCCGGCCAGGAAGCCTTTCAGCATGCGGCTGTCCGGATCGTAGATCGCGTACTCGATGGCGGAACTGGGCTTGCCCGGCAGCCAGGGCGGGTTGCAGACCACCAGGCCGGCGCGGCCCTCGGGATACAGGTCGGCACGTACAAGTTGCACTTGCTCGGACAGACCCAGCCGTTCGATGTTGGCCGACGCGCAGCCGAGGGCGCGCTCGTCCATGTCGGTGGCGATCACACCCTGCAGGCCGCGGCGGGCCAGCACGGCCGACAGCACACCGGTGCCGGCGCCGATGTCGAAGGCCAGCGTGGCCTGCGCCGGCAGGGGGGCCTGGGCCACCAGTTCCACGTACTCGCCGCGCACCGGCGAAAACACGCCGTACCAGGGATGGATGCGCTCGTCCAGCGCCGGGATGAACACGCCCTTGCGCCGCCATTCGTGGGCGCCGATCAGGCCCAGCAACTCGCGCAGCGAGGCCACGAAGGGCTCGCTGCCGGGGCCATAGGCTTCCAGACAGGCGTCCTTGACGTCGGGCGCGCGCCGCAGCGGCACCGTGTAGTCCGCTTCGAACGGGATCAGGAGCATGGCCAGCAGGCGCGCACGCTGCAGCTGGGCCAGGCGGTGGCGGTGAAATTGTTCGGTCAGCGTGGCGGCCGGCTTTTTACCCGGCTTGCTGCCACGCTTGTTGCGTTCGCTCTTCTGGTCGAGCCGGCGCACCAGCGCCTGCAGCAGCTGGCGCGCGTTCTGGAAGTCGCCGCGCCACAGCAGGCCGGTGCCGTCCAGCGCCAGGCGGTAAGCGGTGTCGGCGTTCATGGTATCGTCGGCCAGCACGACTTTCTTCGGCGCCGGCCAGCCGCTTTCCGAGCGCCAGCGCGCCGAGCGCTCCTCGCCGTTTTCAGTCCAATGGATCATTGGGGTGATCAATGGTTGTGGTGCCAGTGCAGCTCGTTCGATTCGATGAAGGACTTCACCGCTTCCGGATTGCCGGTGGCGTGGCGCTTGATTTCGCCGCAGGCGCAGATGCCCTGGTAGGGCTGGATGTGCGAGCAGGCCGAGACTTTCTGCAGCTGGACCTTGACGGGCTTGTCGCACTTGGCGCACTTGAAGGTCAGGAAACGGGCGGGTTTGGACATGATGTTCCGTGAGTGACTATCTATGAGAGGCGCGCATTTTAGCACCGCGCGCCATGGCTTATTGCACCGCGCATTGGACCGCTCATTGAACCGTGATGGAGCTGCTGCCCCCGCCACCGGGGCGCACCAGCACCCTGGTCGCGATCCGCTCCGTCATCTCCTGCACGTGCGAGATCACGCCGACCTTGCGTCCCATCGACTGCAGCGCGTCGAGCGCATCCATCGCCACGCCCAGCGTATCGCTGTCCAGGCTGCCGAAACCCTCGTCGATGAACAGCGACTCGACCTTGACCCGGTTCGAGGACAGCGAGGCCAGGCCCAGCGCCAGCGCCAGCGAGACCAGGAAGGACTCGCCGCCGGACAAGGAGTTCACCGAGCGCACTTCGCCGCCCATGTCCTGGTCGCGCACCATCAGCGCCAGCGAGGGGCCGGCCGCGTTCATCACGCGTTCCAGGCGGTAGCGCCGCGCCAGCTGGGACAGGTGCTGGTTGGCGTAACCCAGCAATACGTCCAGCGTGAACTGCTGGGCGTAATTGCGGAACTTCTTGCCGTCGGCGGAACCGATCAGCTCCGCCAGCTTGGCCCAGCGGGTCTCGACGGCGCGCTGGCGCTCGATCTCGTCCATCATCGAGCGCGCCCGTTCGCGCCGGCCCTCGTCTTCGCGGATGCGCACGGCCAGCGCGGCCGCGGTTTCCTGGACGCCGCGGCGTTCCTGCTCGGCCTTCGCAAGGTCCTCGGCCACGGCGGCGGCTTCGCGGATGGCGTCCCCGGCAGGCGCGCCCGCTTCATGCTGGCGGCGCCGTGCGCGGCGCTCGTCCAGCACGGCGGCGGCCTGGCGCGCCCGGGTCTCCAGCTCGGCGAGGGCGGCGCGTTCCTGGCTGATCCAGGCGTTGCCGACCGCGAGCAATTCCGTGACCTGCTGCTGGCTCTCGATCGGCTCGAGTGTCGGATCCGAGCCGTCGAAGTTTTCGAACCACTGCGCCAGCCGGGTCTCCGTGTCGTTCGAGGCTTCCTGCAAGGCGGCGATGCGTTCCTGGGCGCCGGCCTGGGCTTCGCGCACGCGCGCTTCCAGCTGGGCCGCCTGCAGGCTGGCAGCCTGACAGGCGTCGACCAGCTCGCGCGCCGCGTTCACGGCGGCGGCGAGTGCCCCCTCGACCTCGCGCGCCGGGCGGCCATCGAACAGCTGCGCGCGCTCGGCACGCAGCGCCGCCGATTCATGGTCGATGCGTTCGAATTCGGCGCCCGCCTCAAGCAGGCGCGCTTCGCCCTGCTGCACGCGCGCCTGCGCCGCCGCATGTTCGGCTTCCAGCGCGCCGAGGCTCGATTCGAGCTTTGCCAGCCGCGCCGACTGCTCGTTCCATGCGCGCGCGGCGGCCGCGCGCTGCTGGCGCCAGCCGGCCGGATCGTCTCGCCACTCGCCCTGCCAGTTGCCGCCGCCGGCTTCGGCCAGCACCGGATCGAGCTCGTCCAGCAGCGCGGCCAGGCTGGCGGCGGCCGCTTCACGTTTCGCGGACAGCGCGGCGATCTCGGCTTCCAGGCGGCCCAGCGTGGTTTGCGCCGTCTGCGCCGCCTCCAGCAGGCGCAGGTGTTCGCGGTGCGTGGCGTCCCAGGCTTGCTGGGCGGCGTCGCGCGCGGCTTCGGCGCGGCGCAGGGCCTGGTCGCGGCCGTCGAGCTCGAGGGCGCTGGCGCGCAGGGCATTCTGCTGGGCCGTCAGCCAGGCGGCGCGGCCCTCGGGTTCCGGCGCTTCCTCGAACAGGGGGCTGGACGCCAGTTCGTCTTCCAGCTGCTCGATCCCGTCCTGCACGCCGGCGCGTTCCTCGGCCAGCGCGCGCAGCTGCTCGGCGGCGGCATCGATGGCGGCGCGCTGCTGCGCCTGGTCGTTCAGGTTGTCGCGCTGTGCCTGGCGGCGCCCGGCGACTTCCCGGGCCATGCCGTCGAGCAGGGTGTGCAGGCGCGCATCCTGGTGGCGGTAGGGGTGGTCTTCGCTGCCGCAGACCGGGCAGGGCGCACCGGGCAGGAGACGGTCGCGCAGGCTCTCGACGCCGTCGGCGCAGGCCAGTTGCGCGGCTTCCAGCATGCGCTCGGCCTGGGCCACGGTGGCGTCGATGGCGCCGGCGGCGCCCTGCGCCGCCTCCAGCGCCTGGCTCGCGATCTGGCGCGCGGCCTCGCGTTTCGCGGCCTGGCTGTCCAGCCGGCCGAGCTGGGCGCGCGCCGTCGCCAGCGCGTTGCTGGTGGCGCCGAAAGCGGCCAGGCGCTCGCGCCGGGTTTCCAGTGCGCGGCGCTCGGCGCGCAGGTCGTCGGCGTCGAAGGCGTCGAGCGCTTCGATGGCCTGGGTGCGGGCGGTCTCGCGTTCGCCCAGCAAGGTGGTTGCCGCCTCCAGCCCGGCGGCGGTGCGCTGGGCCGCAGCTTCGGCCTGCTGCAGGCCGGTGGTGGCGCGCGCCAGCGCGGCGCTGGTGCCGGCGTCGAGGGCGGCGGCCTGCTCGGCCTGGACCAGGCGCTGTTCCCAGCGTGCCCACTGGCTTGCCAGGCCGGCGAGGTCGCGGCGCGCGTCGAGCCAGTTACGGGTCTCGAGCAGCGTGGCGCGGGCACCATCGATGGCCGCGGTCTTTGCCTGCAGCGCGGCGCTGGCCTGCCGGGCTTCGGCAGCG
>CAJYQM010000134.1 GCA_913777025.1 uncultured Massilia sp. | reverse complement strand
AAGTACACAGGCATTTCGCCATCCGCGTATCGCGAGCAGATGGGGGCGCAGCAGCGTCGACTCGGTGATGGTGGCCGAGAGCTGCGGATTGCCGCTGGCGGGGAGGCCGCCCAGCTGGCCGGCCGAGACCTGCACGTTCTGCGCCGTCAGCGCGGCGGTGACGTCCTGCGGATTGAGCGCGAACGCGTTCAGTTTCGACAAATCGAGCCAGACCCGCATCGCATACTGGGTGCCGTAGACGTTCAGGTCGCCCACGCCGTTGACGCGGCTGATCGGATCCTGCACCCTTGAGACCAGGAAGTTGGCGATGTCGTACTTGCTCATGCTGCCGTCCTTCGAGATGAAGCCGATCACCATCAGGAAGGAAGAACTCGACTTGGTCACGCGCACGCCGGCCTGCTGCACCTGGGCCGGCAGCTGCGGCATCGCCAGCTGCAGCTTGTTCTGCACCTGGACCTGGGCGATGTTCGGGTCGGCGCCGGTCTCGAAGGTGAGCGTGGTGGTCGAGCGGCCGCTGTCGTCGCTGGTCGAGGACATGTACATTAAGTCGTCGATTCCGCTCATCTGCTGCTCGATCACCTGCACCACGGTGTTCTGCATCGTCGACGCGGACGCGCCGGCATAATTGGCGTTGATGTTCACCGAGGGCGGCGCGACCGGCGGGAACTGTTCGACCGGCAGGGTCGAGATCGACAGCCCGCCGGCCAGCATGATGAGCAGGGCGATGACGATGGCAAAGATCGGTCGGGCGATGAAGAACTGCGGCATGCGGTTTCCTTCGGCAGGCGCGGGTGGGACATCTGAACAGCCAGCTTACCCCGAAGGGCGTACGAGGCGCGCAGCGTTTCTGCCCTGCATTGCCGGGTGGCCGGGATTGCATTACGATTAACACATTCCAGCTGAATGCCTCTTCCATGAACTGTCTGCTGCGCCTCGAACACATCACGCACCGCTTCGGCAAGGTGCTGGCCCTGGATGGCCTGGACCTGGCCGTGCCGGCCGGCGAGATCTACGGTTTCCTGGGCCGCAACGGCGCCGGCAAGACCACCACGCTGCGCATGCTGATGGGATTGATGGCGCCGGATGAAGGACGCATCGAATTGTTCGGCGAGCAGGTGAAGTCGGTGCCGGTGCGGCTCAAGCAGAAGATCGGCTTCGTGCCCCAGGAGCCGCATTTCTATCCGTGGATGACGGCGCGCCAGCTGGGCCGCTTCGTCGGCGGCTTCTACCCGAGCTGGGACGACGCCGAGTTCGAGCGCCTGCTGCGCCGCCTGGACATCCCGACGGACCGCAAGGCGGCCGTCATGTCGGGCGGCACGCGCACCAAGCTGTCGCTGGCGCTGGCCTTCGCCTCGCGTCCGCCGCTGCTGCTGCTGGACGAGCCGACCACCGGCCTGGACCCGGTGGCGCGGCGCGAATTCAACGACCAGATGATCGAACTGCAGCGCGAGCAGGGCACCACCGTGATGTTTTCCTCGCACCTGGTCGGTGAAGTCGAGCAGGTGGCGCAGCGGGTCGGCATCATCCAGGCCGGGTCGACGCGCTTCGAAGGAACGATCCCGAGCCTGCGCGCGCAGGTGCGGCGCATCCGCGGCCTGGAGGCGCCGATCGAGGCGCCCGGCTGGCAGCGCGTGCGCGGCGACGTGTACCGGGCCACTGAAGCGGACTGGGATGCCGCCGTGCTGCCGCCGGGCGCCGTGGCCGAGACGCTGGGCCTGGAAGAGATCTTCCTGGCGTTCGCGCGCACCGACGAGCTCAAGGAAGAGGTCAAGACTCCATGATCGCGCTGCTGCGCAAGGAAGCGCGCGAGCACTGGCGTTTCATGCTGGTGCTGTACCTGATCGGCGGCCTGATGTTCGCACTGATGTGGATCCAGGCGCGCAGCACCATCTCGCCGCTGTCGGCCTGGCGCATGCTGCTGGTCGGCTTCGGCACGCCGGCCGCCATCCTGCTGCCCAACCGCCTGGTGATGCGCGAATACGGCCTGACTACCCAGCTGTTCCTGGAATCGCTGCCGATCGGGCGCGCCACGGTCCTGCTGACCAAATGGCTGGCCGGCTGGATCGGGTTGATGCTGTTCTTCGTGCCGGCCTACGGCGCCGCGCTGTTCGCCGCGCGCGACCAGGTCTACCTGGGCGGCGGCCTGCCGGGATTGGCGGGGCTGGTAGCCTTGCGCAGCGTGGTCTACCTGCTGTTCGTATACGCCGGCGCGTTCGCCATTTCGCTGACCCTGCGCTTCCGTTTCGTGATCTGGGGCTTGCTGTTCCTGTGCGTCGCCCTGGCCGGCAGCCACGTGCAGCAGCCGGTGGGCCAGTGGCCGCCCTTCCTGGTGGCGGGCGAGGCCATGGCGCTGGAAGCGGCGCATCCGCCCTGGCGCGAGATCGCCATCACCACCGGCCTGGCCTGTGCCCTGCTGGCCGCCGCGGTGACGCTGGCGGTCGCCAGCCGCGGGGCGCTGGTGGTGGTGCTGGCGCGGCGCATGTCGGCCGCCGCACGCACCCTGCTGGCCTTTGCCTTCGGCGCCATCGCCGGGGTGTTCACGCTGATCGACAAGCGCGAGCCGCCGCCGCCGTTCCGCCTGGAGCAGGCCGTGTCCAGCCAGGCCGAACCCGCGGTCCACATCGGCTGGATGGGCGACATCGGCGGCGTGCCGCCGGAGCGGCTGGCGGGCGGCATGTCGCAGGACTTGGCCGCGATGCGCGACTGGCTCGGCTTGCGGGCGCTGGCGCCCGTTTCCCTGGTGCCCGATGCCTGGCGCGAAGCGCACGAGATCAGTTTTGGCAAGGCCAGCCCGGACCAGCTGGTGATACGCGCCGCGCTTGGCTCGCCCGAGCTGGCGCTGCCGCAGCTGCAGGAGATGGTCAGGATCGCCGAAATCCTCGACCAGTCGCCGGCCTACGTCTGGCGCGAAGACCGCACCTGGCTGCTGCGCGGCTTCAGCGCCTGGTGGCAGGCCGGCCGCATCGACGGCTATGCGGCGCTGCTAGCGCGGCGCGCGGACTTTGCGGCACGCCTGCTGGCCGCGCACGGGCTGGATGCCGAAGCGGCGCTGCGCCGTGCCGACACCACCGACGAAGTGCTCGGCGATTGCCTGGCCGGCGCCTATGCCTGGCGCGCCGTGCAGACCCTGCACGAGCGCCTCGGGCCGCAGCGTTTCCAGGCGCTGATGCGTGCCGCCCTCGCGCAGCGGACCCCCGACGATGCGCGCAGCCTGCTCGAGGTGCCCGCCACGGACGGCCTGCTCGAGCGGGCCGGCGTGCCGCTGCCGCGCCTGGCGCAATTGTTGGGTGAAATGCGGCGCCGGGCTGGACTGCCGCCGCCACCCGCCGCGCTGCGGGTCGAGGCATCCAGGCTGGCAGGCGACATGTTCGAGCTGCGCTACCGGATCACCGGGACGGCGCCTTCCGGCGCGCGCGTGCGTTACAAGACACTGCACCCGGGGGAACCCTACGTGCAATCCGAGGATACTTACTGGGCCGGCGCCGGAACCGGCGGCGTGCTGCCCGCCACCTTTGCCGGCGGCACCCGTGTGTTCGTGCTGGCCGAGGCCTACGACCCCGATCTCGCCTGCCGCTACCGCATCGGCGCCGTGCGCGAGGTCTTGCCATGAAGCGCGTCCTGATCGCCAAGGAGTGGGCCGGCGTGCGGCCCTTCGTGTGGCTGCTCGTGGTCATGCTGCTGCTCGACCTGCTGGAACTGGGCGTCGCCGACCTGGAGGCGCTGCACCGCACGCATACGCTGTTCACCGGCACGCCCTGGATCGAGGACGCGATATTGACCCTGCTGCTGGCCTTTGCGATGGGCAGCGGCCTGCTCGCGCACGAGGTCGAGGACGGCACGCTGGCTTTCCTCGACGGCCTGCCCGTGCGGCGGCGCGACGTGTTCCTGGCCAAGCTGCTGGTGGCGGGGAGCTGCCTGTTCGTCTACGCGGTGGCGACGCCCGTCCTCGGCTGGCTGCTGGTCCGCCTGCTGCACCATTCCGTCGACGACCCGGTGGCCGCATCGGCGCTGGGCTGGCTGGCGCTGCGCTACCTGCTGCTGGTGGCGGCCGGCCTGGGCCTGGGCCTGCTGTTCGGTTTCGTGCGCTACCTGGCCTGGGCGCTGCTGGCGGTGTTCGCGGCGACCATCATGCTGCTGCGCAGCGCTCAGCCGCGCCTCGGCACCGCCCTCGACCCCACCCAGCTGATCGTGGAAGGCTGGTCGACGCAGGGGCTGGGCGGGGACACCGTGCGGGCCGTCGCCTTGCTGAGCGCGGCCTGCCTGGGCATCGCCTATGTCCTGTTCGCCGGCGCCGGCGGGGCCGGCATGCTGCGCCTGGCCAGGCTGGCGCAGAACCGGCTCGTGGTGTTCGTCGTGTGCGCCGCCGCCGTCATCGCGCTGCCGGTCGCGATCTACCTGAACCAGGCGCCGGAGGATGAAGGCGATGACGAAGAGCTGCCCGTGGCCAGCGTGGCGGCCACGCAGGCCCCCCATGGCCAGGCGCCGGCGCGTAGCGCGGGTCCGCGCGCCCGCAAGCTCGTCACAGCGCACTACACCTTCAATATCCCGGCCGGCCGCCGCGTCGACGAGGACGAGCTCAAGGAAGCCGACGATGCCTTTGCGGCCGCGGCCGAAGCGCTGGCGATCGAGCCGCCGGACGCGCCGCGCATCGACGTCGACCTGTCCGGCAGCATCCGCCACACGGCCGGGCTGGCGTCGCACAACCGCATCCGCCTGAGCTACGACGACGACTGGTACGACACCCTGGTGCACGAAACCGTGCACGTGATGGCGGGCTGGATCGCGGGCGGGGAACGCGCCCGCGGCCTGGACCGGATGTCGCTGTTCAACGAGGGCCTCGCGCACTGGGCCGAACCCTCGTACCGGGACGATGCGGCCATGCGCAAGCGCGAGCAGCTGGCGCTGGCGACGCTGTTCCGCCGTCACCTGCTGGGCCAGGACGCGCTGCTCGACAACCGCACGCTGGAGCGCCAGCTCGACTGGACGCTGCAATACCCGCTCGGCGCCGAACTGGTCGAGGTGCTGGTCAAGCGCTACGGCACGGATGCGCCGCGGCGCGTGCTGGCCACCCTGGGCCGTCCCGATTTCCCGCCCGAACTCGAGGGTTACGAACTGTACCGAAGCGCCTTCCAGCACGCCGGCTTCGACCTCAACCTGGTCCTGAACGACTACGCGCTGCAGCTCGGACGCTGGAGCGAGGCATTCGGACCGGTCATCGACGCCATGCCGCGCCCGCGCGGCCTGCTGGTGCGCGCGCCGGGCAAGGTCGGCATCGCGGTGCAGCTGGACCGTCCGCTGGCCAAGGGCGAGCACCTGGCCGTGCAGTTCCGTCCGCGCGTCGACAGCCGGCTCGACGAGGTCACGAGCGTGCGCCGGCTCGAGCAGGTCGGCGGCCGGCCGGTTGCCTGGCTGCCGCTGGACCAGGTGGCGGGGAACCAGGTGTGCTACCAGCTGGCGGTGCGCAACCGCGCGTACGGGATGGTGGAGCCGTGGAGTTGCCTGCCGCTGCGGGCGGCGGCGGAGTAGCTGTGACGGAGCGTCCGATTCACGGTGGCCTCTGCGGGCAAGCCGGATTGCTGGTCTAATACCGCTATCCTAAAAACCGTCGTCCCTGCGAAGGCAGGGACCCAAGTTTTGCGAGTCGCCACCAACTTGGGCCCCTGCCTGCGCAGGGGCGACGTGCTTACCAGTCAACACAAGGAGCACAACAATATGACCATCGCCTTCCTCGGCCTCGGCGCCATGGGCCAGCACATGGCCGCCAACCTGCTGCGTTCGGGCCAGATCGTCCACGTCTGGAACCGCAGCCCCGAACCCGCGCAGGCCCTGGCGCAGCAGGGCGCGAAACCCGCCGCCACCGCCGCCGAGTGCGGCATCGCCGATGTCGTCTTCACCATGCTGGCCGACGACAACGCCACCCGCGCCGTGCTGCTCGACGGCGGCGTGCTGGACGCCATGGCGCCGGGCAGCATCCACGTCAACATGGCCACCGTCTCGGTCGCGTTCGCGCGCGAGATGGCCGAGCTGCACATGGCGCGCGGCATCGGCTACGTGGCGGCGCCGGTGCTGGGCCGCGTGGACGTGGCCGCCGCCGGCAAGCTGAACATCCTGGCTGGCGGCAGCGACGAATTGATCGCGCGCGTGCAGCCGCTGCTCGACCTGATGGGCCAGAAGACCTGGCGTTTCGGGAACGCGCCGGAACAGGCCAACGCCGTCAAGCTGGCCTGCAACCTGATGCTGGCCTGCGCCATCGAAGCGACCGGCGAGGGCACGGCGCTGGCGCGCGCCCACGGCGTGCCGGCGGCGAACTTCATCGACCTGGTCACCAGCACCCTGTTCGCCGGCTCGCCGGTCTACAAGGGCTATGGCGGCATGATCGCCGAACAGCGCTACAGCCCGGCGGGCTTCAAGCTCTCGCTGGGCCAGAAGGACGTGCGCCTGGCCGTCGAAGCAGGGCAGGGCAAGAACCTGCCGCTGGCTTTTGGGGAAACGCTGCAGAACGTCCTGAAGGAAGCCGTGGATCAGGGCGACGCCGACCTCGACCTGGCGGCGCTGGGCAAGAACGCGGCACGCCGGGGCGGGCTGGCTTGATGGACAAGCTGATCGAGGAATTGACGCGGCTGTACCTGGCGCCCGAAACCGTCACGCGCGAGGCGCTGGCCCAGCACATCCGCGGCCAGGCTACGCTCGCCCTCAAGCTGGCCACGGCGGACGGCTTGACGCGCGCCCTGGCGATCCCCTTCCGCAAGACGGCGGGCAGCGCGGAAGACCAGCACTGGATGCGCCTGTGCGAAGTCGCCAACGCGCTGCAGGCGGATTTCGGCTTGCCGGCGCCTGCGGTCAGCATCGATGGCGGCATCGCCTATCACCTGTGGCTGTCGTTCGCCGAGCCGGTGCCGGCCGATGACGCGCAGGCATTCCTGGTGCGCCTGTGCGAAGCCTGCGTGCCCGAGTTCGAACCCGCGCCCGACGCCGCCACCGCGCCGGTCTACCTGCCGCCCTCGCTGAACCGGCGCACCGGCAAGTGGGCGGCCTTCATCCACCCGGGCATGGGGGCGTCGTTCACGGACGAGTCGGGGCTGGAGATGGCGCCGCCGCTGGCGGGGCAGGCGGCCTTCCTGGAAGGGCTGGAGAGCATCACGCCGGAGCATTTCCGGCATGCGCTGGACAAGCTGAAGCAGGGGCGGGCGCTGCCGGCATTGACGCCGGTGCCCGGCATGCCGCTGGCGACCGTGTCGCACCTGCCGGTGCCGCAAGCGGCGCCTGTGCCGATGCCGGCTGCGGCGGAGGGATTGCTGCTCAAGGATGCGACGCTGGAGGATATCGTCAGGTTCCTGCAGTCGAAGAATATCGAGCCGACCTTCCGGTTCCTGATGCCGAAATAGCCGTCGCCCCCGACCTGGCCGGTCGCCTTGGCGGGGGCCCAAGTTCTGCAGGCCTAATGCGTACAACTTGGGGGAATAGTGCCGGGGGCACTATTCCGCCTTCGCGGGGACGACGTGCATAGAGCAGTAGCTACGGTCGTGTGGTGCAGGTGAAACTTACGGCTGCGGATTCCACCCCGCCCCGTTCCCATACGCCGCGAACACCCTGGCCCGGTTCGCAAACCGCGCCGCCACGTCCGCATCGCTCAAGGCATAGCCGCCCACGCGCGCGCGCAGGTCGAGCGGCACGCCGGCCAGCGTCGTGGTGCCGTACTCGCGCCAGCCCGCGTCCGCCGTCGGCACGGCCGGATTCGGCGCCGGCTGTCCTTGCACGCCCAGGCCCGCCCAGCCGGCGGGATTCACGTGCACGTCCATCCGGCAGTTGATGAAGGCGATGTTGTCCCAGCTCGCCGTCCCGCCCGGGCTGCGTGCCAGCCAGGTGGCGCCGGCCGGGACGTCGCCGTGGTTCGGACCCGGGCCGGGGCCGTGGGTCAGCGAACTGTTCAGGAAGACGTAGCCGATGTCGCCGGCTACCGGTACGCGCGCCTGCAGCACGTAGCCGCCGCTGGTCGCGCTGGTGCTGTCGCCGACGCTGCGGATCTCGCTGTTCTCGAACAGGGCTGCGTGGCTGCTGCCCCAGATGAAGTCGACGTTGCCGGCCACCAGGGTGTTGTAGAACCAGGCCCAGCCCTTCAGGTTCAGCGTGTCCTGCTCGCTGTAGAAGCTGGCGTTCTTCGCGACCAGGCGCGTGTCGCTATTGAAGTAAATCGTTTCCGCCTGGGCCGAGATGGCCGGCGAGCGGATCGTCGTGTTGCGCAGGCTGAGGTTGTCGAGCACCAGCATGTCCGAAGACTCCACCAGCATCACCGCGCGTCCGCCGGCCGGCGAGCCCGCGACGGTCGGCGACTGGCTGCCGCCGGTGCCCGGGTTCAGGCTGTCGTTGTTGGTGTAGCGGATCACGACGCCATCGCGGCTTTCGCCCTTGAGGGTGACATTGTCCTTGCCGTTCAGGTAGAGCAGCTCGTCATACGTGCCGTTCTTCACATTGATCGTGACCGGCGCGGCCTTGGCGAACTTCTGCATCGCGTAGTTCAACGCGCCCTGCACGGTGCGGAAGTCGGCGTCGCCATCGTCGTCGACGGTGACCGTGCTGGCGGTTGGCGCGGCGGCTTTGGTGGTGAAGGACCAGCCGCCGAGTTTGCCGATGCCGACGAAGGCGAGACCGCCCAGCGTGGTGTTGGTGAACACGCCGTCGGAGATGGCCGCATAGTACTCGGTGCCGTAGGCCAGCTTGTTGCCGTGCAGGGCGATGGTGGCGGTGTTGCCGTCGATGCGGATCGGCGCCGTGTTCACGCGCCGCACCAGGCTTTGCCCGGCATAGCCCAGCGCATCCGTTTCGCCGTTCAGGCGGATCACGTCGACCAGCATGTCGTCGCTTTTCCGGAAGATGCGGATGCTGCCGACCGTGCCCAGCGTCGGCGGGCTGTCGAAGCTCAGTTTCAGGGCCGTGTCGATGTTCACGCCGCCTGCCTGCGCGGCCGGGCTGCTGGCGCCTTGCAGCGGATAGACCTGGGTCGGCTGGGTGAACTGGGCGCCGATGGTGGCGGCGATGGTGCGCGTGAGCGTCGATTCCGAACCGCTGGTGAAGACGATGTTCGCCGTGCCGGCGGACAGCGGCGTGAGCGTGACGGTGTTCCCGCTGGCGACGGCGCTGACCACGGCCGGGTTGCTGGACACGACCGTGAAGCTGTCGGGCGACCCATCCGAGGTGACGGCGGTGACGGCGATTTTTGCCGGTGCGTCGCCGGCTTCGGCCACGTAGGTGAGGGGCGAGGGATCGAGCGTCAGCTGCACCGGTTTCTGGCGCGGGTCGCCGACGCGCACGTCGTCGACCTGGAAGCTCTTGTTGGCCGTGTACAGGCCGATCAGGCCGCGCTGCGCGAAGGACGTGTCGGTGATGGCGCCCAGGTTCCTGCCGTCCAGGTAGACGGTGAGGGTGCCGCCGATCATCTCGAAGCGCACCGTGTAGAAGCGCGTGTCCATCTCGATCGGCGAACGGACCTGCTTCGGACGGCTGAGCGAGCCGGCCAGCATCTTCGCGATTTCGACTTGCGTGCTCGAGGTGCTGCTCTGGACGTTCAGGCCGGCGCCGTACCAGTTGTTGGCATCGACGTAGCGCGTGACCAGGTAGAGCAGCTTGTTGCCGGTGGTGCCGTTGGTCATCGGGCGGATACGCGCCTCGACGTAGTAGTCGCCTGAGGGCACGCCGCCGAAGGCTTCGGGCTTGACCAGGGCCAGCACGCCGCCGGTGCTGGCGGCCGTGTACTGCAGGACCTTGCTGGCGCTGCCGGCTGCTTCCTCAAGCACGCGGAACGAACCATTCGGACCGGAGACGGGTAGCAGGTTCCATTTCGACGCCGTGCCGTCCTGGAAGTCGTCGCAGAAGTACAGGCCGGAGGACGGGCATGTCAACGACGGGCCGGTCTCGACTTCGACGCTGCCGGTGCCGGTGATGCTGGTGCTCAGCTTGCCGCCGCCGGCCTGGGACAGGGCGGTGGCCTTGACCAGCGCGGCCGGGCGTGCGGCGAAGGCGTAGGGCGGCGTCCAGGTGGTGGCGTTCGACACTGCGCAGCTGCCCAGCGCGACGCCGTTCAAGGTCGATCCGGTGTCCTTGAAGGTGCCGGCCGTGGCGTCGCCCGGATTCCTGACGATGGCGTCGCAGTTGGCGGCCCCGGCGATCTCGAACACGTTGGCGTTGGACAGGATCTTGGCGTTCGTGCCCGGTCCGACGCTGTAGCTGTTCCTGTAGACGGCGGCCGACTTGCTGCCGGCGTAGTAGTTGTTGAAGAGGTGGACCTGGCCGAAGCGCACGCGCGGTGCGCGCGACTGGATGTCGCGGAACACGTTGTTGCTGAAGGTGACGCGCAGCTTGCCTTCGTCGCCGGTGGCCGAACTGCTGGAGCCGACCAGGTTGTTCTTGTCGTGCTCGCCGAAGACGTTGTACGACACCGTCACGTAGTCGGACCCATTCGTGATGTCGACCGCGCCGTCGTGGCATTGCTTGACGTGGCCATTCTCGACCGGGAGGTAGTTGTCCGTGACCGGCGCATCGGTGAAGGAATTGTGGTCGATCCAGATGTGGTCCGAGCCCGAGATGCCGATCGCATCGTAGGCGGCGTTCCAGTTGCCCGTGGCGCCGTCCGTCGGGTCCCATTGCGGCTCGACGTCGCAGGGATTCACGATCTTGAGGTTGCGGATGATGACCTGCGAGACGCCCGACAGCAGGATGTGGCCGTTCACCACGCCGGCATTGGCGCCGTCGCCGATCAGCGTGGTGTTGCTCTTGAGGCGGATGGCGCCGCGCGCCGCCTGGTCGGCGGTGCCGGTATAGGGTTTGCCCTCGGTCATGTCGACGATGCCGACCAGCTTGATGATCTTGGACGTGGTGCCGCCGTTGGCGATGGCGGCCAGCAGCTGGGCGCGGTTGGTGACGGTGTAGATCTGGTTGGTGACGGCGTTGGCGCCGGCGACCGTGCCGCCGGCCTGGCTGGCCCAGCCATCGGCCGGCGCGGTGGCGCGTGCGGCATCCACGGTGGCGCCCTGGACGCCGGCCGCGGCGCACAGGGCG
>CAJYQM010000133.1 GCA_913777025.1 uncultured Massilia sp. | reverse complement strand
CTGGACCCGATGACGCTGGTCGTCGCCGGCGAGGCCTGCCCGCCGTTGCTGGCACGGCGCTGGGCCGCGCGCCACCGCGTGTTCAACGCCTACGGCCCGACCGAGGCCGCGGTGTGCGCCACCGTGTACGCCTGCACGGCCGACGGCGAGGGCGTATTGCCGATCGGGCGCCCGATCGCCAACGTCAGCGTGCACGTGCTCGACCGGCACCTGCAGCCGGTGCCGGCCGGCGCCATCGGCGAGATCTGCATCGGCGGGGCCGGCGTGGCATGCGCTTACCTGAACCGGGAAGACCTGACTGCCGAGCGCTTCGTCGACGATCCGTTCGGCGCGGCCGGGGATGCGCGCCTGTACCGTACCGGCGATCTCGGTCGCTGGATGCCGGACGGCAACCTCGAGTTCCTCGGGCGCACCGACTTCCAGCTGAAGGTGCGCGGGTACCGCATCGAACCGGGCGAGATCGAGGCCGCGCTGATCGCCTGCGACGGGGTGCGCGACGCGGTGGTGGTGGCGCGCGAGGACCAGCCCGGCGACAAGCGCCTGGTCGCCTACCTGGTCCCCCACGTGGGCGCGCAGCCATCGGCGGCCGCGCTGCGCGAACGGCTCGCGGCCAGCCTGGCCGCGTACATGCTGCCGTCGGCATTCGTGACCCTTGCCGCGCTGCCGCTGGGCCCGAACGGCAAGATCGACAGGCGTGCGCTGCCGGCGCCGGAGCGCCAGCATCACGATAGCGACTACGCGGCGCCGCGCAACGTCACCGAGACCGCCCTGGCGCAGGCGTGGGCCGAGGTGCTGGGACTGGACCGGGTCGGCATCCACGACGCATTCTTTGCGCTGGGGGGCAATTCCTTGCTCATGGTGCGCCTGCACCAGCGCCTGAATGCCGCGTTCCCGGGACGCCTGGCGATCGCCGACTACTTCCAGCACACCACCGTGGCCAGCCTGGCGGCGCTGCTCGATAGCGGTGTGGGGCCGGACACGGCGGTGGAAGGGCGGGTGGCGGCGCGTAACGAACGGGTAGGCGAACGTGCGCGGACCCGCGCGCGGCGGGTCCAGTCCCGGTCCTGATCCGTCCGCCCGTCGCGGCGCATCCCGAGCGTGCTTCCTCCCGGCGGGGGAGGCACGCTTTTTTTTTGCCCCCGCCCCGCTGTCATTCTTTACAGTTTTACCCGCGTTCCCGATCGCGTCTAATGACCTCTGCGACAACCGGCACGATGTGCGGAGATTGTCGAACATACGGTCATTCCAGGACGCGACTCATGAACGAAAACCAATACAGCAACGAATACGGCGCCGGCGACGCGGTTGCCATCATCGGCATGAGCGGACGCTTCCCCGGTGCCGCGACGCTGGAACAATTCTGGCTCAACCTGCGCGACGGTGTCGAGAGTATCCGCCGGCTTTCGGATGAGGAGCTGGCCCGGGCGGGCGTCGACGCCGGCGTGGCCGCCGGCGCGGATTACGTCAAGGCCGCCGCGCTGCTCGACGGGATCGAGCTGTTCGACGCCGACTTCTTCGGCTACACGCCGCGCGAAGCCGAGATCATGGACCCGCAGCAGCGCCTGTTCCTGGAATGCGCATCGGAGGCGCTGGCGCACGCCGGCTACGATCCGCACGCGTACGCCGGGGCGATCGGCATCTACGGCGGCACGGCGATGAGCGCCTACCTGCTCGACAATCTCAGCAATAACCGCGCGCTGATGCGGTCGATGGATGGCCGCGCCGTGATGATGGCGAACGACAAGGACTTCCTGTGCACCCGGGTCGCCTATAAACTGAACCTGCGCGGTCCGGCGGTCGTGGTGCAGTCGGCGTGTTCGACCTCGCTGGTCGCGGTGCACCAGGCCTGCCAGAGCATCCTGAGCGGCGAATGCGACATGGCGCTCGCCGGCGGCGCGGCCATTTCGGGCATGGCGCCGCGCGGTTACCACTACGTCGACGGCGGCATCTTTTCGCGCGACGGGCACTGCCGGGCCTTCGATGCGCAGGCCGGCGGCACGGTCAGCGGAAACGGTGTCGGGCTGGTCCTGCTCAAGCGCCTGGACGCGGCGATTGCCGACGGCGACACCATCCATGCCGTGATCCGCGGATCGGCCGTCAACAATGACGGCGCCGACAAGGCCAGCTTCGGGGCGCCGAGCGTCGCCGGCCAGTGCGCCGTGATCCGCGAGGCGCACGCGGTTGCCGCTGTCGAGCCGGACACGATCTCCTACGTCGAGGCCCACGGCACCGGAACCGCGCTCGGCGATCCGATCGAAATCCGCGCCCTGCAGCAGGCGTTCGGCGCGGCCGGCACCAGAGCGTATTGCGCGATCGGTTCGCTGAAGACGAACATCGGCCACCTGGACACCGCCGCCGGCGTGGCCGGGCTGATCAAGACGGTCCTGGCGCTGAAGCACGGCGCGCTCCCGCCCTCCCTGCACTACACCGAGTCCAATCCCCACATCGATTTCGCGGCCGGGCCGTTCTACGTGAATGCCGCGCTGGCGCCCTGGGCGCAGGACGGGCAGCCGCGCCGGGCCGGCGTCAGCGCCTTCGGCATCGGCGGCACCAATGCGCACCTGGTCCTCGAGCAGGCGCCGCCAGCCCGGTCCGGCGGCGCCAGCCGCGCCGACCAGCTGCTGGTGGTATCGGCGCGCAGCAGGGCCGCCCTCGACACCAGCTGTGCGCGCCTGGCCGACTTCCTGGCCGTCCACCCGGAGATCGGAAGAGCACACGTCTGAACTCCA
>CAJYQM010000132.1 GCA_913777025.1 uncultured Massilia sp. | reverse complement strand
TCGCGCGACATCTTCAACATCGAGCAGATCGACGTGCTGAAAGGCCCGGCCGGCACCGATACCGGGCGCGGCGCGCCGACCGGTTCGGTCAACCTGAGCACCAAGCAGCCGCTGTTGCGCCGCTTCGGCAACGCCAGCATCAATGCCGGCAGCGCCGACCGCCTGCGCGCCACGGCCGACATCAACACGGTGCTCGACCACCAGCGCGGCATCGCCTTCCGCCTGAATGCGCTCGACCAGGACAACGGCAACCCCGGCCGCGACGAGGTCAAGGCCAAGCGCTGGGGACTGGCACCTTCGGTCGCGTTTGGCCTGAACAGCCCGACCCGGCTCTACCTCGACTACCTCCATGTCAAGCAGGACAACAGGCCGGACGGCGGCGTACCGACCGTGGGCCTGCCCGGCTACACCAACCCGACCATTCCCAGCCCGACGGCCACCAACCCGCCGCCGATCCGTCACGAGCTGGACAATCCGGCCACGGTCGATCCGAAGAATTTCTATGGCAACAAGAGCGACTTCGACCACGTCAAGGCCGACATGTTCACCGCGATCCTAGACCATGAATTCAGCCAGCGCATGCGCCTGCGCAACATCAGCCGTTATGGCAAGACCAAGCAGTTCTACCTGCTGAGCGCCTTCATGAGCAGCGGCGCCAATGTCATCACCCGGGAGGCCCCGATTCCGCCGGCGACCGTGCGCTATCCGGGCGTGCTGCCGACCGATCCGTCGACCTGGCTGCTGCTGCGCACCAACCGCACCATCAAGGACCAGGAGAATACGGTGCTGGCCAACCAGACCGTACTGACCACCGAGTTCGAGACCGGCACGCTGCGCCACACCCTGGTCAGCGGCCTCGACCTGAGCAACGAGAAGCAGGTCAACTACAGCTACGTCAACAACGCGACCACGCCGAGCCTCGGCAACCTGGGCATGCTGCCGCCGGCCAACCTGTACAACCCGGATTCGAGCACCACGCCCGCCAACCTGAGGCTGGTACGCAGCGGCGCCCGCAACCAGGGCGAGGTGACCACCGCGTCCGGCTACCTGCTGGACACCATCAAGCTGGGCGACAAGTGGCTGTTCGGCGCCTCGCTGCGTATCGACCACTTCGACGTCAACTACGACGCGCTGCCGGCCGCCGGTGCGACGACCGCCGCGACCCATCTCGAACTGAGCGACAACGTCAGCAGCGGCAAGGTATCGGTGCTGTACAAGCCGACCGAGGTCAGCAGCGTGTATGCGCTGTGGGCCAACTCGAAGCAGCCGCCGGGCTCCAACCTGACCCTGAGCGCCGGTGCCAACAGTGCCTCGAACGTGAGTTACGAACCGCAGGTGAGCACCACCACCGAGGTCGGTACCAAGTGGGACCTGCTGAACCGCAAGCTGGGCCTGAACGCGGCACTGTTCCGCACCGTCGTCAAGAACGAGGTCGAGCAGGATCCGCAGAACCCGACCACGTATTACCAGACCGGCCGCAAGCGCGTGCAGGGCGTGGAACTGAGCGCGGTCGGGCAGATCACGCGCGACTGGTCGCTCAGCGCCGGTTACAGCTGGATGGACACCACCGTCGAGCGGGGCAGGGTGATCACGGCGAGCGGCGAAAATGCGCTGAGCTATACGCCGAAGACGGCCTTCACCAGCTGGACGAATTACACCTTCCCGTTCGGCCTGCGCGTCGGCGGCGGTGTGCGCTACTCGGGCCGCCTGCTGCGCGGTACCGATGGCGCGGTCGGCACGCCGGCCTATACGGACGATTACTGGGTGGTGGATGCGGTGGCCGCCTACAAGGTGGCGCGCTGGCTCGATCTGCAGCTGAACGTGTACAACCTGGGCGACAAGCGCTATGTGGCCTCGATCAACAAGAGCGGGTATCGCTACACGCCTGGGGCACCGCGCTGGGCGAGCTTGACGGCGAATTTCCACTTCTAATAAGTATCGCCGGTCCATGAAGCGTCGCTCCCGTGAAGACGGGGGGCAAGTTGCACGCATGTCGATGATGCTTGCAAACTTGGATTCCCGCCTTCGCGGGAATGACGGTCATGATTCCCGCCTGCGCGGGAATGACGTTGATGAAAAAAAGCCGCTGCTCCTTCCGGACCAGCGGCTTTTGCGTTCACTGCATGAGGATTACTGGCCGCGCTTGGCCTTGGCCTTGGCGGCGATGCGCATGCGCAGCGCGTTCAGCTTGATGAAGCCGCCCGCATCCGCCTGGTTGTAGGCGCCGCCGTCTTCGTCGAAGGTGGCGATGTTCATGTCGAACAGCGAATCGGTCTTCGAATCGCGCGACACGACGATCACGTTGCCCTTGTACAGCTTGACGCGGACCCAGCCGTTGACGTTCTTCTGGGTGTGGTCGATCAGGGTCTGCAGCGCGACGCGCTCCGGTGCCCACCAGTAGCCGTTATAGATCAGCGAGGCGTAGCGCGGCATCAGGTCGTCCTTCAGGTGGGCGACTTCGCGGTCCAGCGTGATCGACTCGATCGCGCGGTGGGCGCGCAGCATGATGGTGCCGCCCGGGGTTTCGTAGCAGCCGCGCGACTTCATGCCGACGTAGCGGTTCTCGACCAGGTCCAGGCGGCCGATGCCGTGCTTGCCGCCCAGGCGGTTCAGTTCGGTCAGCACCTGGGCCGGGGTCATCTTCGTGCCGTTCAGGCCGACGATGTCGCCGTGCTCGTATTCGATGTCCAGGTACTCGGCTTCATCCGGCGCCTGTTCCGGCGACACGGTCCAGCGCCACATCGATTCCTCGGCTTCCGCGCTCGGGTTTTCCAGGTGGCGGCCTTCGAAGGAGATGTGCAGCAGGTTGGCGTCCATCGAGTAGGGCGCGCCGCCGTTCTTGTGCTTCATGTCGATGTCGATGCCGGCGTCTTCCGCGTACTTCAGCAGCTTTTCGCGCGACAGCAGGTCCCACTCGCGCCACGGGGCGATGATCTTGACGTCCGGCTTGAGCGCATAGGCGCCCAGCTCGAAGCGCACCTGGTCGTTGCCCTTGCCGGTCGCGCCGTGCGACACGGCGTCGGCGCCGGTCTCGTTGGCGATCTCGATCAGGCGCTTCGCGATCAGCGGACGCGCGATCGAGGTGCCCAGCAGGTACTCGCCCTCGTAGACGGTGTTGGCGCGGAACATCGGGAACACGAAGTCGCGCACGAATTCCTCGCGCACGTCGTCGATGTAGATGTTTTCCGGCTTGATGCCGAACTTGATGGCCTTGGCGCGTGCCGGCTCCAGCTCTTCACCCTGGCCGAGGTCGGCGGTGAAGGTGACGATTTCGCACTTGTAGTTATCCTGCAGCCATTTGAGGATGACCGAGGTGTCGAGGCCGCCGGAGTAGGCGAGGACTACTTTTTTAATGTCGCTCATTGCGGGTTCCAGTTTTGGAGGGGAGATGATGGTCAGCCGGCCTGCTTTTGCCCCGCCGCGGCGGGGCGTCGTGCAGGACCGACGATCAAGCTAAAAGATGATGATAAGACTTATTTGTCTTCGATGCGCTTATTCAATACGACCAAGCAGCAAGTACTCGATCAGCGCCTTCTGCACGTGCAGGCGATTTTCAGCCTCGTCCCACACGACCGATTGCGGGCCGTCGATGACTTCGGCCGCCACTTCCTCGCCGCGGTGCGCGGGCAGGCAGTGCATGAACAGCGCGTCGGATGCGGCACGCGCCATTTTCGCGCCGTCCACGATGAAGCCGTCGAAGGCTTTCAGGCGTTCGGCGTTTTCCTTCTCGTAGCCCATGCTGGTCCACACGTCGGTGTTGACGAGGTGGGCGCCGGCGCAGGCATCCGACGGGTTCTCGAAGAAGGTGTAGTTGCTCGTCTTCACCATGGCCGGGTCGATGTCGTAGCCCTTCGGGGTCGACACGTTCAGGTGGAAGCCAAACACTTCGGCCGCCTGCAGCCAGGAGTACAGCATGTTGTTGGCATCGCCGATCCAGGCTACGGTCTTGCCGGCGATCGAACCGCGGTGTTCGTAATAGGTGAACACGTCGGCCAGCACCTGGCAGGGGTGGTGTTCGTTGGTCAGGCCGTTGATGACCGGGACGCGCGAGTGGGCCGCGAAGCGCTCGATGATGTCCTGGCCAAAGGTGCGCACCATGATGATGTCGCACATGCGCGACATGACCTGGCCGGCGTCTTCCACCGGCTCGCCGCGGCCCAGCTGGCTGTCGCGGGTGTTCAGGTAGATCGCGGCACCGCCCAGCTGGTGCATGCCGGCCTCGAAAGAGAGGCGCGTACGGGTCGAGCTCTTTTCGAACACCATGACCAGCGTGCGGTCGACCAGCGGGTGGTAGACCTCGTAAGCCTTGAACTTGCGCTTGATGACCTTGGCGCGCTCGATCACGTACTCGAACTCGTCACGGGTGAAGTCGGAGAACTGCAGGAAGTGCTTGATGGGAGTCTGGCCAGCCATATCGTATCGAGAATGCGGGAATCTTCTGAATTATAAGCGGTTTTGCTTGTCTATCGAGAAATCAATACAAGGTCTGCGCCGACTCGTGCAGCAGCTGCGCATACAACTCGTGCCGCAGCTTGCTGATCTTGCCGGCGGCCACCGCGTCGAGGATCGCGCACTGCGGCTCGGCCAGGTGGCGGCAGTTGTAGTACTTGCAGCCGCCCAGGTAGGGCTTGAAGTCGACGAACGCGCGTTCCAGCATCCCTTCGCTCAGGTGGTACAAACCGAATTCCTGGAAGCCCGGGGAATCGATGATGTTGCCCCCGCCGCTGCTCTCGGGCAAGCG
>CAJYQM010000131.1 GCA_913777025.1 uncultured Massilia sp. | reverse complement strand
CGGACGCCTAGCGTCCACCGTCAGCGCCTCCTTCACCTCGTCCAGCAAGGCCTCGTGCCGGTAGGGCTTGGCCAGGATCGCGAATTCCCCCGACCGCCCGCGATCCGGCAGGTCGTCCATGTAGCCGGTCGTGACCAGCACCGGCAATCCCGGCCGCAGCGCGCGCGCCTTCTCGACCAGCTCCAGCCCGTTCATCCCGCCCGGCATGATCACGTCCGTGAACAGCAGGTCGACCTGCGCGCCGTCTTCCAGCACGCCGAGGGCCTGTTCGCCACTGGCGGCCGACAGCACCGCGTAGCCGGCGAGGCCGAGCACGCTCACCGCGAGTTCGCGCACGTCGTCGTTGTCTTCGACCACCAGTACGCAGGGCTTGCCGGGCGCCTGCGCGCTGTCTACGGGCGAGGCCGCGTCGGGCCCCGGGTGCGGCGGCATGGCCGGGTCGGCGCCGGCATTGTCGGCCACCGGGAAGATCATCTTGACCGTGGTGCCCGCGCCCGGCGTGCTCTCGATCTCGAGCTTGCCGTGCGATTGCTGCACGAAGCCGTGCACCATCGCCAGGCCCAGGCCGGTGCCGGGGCCCTTGGTGGTGAAGAAGGGTTCGGTCGCGCGCCGCAGCACCTCGGGCGGCATGCCGCTGCCCTTGTCGATCACGCACAGGGTCACGTAGGTGCCGGGCTGCAGCTTGTGCTTGCGCACGCTCTCGTCGTCGCGCACGATCGAGGTGCCGACCGAGACGTCGCCGCCGTCAGGCATGGCGTCGCGCGCGTTGATCAGGACGTTCAGCAGCGCCATCTCGAGGTGGGTCGGGTCGAGCATGCAGGCCGGCAGGCCGGGGCGCAGGTCCAGGCGCAGGTCGACCCTGTCGCCCAGCGTGCGCACCAGCATCTCGGAAAACTCCACCACCAGGGAATTGATGTTGAGGCGGCGCGGCTCGAGCCGCTGCTTGCGCGCGAACGTCAGCAACTGCTGGGTGAGCTTGCCGGCACGCATGGCCGCGCGCTGGGCGCGCAGCAGGGCTTCGCGCGCCCCCGCCGGATCGTCCAGGCTGACCAGCGCCACTTCCAGGTTGCCGTTGATGACCTGCAGCAGGTTGTTGAAGTCGTGGGCCATGCCGGCCGTCAGCTGGCCGATCGCCTCCATCTTCTGCGCCTGCATCGACGCATCCTGGGCCCCGCGGCGCTCGGTGATGTCCATCTGCGAGGCAAAGTAGTATAGCAGCTGGCCTTCCTCGTCGAACACCGGGCCGATGAACAGCGCATTCCAGAACGGCGTGCCGTCGGCCTTGTAGTTGAGGATGTCGACCGACACCGGGCGCTGCCGCTCCAGCGCATGGCGGACTTCGTCCACCGTGCGCCTGTCCGTTTGCGGCCCCTGCAGGAAGCGGCAATTGCGGCCGATGACGTCCTTGTCCTCGTACTGCGTGAGATCGAAGAAGGCGCCGTTGGCGAACACGATCGGGTTGTCCGGCTGGCGCGGATCGGTGACGACCATCGGCATGCGCGTCATCTCGACCGCGGCAAAGAAAATGTTGCCGCGGTCCTGCAAGCCCTCGCGCGTGATGAAACTGGCCTGCCAGTGGTTGATGCCCGGGGCACCCAGCGGCGAATAGGCATTGCCTTCGACTTCGCCGGCGGCGGGTACCCCGGCGCTCTGGCCGCTCTGTTCGTCGAGCGGCTTTTCCAGCCCTTCTTCCTTGCTGCTCCCGGTTGCCATTGCATCCTCTCGGTCAATTTTTCGAACGGCAACGAGGCCGCCTGCCCATGGTGTGGGCGTCATTGACAATCATTCTAGGGAGGGAAGCGGGTGCGCACTGTTAGGGAGCGCACCCAGGCGGGGCTGGAAAGTTCTTAGAACCTGTAGCCCACGGTCAGGGTCAAGGCTTGCCGCTTGTGTTCCGGCTGCGCCACGGTGCCGGCAAACTGGCCGTTGCGGGTGATGTCGGCGTCGCCGCTGCGCGGCACCGTCATCCAGTCGTAGCGGGCGCGCAGCTCCAGCCACGGGACGCTTGCCGGGCGCAGGCTGGCGCCGAGGCGCCAGCCATGGGCGCGGTGGGTGTCGAACGATACCGGGTCGAGCAGGCCCGAGAAGCCGACATGCAGGCGTTCCGGTTCGGAAAGGACGATGGCGCCATCGGCCGAGACCGTACCGGCGGCCGTCTGCCAGGCCTTGCCCGCACCGGCGACCAGGCGCCGCGAGCGGTAGGTTTCCTGCAGGCCGGCGCTGCCGCCGCTGCTCCGGATATCGCGTTTCCAGCGGTCCGCCTCGAACGCGGCCTGGACCGAGTAGCCGTCGCCGATGGCCCAGGCGCCGCCCAGGCGCACGGCGGCCAGGTTGGTCGCCGTGGTCGAGCCGGCGGCCGCACCGCCCTGGGTCTGGCCGCGGTAGTCGATGTCGTGCCGGTACCACTCGAGCGCGCCGAACCAGGTGAAGTCGCCGCGCCGGTAGCCCGCGTCCAGCGTCACCCCGGGCAGCCAGCCCTGTTCGCGCACCAGGCGGCGGCCGCCCTGGTCGTATTCGCTGTGCCTGGCGTCGCGCGCGCTCAGGCCGATGCCGCCCTGCCATTGGGCATGGGCGGGCAGGGCCAGCAGGAAAGGGAGTGCCGCGGCAAGCCCGGCGCGGAAAATCGGTGTCATGAAACGTCCAGAAAAATGCCGGCGGGCCGGCGCTCCAATAAAAAACGGACGGGCCGCAACGCAGGGTTGCGGCCCGTCCATGCGCATGGCCATCTTACGCCATGCGAATGCAGCGGATCAGAACTTCGAGAGGAACTCGGTCCAGCTCAGCGTGAAGCTCTGGGTGACGACGCCGTCGCCCTTGGCGCTGAAGTCGACGCGGACCGAGCTGTCGTTGATCGCCGTCAGCGTGACCGACGAGGCGTTGCCGTTGACGATCATGGCGCCGCTGCTCGCATTCTTGCCGACGGCGGCGACGAAGTTCGCGGTGTTCTGCGAGGTGAGCGAGAACTTGCCGAGCGAAGCGGTGTCGCCGGACAGCTTGAAGTTCGCGTCGCCGGTGGTGGTGACGCCGTCGCGCGTGATGCCCTTCAGCGAGTAATCGGCCAGGGTACGGGTGGTCGTTGCGCCGCCATTCTGTTTGTCGGTGGTCTGCAGCGCCTTGCCGGTGATCGTGACCGTATTGCGGGCCGCGCTTTCCTGGATCATGGCGATCTTCATGTCGCCGGCGAAGCTGACCACGTTGCTGCCGCTGGTCAAGGCCAGGTCGCTGAACACCGAATCCAGCGTGGCGGTCCAGGTCGAGGAATTCAGGACGTCGCCGCTGACGTTGGAGAAGGTGACGTTCAGCACGCCGTTCAGGGTCGCGCCATTCTCGACGCAATTCGTGGCCGTCATCTTCATGACGTCACCGTTGCTGAGCATGTTCTGGGTTTTCAGCGTGGCGTCGATGGCGATATTGCCGCCGCCCGAGCAGTTCTGGGTCTGGACCACGCCGGTCAGCAGGCGCGGAGCGGCAATCGCACGCTTGACCATGGCCAGCATTGGCGACACCAGGCCGGTATCGGCAGTCTGGATGCTGACGCCGGTCAGGACGTCGGTCAGCGACGACGAGGTGCCGATCGACGCGGTGGCCGCATACGCGTTGCTGGCGACGGCCACCGCGTTGGCCGCGGTGATCGTCGTCAGCGTCGATACCGGCTGCGCCGGGGTATTCGGATTGCTCGGGGTGGTCGGGTTGCTCGGTGTGGTGCCGACCGCGCCGCCGCTGCTGCCGCTGCTGCCGCCACCGCCGCCGCAGGCGGACAGGATCAGGGCGGAACCGATAGTAAGGACAAGGGTACGGGTTTTCATTGTGATCTTTCTCATGAAGGGGCTGGCGCTAATTCGATATGGCAGGTCGATGGCACCAGCGATGCGGGTGACGGCTGCCTATTTCATGATGAAGATACAATGTTTTTAAAAAATGGTGCGCACGCGAAAGTTTTGTGTTGTTAATATGCGTCCAGCCGCTATCCAGCCTGGTTGGCAGTCGCCGCAGCCCTGGTGTCGATGCGAAGCTTGCTGAAGCCGATCCCCAGGGTGCGCTCGTCCTGCCCCATCCCAAGCGAGCGCGGCGAGGCCGGTTTCGGAATCTCGAACGTGATGCTGTTTTGCTGGCCGTCGGTGTCGAACTCGGCCTCGACGTTCGTCTTGGCTTTTTGGACCTTGACGACCCGCGACTGGGACCCGACCCGGACGACGACGTCTTCTCCGGCATTCGGCCCGTATGCTTCGGCAAGCAATACCAGTTTGAAGTGCCGCGGCAGCGCCTTGGCAAATTGCAGCGTCACGATCTTCTGGTCGGACCAGCGACCCCAGGGCTCGACGCCGGACAAGCCCGTGGTGCGTTCCAGGATGCCGCCCGGCCCTGCCGAGAAGTCGTAGTCAAGCTGACCCGGAAAGCTTGCATTGAGCTCGACAAGCGAGAATTCGTCGTGCTTGACGTGCACCGCCGCGCCGGGCGGCAATGGATGCGCGCCGAACACCAGCAGCCAGTCGATACCGGCAGGGATGTTCCCCGCTTCTACCGGCGCCCCGTCGGCAAGCACATGCTGCCAGACCTTGGTGCTGTCCAAGTGGAATTTAGTCCTGAACATGCCGCTGACATCGTCGCTGACGATGCCGACCCGGGCGCGTTGCGGCTCGCTCAGGTAGGCCTTGGCCACGATGGCGGCACGGTCGAATTTGTTTTCGCTACCGTTATTCTTGATTTCATGATTGATTGCAATACTGGCCAGTATGGTCAGCAAGGGCATGAACAGGCCAAGGAAGAGCCGTGCCCCAAGCTTTTGGTTGAATGCCCAGCAGACAAGACTGACCAGGGCGAGGACGCTCAGGAAGCGGAAGACCTTGATCTGGCTGGTCATGCCCTGGAACTCGGGGGTGTCGACGAAGCTGGGCGTATAAGGACGCCAGTGCGTGAGGGCGCCATAGAGCATGACACAGGCGATCGGAATGACGATACCGAGCGTCAGCGTACGCGGCAACTTCAGGCTTTGGCTGTCGATGCAGGCTGCCACGGCCATCGTCAGCAGCGGGAAGACAAAATTGTAGTAGCGCATGTGCAGGCGCATATTGCTCTCATAACCGCTTCCTGCGACGAAGGCGGTGAACACGACCGTCATCCCCAACAGTGCCAGCAGCATCAGGGAGGCGTACAGCGCCAGCGCCCGCTGCCGCGGCGCCGTGGCCGGATGTCTGAAACCCACGAGCTGGCTTGTCAGGACCGCGAGCGGGACCCCGAAGAGCAGTGTCAGGCCGATCACGTGACCGCGCAAGTTGAAGAGCACCAGCCCCAGCAGTTCGGTGATGCGGGCACGGTTGCCGGTCGAGTTGGCCGCCTGGGTATCGTAGAGGGTGCCGAACAGGCTGAGTCCGGTGCGCCCGGCACACAGGTAGCCGATACCGAAGCGCAGTACCAGCGCGGTGAGCACTGCCAGCGCCACGAGCATTGCCGCGCGCGCCATCTTTGCCGTACCCGGCGCCGCGTGCGAGTACACGCTGTAGGCCATGAACAGCGCAATGCCTGGGAAGAGGAACACGGCATGCACTTTGATGAGGAATAATGCCCCCAGGACCGCGCCGAGATTGACCGCGCGCGCGCGATTGGGCTGTTCGTGGAAGCGAAAGGCAGACCAGGACAGCAGCCAGAATCCCAGGAAATAAAGCGACTCTGGCATGAAATAGGCCGTGTACCCGTTGAGGGGACCCAGGACCGCCAGCAACGCGACGGCGCTGGCAAGCGCCGGGCTCATGAAGCGTCGCCCGGTCAGGTAGATGAACGGTGCCGCAGCCACGAAGATGAGGGCATTGAATATCCGCGCGCATTCCAAGAAGCCGGGTCCGCAGGCAGCCGTCGTCTTGAAGAGCGCGAAGTAGAGGTAGGACGGCACTGCCACCTCGGCCAGCGGCATCAGGCGAGAGTAGCTGCTGTAGTACCACTCGTCGGCCATCACTTCAGGTTGCAAGCCGACATTACGCAGTACCAGGTAGGCGAACACCATGAGGGTGCCCACGAACCATGTCGTCTTGAGCGCATCACTCATCGTCGAAGTATTTTTATTCATTGCGCAAATTCAAATGGGAAGGATGAGAGACCTTTCCGTCGGCAGCCTGGTGCATGCTGCGATACCAGTCCGGGGCAGCAAGCACCTGCATCAGGCGGGAAGCGCTTTCCTGCCAGGTCAGCCACGGCATGCCGGCAGAGGAGGGCGCCTTGCCGGTGTCGTGCATGGCAAGCCAATGGGCAAGGCTGGCTGCCAGCGCCTCGGGCGCGGACCCGCTGAAGTAGAAGGCATGCTCGCCCGCGACCTCGACGAACACCGGCAGGTCGCGCGCGATGATCGGCAGGCCATGCTGCGCCGCCTCGATCAGGGGCAGGCCAAAGCCTTCCCCTGCGGATGGCGCCAGCAATGCGGCGGCGGCGCCGTAGATCTGCAGCAGAAGGGCGTCGCTCGCGCCCTCGACCCAGAACAGGCGCCGCCCTTGTTCCGGGTGGTTGCGTAGTTGCTGGACCAGTTTGTCCACCATCCAGCCTTCCTTGCCGACGATGACCAGGTTGGCGGAGATGCCATCGGCCCACAGGCGCTCGAAGGCGGCCAGGGCTTGGGCATGCCCCTTGCGCGGTTCCAGCGTGCCCACCATCAGCAGGCTCGGGGCGGCGCGCATGGCGGCCAGAACCGGGTCCGGCGTGCCATCCCCCTGTGCTTCCGGGGCGGTGGTGCGTGGAATGTCCGCACCCAGGTGGAACCAGTCGATGCGCAGTGGCGCAAACCGTGGCACCGGGTGGGCTTCGAGCCAGGCCGCGAATTCGTCGGCGACGGCGCGCGAGATGCACACCACGCCGTCGGCCACCCGCGCCACGGCCTCGAGCCAGCGCGCGAAGTTCACGTCCGCCTGCGCCACGAAGACGTCCGGACGCAGCACCGGCAGCAGGTCGTAGGCGACGAAAAAGAGTTCCACGCCCCGGTTCCTGAGCTCGACGAACAGCGCTTCGTTCTGCGGCACCATGTGGGGCAGCAGGTCGAGTCCCAGGTAGCGGTCGCCGGCGCTGGTCTCGACCGGGCTGTCCTGCAGGGGCAGGTCCGCCATGCCCAGCTGGTCACAGGCGAAGCGGCGCGCATACCAGTATTGGCCTTGGGCCAGGTAAACGGGTTCGACGCGGAACCCTGCCGGCGGCTCGTTGAGCAGCGCCACGACGATATTGCGTACCACGCGCTGGATGCCGCTCTTGGCATCGCGCTGCGCCAGTTCCGAGACGTCGACCAGCAGCTGGCGCGGTCCGAACGGCGTACCCTGGTTCAGCGCCATGCTGCGTGCCGCCGCTGCCCAGTCCTGGGTAGCGGGCGCGACTTCGGCTTCCAGCTGGCCCAGGCTGCGTGCCAGGCGGCGCCGGTTCGATGCGCGGCTGTCGGCGTGAAAATGTTCGATCGCATCCCGGTATTTGCGCCCGATCCGGTGCGGATGGTGCTGCGCGCTCACGTAGTTGCGTGCCTGGCCCGAATACTCGCGCGCACGGCCCGGTTCGCGGTACAGCAACTCCAGGGACGCGCTCAGCATCGACGGGGTGAATTCATCCGGCATCTTCAGCAGGATGTTGTCCGGCAGCTCGGCCGCCGAACCGTTGGCGTTGATGATGGTCGGCACGCCGTAGGCAAGGCAATCCATGATCGCGGCCGAGGTTTCGCCGCGCGACTTGCCGCGCAACTGGACGGCGCAATCGGTTCCCGCGAGGTAGTCGAGGTAGAGCTGGCGCGAGGCGAAGCCGGTGATGCTGATGCGGGCGGCGCGGCCGCTCTGGGCAATCGCACGCTTGAGCGCTTCGCCGTAGGCGCCGGGGTCGTTCTCGCCGACGAACACCAGCCGGCAGCGTGGATCGTCCGCCAACGGACTGGCCAGCCAGGCCTCCAGCAGTTCCTGGTTGAGCTTGGTCGATCCGAGCAGGCCGAAGGTGCAGGTCACGTGCGCATCCTCGGACAGGCCAAGGCGCTGGCGTGCGGCCTCGCGGTCGGCATGGCCGGGGGCGCGCGGAAAGGGCATGATCACCCAGTCGTCGCCCGCACCCGGTCCGTACCACGACTGCGCCAGCTGTTGTGCATAGCGCGAGTGGACGATGACGCCGCTGGCGTCGTCCAGTACCTGGCGGTTGCATGGATAGGCCCAGATCGACGCCAGCCGGCCTTCGCGCTGCTGGGCGATCAGGGCAGGATAGCCGTGCGAATCGTAGAGGGCATGGACCAGCGCATGTGGCGCCTGCCCCATGTGGTCGATGTAGTTGACGATCCCGCTCAGGAAGAAATCGTGCAACACCACGACACCCGGGAAGCGCGCCAGGAGGCTGAACATGTGTTCGTGAAACGCGGAGTTGCCGAAGTGATAGATGATGCGGTCGAAGCGCTCGGCATGACGCTCGAACCAGGCGATCGAACGGATGCGGCAATTCGCCAGGACCCACGGATCCGAAACCGAGGACTGGACGATGACGTCGATGTCATAGTCGGCGACCAGCTCCGCGATCAGGTCGGCGCTGTAGTCGGCGATGCCCGACTTGTCGGGCGGCAGAGGCGACAGGTAGGCCAGGCGCGGGCGCGCGGGCGCACCGGGGAGCTGCGCGCCGGGCACCAGCGCGCGCCCCGCCTGCCGGCTCTCGTGCAGTTGTTCGAAACCGGTCAGCGCGATTTCCGCGCTGGCATCCCAGGAAAAGCGGCGCGCCTGCGCCAGGCCGTGGCTGTGCAGGCTGGCGCGGAAGTCCTCGTCGCCGAGCACCTGGGCGATCTTCGCGCTCATCGCCGTCTGGTCGGTGGGGTCGAACAGCGCATCGGCGCGGCCGATCACTTCCGGAATGCTGCTGGCGTTCGAGCCGATCACCGGCGTCCCGCAGGCCATCGCCTCGAGCGCGGGCAGGCCGAAGCCCTCGTGCAGCGACGGGAACACGAAGGCGGTGGCCAGGTTGTACAAGGCAACCAGGTCGGCATCCGGCACGTAGCCGGTCAGGACCAGGGCGTCGCGTCCCAGTCCGCAGCGCTTGGCCAGCGCGACGAGGCGCTTGCGCTCCTCGTCGCCGACCTTGCAGACGATGGCCAGCTGGTGCGCGTTGCGCAGTGCCGCCGGCAGGGCGGCGAAGGCTTCGATCAGGCCCTCGATATTCTTGCGCAGATCGATGCCGCCGGTGTACATCAGGAAGGGCCGCACCAGGCCATAGCGGTGGCGCAGGCCGTCGGCTTGCGCGGGCGGCAGCGTACGCGGCGCGAAACTGGCGTCGATCGCCGACGAGATGTTGATGACGCGCTCGGGCGGCAGGTACAGCTCGGAGATGGCTTCCTGGCGGCTGTAGCCGGAAATGGCCAGCAGCAGGTCGGCGCTCTTGAGCGATTGCAGCTTGCGGAAGTACCAGGCACGCATGCGCGGGTTGACCAGGTAGGCGTCCTGGCGCACCAGCGGGATCAGGTCGTACAGGGTCACCGCGCTGGCGCCCCCGGTGGCGGGACCATGGCCGACCGAGCTGACCGCATCGTCGCCCCAGCCTTCGAACAGGCTGGCCACGTGCACGATGTCCGGCTTGAGGTCGGCCAGGTAGTGCTCGCGCAGCTTTTCCGCCGCCTGCATGCGCCAGGCGCTGGACGGGTCTGCGCCCGCGAGCCGGGCCGGCACGTCGAACACGGTGATGTGCTCGCGCGGCACCAGGCCGTCGAATGCGTGGCGGATCGGCTCGACGCTGTCCGGCAGGCGGCCATTCAGGACGATACGCACGTCGTGCGCGCGTCCCTGGCTGTTGGCCAGCCGCGCGATGTGGACGGCGAGCGACATGGCATAACGGCCGATGCCGCGTTCACGGTTGCTGGCCTGGCAGGCCTGGAGGTCGAGTACGATGCGCATCGATCAGTTCGGTTATTGTTCGTCGGATTGGGCGTTGCGTTGCAGCTGGGCCAGGGCCTTGCGGGCCGAATGCGAGAGATCGGACGGTATCGCGGCCGGAGGCTGTCCGGGAAGCGCCGGCGCATCGGGTGCCGGCGGCGCATACGCCGGCGCCCCGTGCAGGGCGCGGTAGGTGAACGCACGCACCCGTCCCTCGAGCGCCGGGAAGCGCGCCAGCGTGCGCATGGCCAGCGTGCGCGCGCCCGGGTGGCGCGCCAGGCGCCGCACCAGCGGCACCAGCACGTTGCCGCGGCCGCCCTTGCTGGGCGTTTCCGCGGTGCGCGGGGCGTCGCCGGCGCCGGGCGCACGGCGCAGCAGCAGCGACGCCGCGGCACGCGCCGGCCGCGTGATGCGCCACGACGAGCTGGCGTACAGGTGCTGGATCGCTTGCTCGGCGGCCTGTGCGCGCACCGTCATCTCGTTGAGCTGCCAGGTCACGTGCTGCAGCTGGGCATCGGCATGGGCGCGCGCCTGTTCGGCTTGCTGGAGGGCCTCGGCCGTCGGCTGGGCGCTTCCCGGTTGTGCGGCCGCGCGCAGTTCGCTGGCGTGTTGCTCGGCCAACGCGAGGCGCTCGGCCGTCCATTGCGCTTCCTTGCGCGCCAGTTGTTCGTCCTTGAGGGCGAGCTGGCTGCGGACTTCGTGCAGCTCGGCCAGGGCCAGGCGCGAGACCGACTGCGCCTCGCCGACCGTCTCCAGCGTGCGCTGGAGCAGCGCCTGGTTGCCCGCCTCGGCGGCGGCGACCCGCTCATTCAAGCGCGCCATGCCGTCCCGGAATTCGCCGTCCCGGCGCACTTCCTGGTCCTGGTAGCGCTGGGCCAGGTCGCCCAGGTCGAGGCCGAACCGGGTGGCGAACGCCGTATCGAAGGCCGCGGTCACGGTCAGTTCGGCCGATTTCTGCGCCACGATGCTGTAATCCGGGCTGACGCCGTTGAGCACGTTGACCAGTTCGATACTTTCCTGGGTGTGCAGCGCCGGCGCCTCCTGCAGGCGCACGATCTTGTGGCGCGCGAAGCCTGCGAACTCGACGGCGAAATCGAGCAGCAGCGGCGGTATCGGACGCAGGTGCGAGGGGTCCGTGTAGAAATTCGACGCGCCGACGACCAGGTTTTCCGGATTCGGCGTTTCCAGGATCAAGAGGCCGCCCGGCCGCAGCGCCCGCAAGGCCTGCTCGATGAGCGCGTGCACGTCGCCGAACGGGATGTGTTCGACCAGGTGGAAGGCCGAGACCAGGGCCAGGCTGGCATCGGGCTGCGCGCGCAGCGCCGACAGCGCGTCACTCGTGGCGACGTTCAAGTGCCGCTCGCGGCAGGCGGCCAGCATGCCGTCGTCCAGATCGACGCCATGCGCCGAAAATCCGTGTTCGCCGAGCAGTTCGAGCCATTCCCCGCGCCCGCAGCCGAGGTCGAGCGCGGTGGGCGGCGTGGCGAGGCTGGACAGCGGCGCCAGGAAGGGCAGGTAGGCGGCCAGGCGCGACTTGATCAACTCGCGCCCGCCGCGATGGCGGTCCTCGAAAGCCCGGTAAAAATTAATCATTTGAGAACTTCGACAGTGGGTTCAATCCAATTGCTGCCGACAAAAGTTTTACGATTCATGTTCATGACGATGAACAGGAAGGCCAGGTCCCGCCATTCGTAGTTGTCGGCCAGGTGGGTGTCGCTGCTGGTGAGCGCGGTGGTGATCGAGTAGCTGCCCGGCCCCAGGTTCAGAGGGAAACGGAAGCGGTATTCGACCGTGTCGCCCGCGCGCAATCCCTCGAGCGGGGCGCCCATGTGATGGGTGTTGGTGCCGAACATCTGCTGGCCCAGGCGGTCCTTGATCATGTAGCCCAGCACCAGGCGCGGCAGGTCGGCCTTGACCTGCACCCGGATGCGCAGCGTGACGTCGGCGCCGACGTTGGCCACTTCCAATGGCGCGCCATGCTCGTCCTCGAGCGCGATGTCGGTGACCGTGGCCTGGCCGCTGCCCGAGCTGGTCTGGACCCGGCCGTCGGCGGTGGCGACCTGCTCGACGCTGGCATGCCCGTGCTCGGCGATCAGGGCGTTGTAGTAGTCCATCACTTCCTCGGGCGAACCCTGTTTCGCGATGGTGCCGCGGTCGAGCAGGATCGCGCGGTCGCAGATCGACTGGATCGCCGCGCGGTCGTGGCTGACGATCAGCAGCGTGGTGCCGAGTTTCTGGAATTCGCGGATGCGGTCGAAGCTCTTGTGCTGGAAATAGGCGTCCCCCACCGACAGGGCTTCGTCGACGATCAGCACGTCGGGGCGCTTGACGGTGGCGACGCTGAAGGCCAGGCGCATCTGCATGCCCGACGAGTAGACCCGCACCGGCTGGTCCAGGTAGTCGCCGATGTCGGCGAAGGCTTCGATCTGCCCCATCAGCGCGCTGATCTCGTCGGCGCTCATGCCGATCAGCTGGCCGGCCATGTAGGCGTTCTGGCGCCCTGTGAAGTCCGGGTGGAAGCCCATGCCCAGTTCGAGCAGCGCGGCGACGCGCCCGGTCATGGTGACGCTGCCGGTGGTCGGCTGGGAGGTGCCGGTGATCATCTTCAGCAGCGTGCTCTTGCCCGCCCCGTTCATGCCGATGATGCCGACCGCCTCGCCGGGCGCCAGCTGGAAGCTGATGTCGCGCAGCACCCATTTCAGGCGGTGGCGCGCCGCCGCGCCCGGGATGATCCATTCCGCCAGGCGGCTCCAGCGGTTATCGTACTGCCTGTAGGCCTTGCCCAGCTTGTTGACGAGAATACTGCCCATCAGAGTTCATCCACCATTTCGCCCGCGCGTTTGCGGAACAGTTGCAGGCCCAGTGCGCACAGGACCAGGCCCAGCAGCGCGGCCGGCAACAGCGCGGTCCAGTCCGGCGCCTGGTCATGGACCAGGATCGCCTGGTAGGCGCCGATCACGCCCGCCATCGGATTCAGGTTCAGCCATGAGCGCACCGCGGCCGGCAGCGCCGCCACCGGGTAGACCACCGGGGTGAACCAGAACCAGAATTGCAGCAGGATCGTGAAGAACTGGCCGACGTCGCGGAAGAAGACGTTGAGTACGCCCAGGATCATGCCGAGCCCGATCGAAAACAGGATCTGCACGAGCAGCACCGGGAAGATCGCGAAATAGACCCAGCCGGGAAAGTTCGACGACAGCACCAGGAAGGCGGTGAACAGTCCGAAGATAATGGCGAAATTGACGCCGGCATTGAGCACCACGATCACCGGCAGGCACAGGCGCGGGAACTGGAGCTTCTTGATCAGGCTGGCGTTTTCGATGAAGACGGTCTGGCTGCGCGTGGTGATCTCGGCGAACAGGCCCCAGGTCAGGACGCCGGCGCACAAATAGATACTGTAGGCGAAAGTGCCGGCCGTCCCCGGCAGGCGCGTTCCCATCACTTGCGAAAAGATCATGGTGTAGACCAGGATCATCGACAGCGGATTGAGGATGGTCCAGGCCGCGCCCAGCAGGGAGTTGCGATACTTGATCTGGAATTCGCGCTTGATGCTGCCGGCGACGAAACCGCGATAGCGCCAGACGCTGGCCAGCATGGGGAAAGTGATCATGTTACGTTGAAATATTGCAAATAGGGCGAAACGGAACACACATAAAAGCAAGGGCCCGCATCCGGCAGGAGACGGGCCCTGTGCGATCACGGATAGTGACGCCCGGGATTATAGCATTGCAATAATTCCATTTCGTTCAGATCTACCCCGCACTTACTTTTGGAAACAATGCGGGCAGGACTCGCCGACCACGTATTCGGGCGCGAGTTGCTGGCGCGGCGTGACCACGGCACGGCAGGCGAAGCACTGGACGGTTTCGGTCGGCTCGAGCTTCGGGTTGAGGGCGGTGCGGTAGTCGAACACGAAGCAGTCGCCCGTGTAGTGGTCGCCGCCGACTTCCTCGAAATACTTGAGGATGCCGCCGTCGAGCTGGTAGACGCGGTCGTAGCCGATGTTCTGCATGTGGATCGCGGCCTTTTCGCAACGGATGCCGCCGGTGCAGAAGGTCACCACGGTCTTGCCCTGCAACTCATCCTTGTGCTTCGCCACCACGTCCGGGAATTCGCTGAACTTGTCGATGCGGTAATCCAGCGTGTTGTCGAAGGTACCGACGTCGACTTCAAAGGCATTGCGGGTTTCCATCATCACGACCGGCACGCCGTCGTCGTCGTGGCCCTGGTCGAGCCAGCGCTTGAGCGTCTTCGGCTCGACCGAAGGTGCGCGGCCGAGTTCCGGCTTGATCAGCGGCATGCGCATCGTGATGATTTCCTTCTTGATGCGCACCAGCATGCGGCGGTGCGATTGCTCGGTCGACAGGCTTTCCTTCCACGCCAGGTCGTCCAGGCGGGCGTCGCTGCGGACCCAGGCCAGGAACTGGTCGATGTGTTCGCGCGTGCCCGACAGGAACATATTGATGCCTTCCGGCGTCAGCAGCACGGTGCCCTTGAGGTCGAGCGCATTGCACAGCGCCTGGTATTGCGGGCGCAATTCTTCGAGGTTGTCGAGGGTGACGAATTTGTAGGCGGCGATGTTGACGTACATGGTGGGAAGGGAAGAAAAGCTCTGGGAAAGCCTTCTATTATAAGTCAGCGTCGACGCCAGGTCAGCCGCCCGCCGGCAAAACCGTCGCATCGGCACCGTTTATGGCAGCCACTGTGGCCGAGTGCGGTGTTGACATCAAATGCTTGCATTTCGCCGGAGTTTATCTACGCCTTTGATTCGCCGCAAACGCCAATCCCGGCCTCTCCCCGTAGCATGGGTCGCATGGGTCAATCACTTGAGGGGCGAACGATGACGAAACGACATCTGTTGAACGCCGGCCTGGTGGCCGGCGCCATGCTGGCCGGCGCGGGCGCCGTGGCGCAGGAAGTCATTCCGGTCGACCTGCCGGAAGAAAGGAATATGTTCGGTGCGGGTGCGTTCGCGGTGCCGGACTTTCCGGGCTCCGAAGACTATCACGCGGAAGGCGCGGCCCTCCTCCATGCGAACCTTGGGGCCGGCACATGGCTGCGGGTCATCGGGCCGGAACTGCGGCTCAACGTCGTGCCGCGCTACCTGGGACAGAATTATTCGCAATTCAACACCTTCCGCGCCGGCTTCCTGTGGCGCGGGCGTCCCAGCCGCGACACCGACGTCGACGACGAGGTCATCCGGCGCATGAGCCGCATCCCTGTTGCCAGCGAACTCGGCGTCTTTGCCAGCTACAGCCTGCCGATGCCGGGGAATAATCCCTTGCACCAGATCATTTTCAGCGGCGATGCCTCCTGGGCCACCAATACCGTGTACACGGGCGCCGTCGGCAACATCCGCGCGACGTATTTCTATCCCTTCCCGCGAGGGCTGGGCGGCAAGCCGCTGCTCGGATCGCTGGGTGCCAGCCTGTTCTTCACGAGCGACCATTTCACCGACCGTTATTTCGGCGTCAATGGGCCGGACCTGGCGCTGTTTCCCGAACTGGGCGGGATTCCCTATCGCGCCGAAGGCGGGCTGACCTCGGTCCGGATACCGTTCTCGCTGACCTCGCAGATCGATCCGAAGTGGTCGGTCACCGTGGCCGGGCGTTACGAGCGCTTGCTGAGCGATGCCGCCGACAGCCCGATCGTGCGCACCCGGGGCAACGAAAACCAGTGGGTGATCGGCGCTTCCATCAATTACTTCTTCCAATAGACAGTTGAAACAATTGCTGGCGCGCAATTCTTGAAGGGTTTGCGCGTCGGAAAACCTTACACTTAGCAATCTAAAATTTCTTATGGAAATCTTAACTTATTGAAATATAAAGATATTATTTCCTTGGCATAATTATTGCTGAATGGAGGTCACAATCATTCCTAATAGTTAATGTCCATGAAAAACTTCTCTGCACTTTGCGCCACCCTCCTGATCGCCCTGTCCGGCTCGGCCCACGCCGGCATGCAGTCCCTGGTCGACGGTTCGGCCTCGTACACGATCAAGACCGGCGAAGACAAGAGCACCAGCATTGTGCTGCCCCAAAAACAAACCGGCGGCCTGCTCCTCGATTTCAGCTTCTCGTTCACCGGCGCGCTGCAGAACAACGACTACTTCGCACTGTGGTTCGATAACAGCAAGGGCCCGAGCTTCGGCCTGAAGGCCAACTGCGGCGGCGACGTGGCAGGCTGCACCGATGACCTGTTCGTGCGCATGGGCGGCAGCAGCGGCGGTACTTTTCTGAAAGGCAGCAACCTGGTCGCCGGTACCGACTACCACCTGGCCGGCTACCTGTACAAGACCGCTAACAGCGCCACCTACAATGCCTTCGACTTCTGGGTGGACCCGACCGCTGCGGAACTGGAAAGCCTGAGCGGCGCCGATCTGCACCTCACCGGCAACAGCGGCCTGAGCTCGATCGGCACCATCGGTTTCCGCACCGTGAACATCGATAACGGCGCGGTCCTGACCGCAGGCGACATCGACGCCGCCGCCGTGCCGGAACCGGCCACGCTGTCGCTGATGGGCCTGGCCGCCGCCGGCCTCGGCTTCGCACGCCGCCGCAAGAAGGCTTGAGCGCCCTTTAAAGCATGAGCAAGCCGGCCGTCAAGCCGGCTTTTTTATATTGGTAAATGCGCCACGTATGCCGTGCCGAAAAGCAAGCACGGTCTCCGTGTCCGGCCCGGTCGCGGTAGAATGACGGCATGACTTCCCCGATTTTTACCCACCTGCGCGTCCACTCCGAATATTCCATCGTCGACGGCCTGGTGCGCATCGACGACCTGGTGGCCGCCGCCGTGAAGGACCAGCAACCGGCGCTGGCGGTCACCGACCTCGCCAACGCCTTCGCCCTGGTGCGCTTCTACAAGGCGGCGCGCGGCAAGGGGGTCAAGCCCATCGTCGGGGTCGACGCCTGGATCACCAACGATGACAACCGCGACAAGCCCTTCCGCTTGCTGTTTCTGGCGAAGAACTACACCGGTTACCTGCAGCTGTGCGACCTGCTGGCGCGCGCCTGGCTCACGAACCAGTACAAGGGCAGGGCGGAAATCCGCATCGACTGGCTGGAAGCGCTGGCCACTTCCGTGTCCACCCTGCAGCCGGACGTGCCCCAGGCGAACGCCCTGATCGTCCTGTCCGGCGCCCAGTTCGGCGACGTCGGCCAGGCCATCGACAACGGCGACCTGGCCAAGGCCGAAAGCTGCGCCCAGCGCTGGGCCCGGATGTTCCCGGGCCACTTCTACATCGAGATCCAGCGCGCCGGCCAGCCCAACCAGGAAGCGCAGGTGCGCCATTCGGTGGCGCTGGCCTCGCGCCTGGGGCTGCCGGTGGTGGCGACCCACCCGGTGCAGTTCATCAACAAGAACGAATTCATCGCCCACGAGGCGCGCGTCTGTATCGCCGAGGGCGAGATGCTGGCCAACGCCAAGCGCGTGCGCCGCTTCAACGAAGAGATGTGCTTCAAGTCCCAGGCCGAGATGGCCGAGCTGTTCAAGGACTTGCCGGGCGCGCTCGCCAACTCGGTGCAGATCGCCAAGCGCTGCAACGTCACCCTCACGCTGGGCAAGCCGCAGCTGCCGGACTTCCCGACGCCGCCGGGCATGACCATCGACGACTTCCTGGTCGCCGAGACCAAGAAGGGCCTGGAAGAGCGCCTGGTGCAGCTGTATCCGGATCCGGAAAAGCGCGAGAAGGAACGCCCGCGCTACGATGCGCGCCTGGAGTTCGAGAACCAGACCATCATCAAGATGAAGTTCCCGGGCTACTTCCTGATCGTGGCCGAGTTCATCCAGTGGGGCAAGAACAACGGCGTGCCGATCGGCCCGGGCCGCGGCTCGGGCGCGGGCTCGCTGGTCGCGTATGCGCTGAAGATCACGGACCTGGATCCGCTCAAGTACAACCTGCTGTTCGAGCGTTTCCTGAACCCGGAACGCGTCTCGATGCCCGACTTCGACATCGACTTCTGCCAGGAAAAGCGAGAGCTGGTCATCCAGCACGTGAAGGACCTGTACGGCCGCGACGCGGTGTCGCAGATCGCCACCTTCGGCACCATGGCGGCGAAAGGCGCGATCCGCGACGTCGGCCGCGTGATGGACTTCGGCTATACCTTCTGCGACGGCATTTCCAAGCTGATCCCCTTCAAGCCGGGCAAACCGGTCTCGATCGCCGAGGCGATCGAAGAGGAACCGATGCTCAAGGAACGCCTGGAGAACGAGGAAGAGGTCAAGCAGCTGCTGGACCTGGCGCAGCAGGTCGAGGGCATCACGCGCGGCATCGGCATGCACGCCGGCGGCGTCCTGATCGCGCCGGGCAAGCTGACCGACTTCTGCCCGCTGTACACCCAGGGCGGCGACGCCGGCGTGGTGTCGCAGTACGACAAGGACGACGTGGAAGCCGTCGGCCTGGTCAAGTTCGACTTCCTGGGCCTGACCACGCTGACCATCCTCGACCGCGCCGTCAACTACATCAAGGCCCTCGATCCGGCCGACGCCGAGTTCGACCTGGCCAAGCTGCCGCTGACCGACCGCCCGACCTACAAGCTGCTGACCGACGCCAAGACCGTCGCCGTGTTCCAGCTCGAATCGCGCGGCATGCAGGGCATGCTGAAGGATGCGAAGCCCGACCGCTTCGAGGATATCATCGCACTGGTGGCGCTGTACCGTCCGGGCCCGATGGACCTGATCCCGGACTTCTGCAAACGAAAACACGGCGAGAAGTTCGATTATCCGGACCCGCGCACCGAGTCGATCCTGTCCGAGACCTACGGCATCATGGTCTACCAGGAGCAGGTGATGCAGATGGCGCAGATCGTGGGCGGCTACTCGCTGGGCGGCGCCGACATGCTGCGCCGCGCGATGGGTAAAAAGAAGGCCGAGGAGATGGCCGAGCACCGGGAGATCTTCCGCGCCGGTGCCGCCAAGGATGGCCTGTCGACCGAAAAGGCCGACGAGATCTTCGACTTGATGGAAAAGTTCGCGGGCTACGGCTTCAACAAGTCGCACGCCGCCGCCTACGCGCTGCTGTCCTACCACACGGCCTACCTCAAGCACCACCATCCCGCCGCCTTCATGGCAGCCAACATGTCGCTGGCGATGGAAGACACGGACAAGATCAAGATCCTGGTCGAGGATGCGATCGACGTCTGCAAGCTGACCATGCTGCCGCCGGACGTGAACGAATCGCAGTTCCGCTTCACGCCGGAAGGCCAGCCGAAATCCGTCACCGGCAAGCCGGTCACGAACATCCGCTACGGCCTGGGCGGCGTGAAGGGCGCGGGGCAGGGCGCGATCGAGGCGATCATCGCCGCGCGCCTTGATGGTGGCAGGTTCAAGGACCTGTTCGACTTCTGCCTGCGCGTCGACCGCAAGCAGATCAACCGCCGCACCATCGAATCCCTGATCCGCGCCGGTGCCATGGATTGCTTCGGCGTCGACCGCGCGGTGCTGCTGGCGTCGGTGGGCTTTGCGATGGAGGCGGCCGGCCAGGCCGCGGCGGCCGCCAACCAGGTCAGCCTGTTCGGCGGCATTGACTCCGACCTGGTCGCCCCGCCGGAATACGTCAAGGCCACGCCCTGGACCGACCGGCAGAAACTGGCGGAAGAGAAGATCGCGCTCGGCTACTACCTGTCGGGCCACATGTTCGACTCCTACGCGGCCGAGGTGCGGCGTTTCGCCAAGACCAAGCTGAAGGACCTGGAACCCTCGCGCGACCCGCGCATGCTGTGCGGCGTGATCACCGGCGTGCGCACCCAGATGACCCAGCGCGGCAAGATCCTGATCGTCGCGCTGGACGACAAGACCGGTGTGGTCGAGGTCACGATCTACAACGAGCTGCTGGAGCAGAACAAGAACATCTTCCGCGAGGACGAGTTCCTGCTGGTGGTCGGCAAGGTGTCGGAAGACCGCTTCAACGGCGGCCTGCGCATCACGGCGGAAAAGGTCTACGACATCGCGGCCGCACGCATCCAGTACGGCCACAAGCTGGAAATGGACGTGGCCTGCACCCTCGCGCCTTCGAAACTGGCCGAGGTGCTGCAACCCTACCGCCAGCAGGACGGCCTGCCGGTCAGCCTGCGCGTGAGCCCCCAGGGGATTCCCTGCATCCTCCAGCTGGGGGATGACTGGAGGGTGGCGCCGTCGGACGAGTTGAAGTACGCGCTGGAGATGCAGGTCGGAGCGAAGGAAGTCGCGGTCGAGTATTAAGGGTCGAGTATCAAGCGGGGGCGTGCTCGCGCAGGCCGCGCACGGCTTGCGTGACCTTCGCCTCGGCCCGCGCCAGCACCTCGTTGCGGTTGCTGGTCTCGCGGTCCCGCTGCGCCTCCCGGTGCCACAGGTGGAACACCTCGGTGGCGAACGCGCCGTCCTTGCGCTTGACGCCCGCGTGGAACAGGCGCAGCACCAGGTCGGAATCCTCGTAGCCCCAGCCGACGAAACTCTCGTCGAAGCCGTTGACCCGCTCCAGGTCGCTGCGCCAGACGGCCAGGTTGCAGCTCTTGATGCGGCGCCACTTGAAGGTGGTCGAAGTACGGCCGATGTCGGGCCAGCGCAGGAAAAGTTGTAACACTTTGTTTATATCGCCGCGCGTGCGCCAGCCCAGGCGGGTGGCGAGCGAGCTGGCGGGCACGTCGATGCCCTGGTCCAGCACGCGCCGCGTGAGCGCTTCACTCAACAGGATGCGGCTGCCCGAGACCAGGCAGCCGGGCGCGGAGAGGGCGCGGTGGCGGGCGATGAAGTCGCGCTGGGGAATGCAATCGCCGTCCAGGAAGACGATGTAGTCGCCGCGGGCGGCGAGGATGCCGCGGTTGCGTGCCATGGCCGCGCGAAAACCCTGGTCCGGTTGCCACACGTGGCGCACCGGGACCGGGGCCCCGGCAGCCAGTTTTTCCACACAGGCACGTGTGTTGGCAGTCGAGCCATCATCAGCGATAATGATTTCGAAACGTTTGTCGTCTTGCATGAAACATGCCCGCATCACAGCCTCCAGCGCGTCTAGCCGGTTATAGGTTGTGATCACGACCGAGATTGTCTGTGCGCACTGCATAG
>CAJYQM010000130.1 GCA_913777025.1 uncultured Massilia sp. | reverse complement strand
CGACGTCAGCCACCTGAACCTGCACAAGACCTTCTGCATTCCGCACGGCGGCGGCGGACCGGGCGTCGGCCCTGTCGCGGTGGCGGCGCACCTGGTGCCTTTCCTGCCGAACCAGGCGTCGACCGGCTACCAGCGTGACGAACAAGGCATCGGCGCCGTCAGCGCGGCGCCGTACGGCTCGGCCTCGATCCTGCCGATTTCGTGGATGTACATCGCGATGATGGGCGCGGACGGCCTGACCGCGGCCACCGAGACCGCGATCCTGAACGCCAACTACATCGCCCGCCGCCTGGCGCCGCACTACCCGGTCCTGTACACCGGCGAAGGCGGCCTGGTCGCGCACGAGTGCATCATCGACCTGCGCCCGCTGCAGGACAAGACCGGCATCAGCAACGAAGACGTGGCCAAGCGCCTGATGGACTTCGGCTTCCACGCCCCGACCATGAGCTTCCCGGTGCCGGGCACGCTGATGATCGAGCCGACCGAATCCGAAGCCAAGGCGGAGCTGGACCGTTTCATCGAGGCGATGATCACCATCCACGCCGAGATCGTGAAGGTCGAGCGCGGCGAGTACGACCGCATGGACAACCCGCTGAAGGGCGCGCCGCACACCGCGGAAGTGGTCACCGCCGACGACTGGCAGCACACCTACACCCGCGAGGTGGCTGCCTTCCCGGTGCCCTCGCTGCGCAAGAAGAAGTACTGGCCGCCGGTCGGCCGCGCCGACAACGCCTACGGCGACCGTAACCTGTTCTGCGGCTGCGCGCCGATCAGCGACTACGAGTAAGCGTTAAGAGACCTCGAGAAACCGTAGCGAGCGGCGGCAGGCGTTGTCGAGAAGCGCAGCTGTACGAAAGTACAGCCGGTCCGCCGTAGCGGAGCATCGCAGACAGCGCCTGCAACGCGCAGCAGGTTTATCGCTGTCTCTGCCCGCGGCTGGTTGCCAGCCGCAGGTAAGGATGGCCGCCAGCCCCGCTGGGGCGTCCATCGGACGTCTCTTGCGGGGCTTTTACGCTTCTGAGGTCCGGTTCGATGCTGTCGTGGCCATGCAGCGCCTCGTCCAGCCGGAAGGTCGCCACCGCGCGCGACAGCGACAGTGCCTGCTGTTGCAGGCTCCTGGCGGCCATCGCCGCCTCCTCCACCATCCGCGAACCCTGCTGGGTCATCTCGTCCATGCGCACTATCGCCTGGTTGACGCCGGCCAGTTCCTGCGCGCGTTCGGCGCTGGCGCAGCCGATGCGGTTGACGATGTCGCCGACTTCCTGCACCGAGCTGGCCAGGTCCGCCATGCTGGACCCGGCCTGGGCCGCCCAGGTGCTGCCGCTTTCGATGGTGGCCATCGTCTGGCGCGCCAGTTCGCGCGCCTCGTGCGCGACCAGCGACGCGCGCTGGGCCAGCGCCCGTACGTCGCAGGCGGTCTGGGCGAAACTCTGGCCCTGCTCCCCCGTCTGCGCGGCTTCCACCGCCGCGTTCAGGGCCAGCGTGCCGGCCCGCCCGAGCGTGCTCTCGATCGATTCGCCCAACTCTTCCAGGCGGCCGGCGCTTCGGCGCACGGTTTCCAGCGTCGTCACCAGGCGATGCACCACGCTGCCGCCCTGCTGGGCCGCGGCCGAGGCGCTTTCGGTGAGCCTGTTGACCTGCTGGGCGCTGTCGGCGGTCAGGTTCATCGCCGCCGCCAGTTCCTGCATGGAGGACGCGGTCTGCTCGAGCGAAGCCCGCACCCCTGCGCGCGGCGGCAGGCCGGCGCGGCCGATCACGATCTCGCGCGAGGCCGAGCCGATCGAGCGCGCCGAATCGAGGATCGAGCGCAGCGTGCCGTTCAGGTTGCGGATGCTGGCATCGAGCGCGCGCGAGGTCTCCGCGATCTCGTCGTTGCCGTAGACGCGCGGCTTGATGGTCAGGTCGCCGCTGGCCAGGCCGTGGACCGCCGCCTCGATCGCCCCGACCTCGGCCAGCAGCGAGCGCCGCACCGCCATCGTGATCGCGAGCGAGAGCACGATCGACAGCGCGATCACCAGCGGCATCAGCGTCGACATGGTCTTGAAGTCGCTCTCGGCGCCGTTCGACGCCATCTCCGACAGTTCCTGCTCGCGCCGCGACAGCTCCGCCAGGCGCTGCGTCACCACGGCGAAAGCGCGTTCGGCCTTGGACATGGCATTCGCGCTGATCGACTGGTCGAGCTGGGCGATTTCGATGACGTCGCGCACGGCGAGCACATACAGGCCCCAGGCGCGCTGGGCCTGGTCGACGTAGCGCCGTTCGCCCGGGCTGTCGCCGGTCAGCCTGGCCAGGCCGGCGAAGCCGCGTTCCACGGCCGCCTGCTGCAGCAGGACGTCGCGCGCCAGCGGTTCGACGCGGGTGCGCGGGAAGCTGCCGCTGATCCAGGTGAGCACCTGGTAAGCTTGCGCATGGGCACGCTGGCTCGACGCGGCCAGCTCGGAAGCGGCGCGCATGTGCTGGGCGCGCTGCTGGACGATGGTGTCGAGCGAGTCGTTCTGGCGTAGCATCGCAAGATAGGCGCCGCAGGACAGCAGGATCAGCAGCACCAGCACGACGCCGGGCGCCAGCAGCAGTTTGGGACCGATACGGAGGCGGGCCAGCATATCAGCCCACCTTTCTGGCAAAGCGGGTGGAAGCGGTGGCAAGCGTCATGTTTTCTCCCCTGTCAACGATGTCGCCTATTGATATTTCCGGCATGCATTGAATGAATCTACGCTGTCCGGCAAAATCACATTTGTGTTGGGTCAATGCATTCAGGAGAAGCAATGAAGTCAAAGGTGGTGGGTGCCCTGTTGTCGGGCCTGGTTTTTCCCGGCGTCGGCCAGTACTACCTCGGAAGACGCTCGCGCGCGCTGTGGTTCCTGGCACCGGCGGCGATCGGTGGGCTGTTGTATTTGAACACCTCGATGGACCAGGCCAGCGTGCTGGTGGACCAGGTGATGGCGGGGAAGATTGCGCTGGATCCGGCGGCGATCGAAAAGCAGCTTGCGGATGTGCCGACGCCGCTGTCGATGACGATCAGCGGCGTCGTGTTCCTCGTGGCGTGGATAGCAAGCGTACTGGAAGCGCTGCTCGTAGGGTGGACGGCTCCGCCGTCCACGCGGGGATAGGCGATGCTTGAGAGACTGAGGCAGGTGTCCAGCCGCTTGAGCGGCGTGGACGGCAAGCCGACTGGCCGTCCGCGTCCACCCTACCTGTAGCCGATGCGACTTAGTCGAGTTTGGCGGCGTGCTCGCGCGTCGCGTGGAACTGCAGCTTCGGCCAGCGTTCCTGGGTCAGGCGCAGGTTGACGCCCGAGGTGGCCAGGTAGGCCAGGTTGCCGGCGGCGTCGTAGGCGACGTTCGGGGCCAGCGCCGTCTCGAAGTCGGACAGCGATTTTTTATCGTCGCTCGACACCCAGCGCGCGCTGCTGATGCTGGAACCTTCGAACACGGCATCCACGCCGTACTCGTTCAGCAAGCGGCTCGCCACCACTTCGAACTGCAGCACGCCGACCGCGCCCAGGATCAGGTCGCTGCCGATGACCGGCTTGAACACCTGCACCGCGCCTTCTTCGCCCAGCTGCTGCAAGCCCTTGTGCAGCTGCTTGGTTTTCAGCGGATTGCGGATGCGCACCGTGCGGAACAGGTCGGGCGCGAAATACGGGATGCCGGTGAAGGTCAGCAGCTCGCCTTCCGAGAAGCTGTCGCCGATCTGCATGTTGCCGTGGTTCGGCAGGCCGATGATGTCGCCGGCATAGGCTTCTTCGACCTGTTCGCGGCTCGACGCCATGAAGGTCACCACCGACGACAGCTTGACTTCGCGGCCCAGGCGCAGGTGCTTGACCTTCATGCCCTTCTCGAAACGTCCCGAGCACACGCGCAGGAAGGCGATACGGTCGCGGTGGGCCGGGTCCATGTTGGCCTGGATCTTGAAGACGAAGCCGGAGAACGGCTGCTCGTCCGGTTTCACGGCGCGCACGGTGGCGTCGCGCTCGCGCGGGGCCGGCGCCCATTCGACCAGCGCCGACAGGATCTCGCGCACGCCGAAGTTGTTGATCGCGGAACCGAAGAACACCGGGGTCTGCACGCCGGCCAGGAAGCGTTCCAGGTCGAACGGGTGGGACGCGCCGTGCACCAGCTCCACTTCCATCTTGAGCTGGTCCATCTCGAGCGGGAACATGTCCGTCAGCTTCGGATTGTCGATGCCCTTGATGATCTCGTAGGCGCCGTCGGCCTTTTCCTCGCCGGCCTTGAACAGCATCACTTCATCGTTCAGCAGGTGGTACACGCCGCGGAAGTTCTTGCCCATGCCGATCGGCCAGGTCACCGGCGCGCATTCGATCTTGAGCACCGATTCCACTTCGTCGAGCAGTTCCAGCGGGTCGCGCGTCTCGCGGTCCAGCTTGTTCATGAAGGTGACGATCGGGGTGTCGCGCATGCGGCAGACATCCAGCAGCTTGATCGTCTGTTCCTCCACGCCCTTGGCGGCGTCGATCACCATCAGGGCCGAGTCGACCGCGGTCAGCACGCGGTAGGTGTCTTCCGAGAAGTCCTGGTGGCCCGGGGTGTCGAGCAGGTTGATCACGTGGTCGCGGAAGTCGAACTGCATGACCGACGACGCCACCGAAATGCCGCGCTGTTTCTCGATGTCCATCCAGTCCGAGGTCGCGTGGCGGCCGCTCTTGCGGCCCTTGACCGTACCCGCCAGCTGGATCGCACCGGAGAACAGGAGCAACTTTTCAGTCAGCGTGGTCTTACCCGCGTCGGGGTGGGAAATGATGCCGAAAGTGCGGCGGCGCGCGACTTCGCGGGCGATCAGGGCGGCCGGTTTGACGCTCGCGGCACCGGTTTCGGCGTCGCTGGATTCGGGGGTGATGGCTGCAGTTTCGTTGGACATGGTCTCCGCCTCGGCGGCGCTTACAAAACTCTCGATTTTACCGGCTCCGGGGCAGCTTGTGTGAATTGATTCGGACCGCCGGGCAAACGTTTCACCAGAGGGGAAGCGGAACGCGGCGGTGGGATTCGCGGGCCGGTCGGGATTGCCCATCCACAGCATTCATGAACGGTAAGGAAAAGATTTTGACCTCGTGCTACTGCTGAGCTACCCGTGGCTTGGATGACAACGAAATTCGGGCCTGCCGGCCACGCTCGGGCGGCGCTTTGCCATTTTCCTCTAGTAGGACTGCACTGACAAAACATCATGCATAGGACCTACAGGGGGGCGACAGCCAGTCTTATGTTCGCCAACAGACGTAACCGTTAATCTTCTCACATCGCGATGAGGAAACCCATCCAAGCAATCGCCCCCGACGTAAGACAGAGATAAAGAGGACATAAAATGAATAACGCTCAACTTGGTGCTGCCGCGCAAAAGAAATCGCTTGGCCAGATCCCCACCACCTCTGAGGAACTGAAAACCGCGGCCCGCCCGGTCGTGAGCTACAGCGGCACCCAACAAAACGAGCTGCTCGCGGCCCTGCCGCGCCAAGACCTGGAAACCCTGTTTGAGCACCTGGAACTGGTTCCGCTGCCTTTCGGCAAGGAACTGTTCGAATACGGCAGCAAACTCGAATACGTCTATTTCCCGACCACCGCCATCGTTTCGCTGCTGTACGTGATGGAAGACGGTGCGACCACCGAGATCGCCGTGGTCGGCCACGAAGGCGCCGTCGGCGTGTCGCTGTTCATGGGCGAGCGCGCCACCTGCAGCGCCGTGGTCCAGAGCGCCGGCTACGGCTACCGCCTGAAGACCCAGTATCTGCGCGACGCCTTCAACAAGGGCGGCGCCCTGCCCCAGCTGCTGATGCGCTACACCAATGCCCTGTTCGCCCAGATGGCCCAGAACGCCGTCGGCGGCCGCCACAGCTCGATCGAGCAGAAGCTGTGCCGCTGGCTGCTGGACCGCCTGGACCGCTCGGCCAGCAATGAACTGAAAGTGACCCAGGAACTGATCTCGATCATGCTGGGTGTGCGCCGCGAAAGCATCACGGCCGCCGCCGGCAAGCTGCAGGACGAAGGCCTGATCCAGTACCGCCGCGGCAACATCACCGTGCTGAACCGCCAGGGCCTGGAAGACTACGCCGGCGAATGCTACAAAGTCGCTAAAAGCGAGTACGACCGTCTGCTGATGGACGTTGCACGCTGATGAATTGCACCGCCACCTGGTCCGCAGCGCCCAGCACCATCTGGGCGGGGGCGGCGGGCCTGGGCCGCGGCGGTGACGGTTGTTGCTTCTCTGCCTCACCTTCTGCTTGACTCACCAATGCCGACACAGCCAGGGCATCGCTTGACGCGCTGCTCGTGGCCTCGGCGCCCGGCATGACCAGCGGCACGCAAGCCTGCACCATGGTGCCGATTCCCTTGACCCCACGGTCCACCTTCAAAGTCCCACCCAGCAGCAAGGCGCGTTCGCGCATTCCCAGCAAACCATGTGATTTCGGACGGCGCATCGCATCCGGCGGAATGCCGATACCATCATCGGTCACTTCCAGCACCAGCGCCTCGCCCTCGCGCGCCAGATGCACGATGACCTGGCGCGCCTTGGCGTACTTGGCCACGTTGTTCAGCGATTCCTGGGCGATGCGGAACAGTGCGATCGCCTGCATCGGGCCCGCCTCGTCGACCTCGTCGTCGACCAGGGCTTCGCAATCCAGGCCGGTGGCGCGGCCAAAGTCCTCGCAATAACTGGTCAGCGCGGCCGCCAGGCCCATGTTATCCAGCAGACTGGGGCGCAAGTCTTCGACGATGCGACGCTTCAGTTCCACCGTATCGACCAGGATCTTGCGCGCGTGGGCCAGCGATGCCGCCTGCTCGGGGTGGCTGTTCTCCAGCTTGGCGCCGACGCTGGCCAGCTGCATGCCGATCGCGGTCAGGTTGGCGCCCATTTCGTCGTGCAGCTCGCGCGCCAGGCGCGCCTTTTCTTCTTCCGACACGCGGATCAGGTGGCGCGACAGGACCGACAGTTGCTCGGTGCGCGAGGCCACCAGGGATTCCAGGCCGTCATTGGTTTGCTGTAGCGCGTGTTCGGCCTGCAGGCGCAGGCGGAAACCGCGGCGTATCAGGTTATAGAACAGCACCAGCACGAGCAGCGCGGCAATATTGATGCCGACACCCAGCAGGGCCGTACGCCGGGCCTGGTCGTAGAACGCATTGCCGCGCGCGGCCAGCAGTTCATTCTGCTCGCCCGTCATGATCACGACCTGCAGCCGGATCTCGTCCATGTGGGTCTTGTCTTCCGCGGTGCGCGCGATGGCGATGATGTCGTCGAGGCCGCCGTGGCGGTAGACCTGCAGCGCCTGGTCCAGCAGGCCGAGGCGGCGCATGACCAGGCTGCGCAGCTGCGCCAGGTTCTTCAGCTGGGATGGATTGTCGGCCAACAAAGTCTTGAGGCTGTCGAATTCGCGCCCGAGTTCGCGCTCGGCGGTACGCAGCGGGCCGAGATAGGTATCCGAGCCGGACAGGAAGTAACCGCGCAGGCCACTTTCGGCATCAGTCACGAGGAGGTTCAGGTATTGCAGGCGCGCCGAGACGCGGTCGGCCTGGGCTTGGCGGGTATTGGCCGCATTCAATCCGTCGAGGTTACGTACCAGGCTGACGCCGTTCAGTACGAGGAACAATACACACACCACGCACAAGAGGGTCTGGTACCACGGAAGACTGCGCACCGGCCTGAACTTGGGGTCGGTTGTGAAATACATCCTCGAAGCGTCCTTTCGCCCAGTATTGACTGTCCGGACCATTATAGCCCCGAAGAAACAGCCGTGCGCGTCATATCGACCCGCAACAGTTGAATTGTGGCATGAAGACCACGAGAAAGAAACAATTCCTTACATCAACTTACATATTGGCAAGTGCGATGTAGGGCTGTCGATCGCGGTCAGTACAGGCAGGAAGGGGAGAATGCGAGGGCAAGGCACGCGGCAGTAAAGGCCGCCGGGGGAGGGAAATCGAGCGGACGCAGGCTTGCGCCCTGAAAGTGAAACGGGCGACCCGAGAGCCGCCCTCGCCTGCTCAATCGAGCAGGTTGTTTTTCATGGCGTAATAGGTCAGGTCGCTGTTCGACTGCAGACCCATCTTTTCCATGATGCGGGTGCGGTAGGTCGACACTGTCTTGATCGACAGCGACAAGGCATTGCCGATGTCGGACACGGTCGCGCCCTTCGCCAGGCGCAGGAACACCTGGAATTCGCGGTCCGACAGCTCCGTATGCAGCGCGGTGTTGGGATCGCGGTCGAAGCTCTGGGCCAGCAGTTCGCCGACCTGGGAACTGACGTAGCGGCGGCCCTGGAAGACCGTACGTACGGCGGTCTTGAGCTCGTCCGCGTCGCATTCCTTGTTCAGGTAGCCGTTGGCGCCCATCTTGAACAGGTTCAGCGCATATTGCTGTGCCGGATAGCCGGACAGGATCAGTACCGGCAGGTTCGGTTGACCCTGGCGGATGGTACGCAAAATATCGATGCCGCTCTGGTCGGGCATCGCAATGTCCAGCAGCAGGACGTCGCAGATCTCGCGACGTGCGATATCGAGGGCTTCGCGCCCGGTCGCGCCTTCGGCAACGACTTCAAATTCGCCCGAGGACGAAAAAATCTGTTTGAAACCTGCTCGAACTATCTGGTGATCGTCACAAATGGCAACGCGTATCATTGTCTTCCCTTAGATTTTTCCTGGTACAGGAAAGAGCCGAGGCTGACACCTCACGCCCCGTTCAGGTAATGCGTTTGAGTCAGCAAAATTCGCAAGTGACATTCTAGCACCTCCAGGGTGCAGAACAACAGGAGCACGAATGCTTGAGTCCAGCCAAACGCCCCAAACTGGCTCAGGCCGCCTGCGAATGCCCGCGTAACAGGGCGAGGATCGCCTGCAATTCCTCGCGCAGGGCGTCCGGTGCGATGGTTGGCGCCGGTGGCGTGTCGGGCACGAGCTCGGCTTCGTCCAGTGCGGCGTGACGGCCGTCGAGACGGTTGCGGGCGCCGCTGATGGTGAAGCCCTGCTCGTACAACAGTTCGCGGATACGCCGGATCAACAGCACTTCGTGGTGCTGATAATAACGGCGGTTTCCACGGCGTTTGACAGGCTTCAGCTGAGTAAATTCCTGCTCCCAGTAGCGCAACACGTGCGGCTTGACCCCGCACAATTCGCTGACTTCTCCAATCGTGAAATAACGCTTGGCCGGGATCGGCGGCAACACGGTCGGTTCAGTCTTGTTCGGTCGGTCATTCATGGCTTATTTGAGCAGCGAAACGTCAAGCGTGGCGAGCCTCGATCAGGCGGCGCGCGCCAGCGAGGACGCGCCCGGATTGACCGGGCTCGTTTCCTCGACCATGCCTTTCAGTTTCTGGCTGGCGTGGAAGGTCACGACGCGGCGCGCCGTGATGGGGATTTCTTCCCCGGTTTTCGGATTGCGGCCGGGGCGTTGCGGCTTGTCGCGCAACTGGAAGTTGCCGAAGCCGGACAACTTCACCGCCTCGCCGCGCTCGAGCGCGTTGCGGATCTCATCGAAGAAGGTCTCGACCATGTCCTTGGCTTCGCGCTTGTTCAGGCCGACCTGCTCGAACAGCAGTTCGGCCAGCTCCGCCTTGGTCAAGGTCGGCAATTCCTTTTCCGCTTCTTTCCGTACCCTGGCCACCTGCATCGCGCGATGCAGGTCGGCGGCCAGCGCTTCTTGGAGTACGGCGGAATCAACGTCGTTATTGTTAATTTTGAAACCCTGCCTTCAGATATTCAAACGAAGTTTCGGAATATGGGACCCAGCCAGGCGCCCCTCAGGCGCGTAGTTTCGCGCCATGTTTTTGTTGTGCCGCAGTGGCCAGCGCGGCCATGATAGCCTCGACCGCGTCGTCCTGCAGCGTCGATTGAGTATCTTGCAAGCCAAAGCGGAAAGCAAGACTTTTTTCATCTTGTTCCAAACCTTTGCCGCGATATTCATCAAACAAAACAATGGCTTGCACGAGTTTCCCAACCGGATTCGACGATATCTCGGCGCTGAACGCATCCAGCAAAGCCTGGGCCGGCACGTCCTGCTTGACCACCAGTGCCAGGTCGCGCGTAGCGCCCGGGAACTTGGAAATTTCGCTATAACGCGGCAACTCGCGCTGGCGCAGCGCCTCGGCATCGACCTCGAATAGCACCGGCGCCTGCGGCAGGTCGTACTTCTGCTGCCAGCGCGGATGCAGTTCACCGATGAAGCCGACCTGCTTGCCGTCGACCACGACCGCGGCGCAACGGCCCGGGTGCAGGGCCGGATGTTCCAGGCGCTCGAAGCGGACCTGGCGTGGCGCGAACAGCGCTTCCAGGTCACCCTTGATGTCGAAGAAGTCCACCGCTCGGGTCGGCAGGCCCCACTGTTCTTCCGCCGCCGGGCCGTAGGCAATCGCCGCCACGCGCTTCGGCTGCTCGAAACCGGCCACCGACAGCGGACCGTCCTGGACCTCGGCATTGCGCTTGAACACGGCGCCGACTTCGAACACGCGCACGCGGCCCGCCTTGCGGTTCAGGTTGTAGCGCACGTTGGAGATCAGGCTGCCGACCAGTGACGAACGCATCACGCTCATCTGGCTGGCGATTGGGTTCTGCAGGCGGATCGGGTCCTGGTTATCGGCAAAGTCCGCTTCCCACTGCTGCTCCACGAAGCTCATGTTGACCACTTCCTGGTAGCCGAGGTCGGCCAGCTGGTGCCGGATCGCGAACAGCGAGCGGGTGTTTTCCGGCTCGATCAGCATGGCGCTCGGGGCCACCGGCGGCAAGGTCGGGATGTTCTCGAAACCATAGACGCGCGCAACTTCCTCGATCAGGTCTTCCTCGATCTCGA
>CAJYQM010000129.1 GCA_913777025.1 uncultured Massilia sp. | reverse complement strand
CGGTCGATCTTCAGCACGTCGATCGGGAAGCGCTTCAGGTAGCTCAGCGACGAGTAGCCGGTGCCGAAGTCGTCGATCGACAGTGCCACCCCGAGCGCCTTCAGCGAGCGCAGCACCCCGGCCGCTTCCTCGGTGTCGCGCATCACCGTGCTTTCCGTGATCTCCAGTTCCAGCGCCGACGGGGACAAGCCGCTCTCCTGCAGCACCAGGCGCACACGGTCGGCCAGGCCGGCCTGCTGGAACTGGCGCGCCGACAGGTTGACCGAGACACGGCCCGGGTCCATCCCTTCGCGGCGCCATCCCGCGGCCCGGGAACAGGCTTCGCGCAGCACCCACAGGTCCAGCTCCTCGATCAGGCCGGTTTCCTCGGCCAGCGGTATGAAGCGCGCCGGCGGCACCAGGCCCAGCACCGGGTGGCGCCAGCGCACCAGGGCCTCGACGCCGACCATGCGCCCGTTCGTCACCGACACGCGCGGCTGGAACTGCAGCACCAGCTGGCCTCGCTCGAGGGCGTGGCGCAGCAGGGCTTCCATCTCGACGCGTTCGCGGATCGCGTGCGCCATCTCGGCCGTGTGGAAGCGCAGCCGCCCCGGACCGTCGGCGCGCGCCCCGCTCATCGCCAGCTGCGCCATCTGCAGCAGCTCCGCCGATGACGCATCCGCAAGCGGCGCATCCGCCGGCAGCAGCGCGATGCCGATGCTGGCCGTCAGGAACACGCGCTGGCCGCCCAGCAGGAAGGGCTCGCGCATGCAGCCCAGCAGGGCGCCGCCCAGCGCCGCCGCGGCCTCGCGCCCGGACGATTTCTGGACCACGATGAATTCGTTGCCGCCCTGGCGCGCCAGGGTGTCGCCGCTGGCCAGCTGGCGCGCCAGGCGGTCCACGCATTCGCGCAGCACGTCGTCGCCGCCGGACCAGCCGTAGCCGCTGTTGATCTTGCGGAAGGCATTGATGTCGAACACCAGCACCGCCAGCGTGCGCCCGTCCTGGCGCGCGCCCAGCGTGGCCTCGTCCAGCGTCTCGAGGATGCGGCGCCGGTTCGGCAGCCCGGTCAGGGCGTCGTAGGTCAGCTGCTCGACCAGCGCGTGCTCCAGGCGGCGCCGCTCGGACACGTCGCGCACGATCGCGATCTGCTGGCCGGCCGGGGTGGCGGCGCGCCGCACCTCGGCCGGGAACGGCACGTCGTCCAGGCGCCGGCAGGCCTGCACCTCGACGCCGTCGTCGGGCGGCACCAGCAGGTCCAGCGCCAGCCCGGCCGCGGCATCGCGCCCCACCCCGAACATCTCCTCGGCGCGCGCATTCATCATCGCGATGCGGCCGTCCGGCGCGGCCAGCACGATCGCGTCCGGCGCGCATTCCATCAGGCTGCGGAACTTTTGCTCGCTTTCCAGCAGCGAGCGTTCCGAGCGCATCAGGCGGATGTAGGGCGCCTGCACCGCGCCCACGTGCACCGCACTGTACAGGAACAGGTAGGCGATCCCTTTATAGACGTGGCCCACCATGCTGAGCACGTCGTCCGGGCGCGCATAGAGCGTGAAGCCGATGCCGCCCAGGCCGCCGGCCAGCGCGGCCATGGCCAGGTAGCGGTCGGTGCGCAGCCGGGTCCGGCGCGCGCGCATCCCCAGCAGCACGGCGGCCAGCGCGCCGATGGCGATGATGGCGATCTCGCAGCCGGTCTTGAAGGGGGTCGGGCCCTGCCCCGGCACGCGCGTGGCCGGCAGCAGGTGCGGCGCGCCCAGCGCCAGCCAGAAGACGGCGACCGTCACGCCCAGCGCGCCGGCCAGTGCCAGCGTGTGGACGCGCTTGCCGACCATGCGCTCGCGCGGCGCCAGCGCCGCCGCCAGCAGCGCCAGCGCGCCGACCGCACGCGAAATCAGCGAAAAGGCGATGCCGCCGGCCACCGCGGCCGGCCCGTTCACGCCAGGCACGCCGCGCACCAGCATCAGGTGGCCGATGTCGAACAGGCCGATCGCCAGCGCCGCCGGCGCCAGCAGCGCCACGCGCAGCGGCACCCGGTTGCCGATGCCGTGCCAGCCCGTGGAAAACGCCAGCATCGTCACCACCACCGAGAACACCTCGAGGCTGGTGTGGGCCAGGACGTACCAGCCCGGCTGCCAGGGCAGCAGGCCGGGGTCGAGGACCAGGACCGCCATGCCGGCGACGAGCAGGCCGGCCAGCAGCGCCAGGCGTGCCGGCAGCGTCATGCGCTCGAATGGATTCATGCCGCCATACCCTCCGCGCGGGTGCGCAGCAGCTGCTCGAGCTCGGGCGCGGGCAAGGGACGGCTGAACCAGTAGCCCTGCATCCGGTGGCAGCCGTGGGCGTCGAGGAAGGCTTGCTGGCGGCGGGTCTCGACGCCTTCGGCGATCACGTCCAGCTTCATCGAACGCGCCAGCGCGATCACGGCCTTGACGATGGCGGTGTCGTCGGCGCGCGGGTCGTCCCCCGGCGCGGCACCGTCGATGTCGGCCACGAAGGAACGGTCGATCTTGAGGCTGTGGAGCGGGAAGCGGCGCAGCGCGGCCAGGCTGGAGTAGCCGGTGCCGAAAT
>CAJYQM010000128.1 GCA_913777025.1 uncultured Massilia sp. | reverse complement strand
CAGCGCGTATTTTTTCAGGTGCGGCCATGCGGATGCACGGGCGGTGCGGCGCCGCTCGTCGACCCAGAGGTGGATCTCGATGTGCGGATAGGCACGGGCAAAGGCGCTGGGCGAGTTCGCTTACCTGCAAAGCGGCCTGCGCGCCTTTGCCCGTGCCTATCCGCACATCGAGATCCACCTCTGGGTCGACGAGCGGCGCCGCACCGCCCGTGCATCCGCATGGCCGCACCTGAAAAAATACGCGCTGTACGACTGGCTGGCCGAATGCCCGTTCATCCACCGCGTCTACAAGGAAACCTATAGCCCGGCGCTGTTCCGGCAGTCGCTGGCGCAGGCGCGCGAGCAAGCCTATCCGCTGGTGGTGTCGCTGGCGGTGCTGGAACGCCACAAGTATGCGGTCCTGGCGCGCAGGATCAGTCCCGGCGGCTTCGTGGTCGGGCAGAAGAAGCGCGTGAGGCCCTACGACTTGCCGAAGCACCTGTGCTACCGCAAGCTCGACGCCTTCATCCCTGCCTACACCGCGGCGGCACAACCGGACCGGCACATCAGCGACATCTACGCGGACTGGTTCGGGCAGCTGTTCGGGATCGACATCGCACCCGCCGCGCGCTATCCGGTACTCGAGATCGGCGAGCGCTGGATGCGCTATGCGCACGCGCAATTTGCCGACTGGGGTTTCCGCAACGGGCTCGAGCACGTGGAGCAAGCCCCGGCCAGGGTGGTCTTCGTGAACGCCTTTTCGAAATCGATCGAGCGCAACTGGCCGTTGGAACGGGTCATCGGACTGGTACGCACGATGCGCTGCGATCCGGCCTGGGCCGATGCCGGCTTCGTGGTCAACGTCGTGCCGGAGGCACTGGAGCATGCAAGGAAGCTGTTTTCTCACCAGGGCCTTGCACATACCCATTTGTTCAGCGCCGAAGACAATTTCTTCCAACTGCCGGCCATCCTCAGCCTGTGCGACCTCGTGATTTCGGTGGAAACGGCGGTCATGCACCTGGCGAACGCGGTCCACGTGCCGGTGATTGCCCTGATGCGCCGAAAGAGTCCGGAATGGGCGCCGATCGACCGCGACAACAGCACCGTCATTACCGTCGCCGGCCGCGACGACTGGGTCGATGCGATCGGCGTGCAGGACGTGATGGCGGTCTTGAACACGCGTACGGCGGGCAAGGTATGATGGGGTCATCCGTGAGCCGAGCCGAAAGGAAGCATCATGCAAACCCTGACCCGAGACCGCGACAACGAACTGCGCCGCACCGTCAACAGGCGCGTGCTGCGCGTGCTCCTCATCACGGCGGCCATCCTGTGCGTGCCGGCGGTGGCGATGCGTTTCACGTCCGAAGTCAACTGGGGGCCACTGGATTTCATCGTCGCCGCCATGCTGCTGTGCGGCACGGGGCTGGTCTACGAACTCGCGGTCCAGCGCATCGGCCAGCGCACCCACCGCATCATCGGCGGGCTGGCGCTGGCGGCGGCGCTGCTGCTGGCCTGGGCGGAACTTGCCGTCGGCGTGTTCCATTGAATCGGCCCGTTACAGCGCGGCCGCCGGGGGCCGCGGCTTACTCGCGGCCGAACTGCGGGTTCGGGCGCGTCATGTAATACCACTCCTGGTTCGGGCCGGCGTTCGTGTCCGGGAACAGGATGCGTCCCGAGAACTCGGCCGTCACCGGCGTGCCGTCGGCGCGCACGCCGATCTGGTCGCCTTCGCTGACCGCATCGAAACTGGCCCATTGGCGGGTGAAGCGGTCGCCGGCGTCGAGCTTGTCGTGCACGACCACCATCTGCAGCGCTTCCATCTCCTCGAAGGGCACCGGCGACGGTTCCGGTGCCTCGATCAGCTTGAGGAAGGCGAGGGTGTTCAGGATTGCGCGGTAGGCCACTTCCGGCGCCTGCGGATCGAGATGCTGGCCGCATTCCAGGGTCAGCGCGTAGCCGCCGGTGCTGCGCATGTATTCGGTGGTGCCCATGCCGTAGCGCAGTACGGTTTCCAGTTCGGCCGCGTTGCCGCCGGGGTTGCGTGCGCGGCGCTGCACGCCGCCGCCATAGGCCGCCATCCAACCGGTCACGAAGCGGCGCACGCCCAGGCGGCGTGCCAGCGCGCGTTCTTCGGCCATGTGCTTGAACGGCTCCAGCGGGCCGTCGTTGTCGAGCGGGCCCACCATCACGAAGGGCTCGCCATGGGCGGCGTTGAAGGAGTGCAGGTCGAGCAGCACGTCGTGCCGGGCCAGCAGCGGGCACAGCCAGTTGGCGACGCGGTCTTCGAAATCCTGCGGATGGGCTTTCGGCGACAGGTCGCGGTTCAGGTTGCGGTCGCCCGAGCGCGTGTTTTTCGCGTAGGCCAGCGGGTTGACGATGGGGACGAAGGTCACGCTGCCGTTCGCGATGTGCAGCTTGCCGCTGTCCAGTTCCGCCATGACGCGGGTAATGGCCTGGGTGCCGCAGACCTCGTTGCCATGGGTCGCGCCCATGATGATGACGCGCGGGCCCTGGCCGAGGCCGGTGTAGTTGACGGATTTGAATTGCAGCGTGCTGGTGGCGCTCATGCTTTTGGGAGTAAAGGAAATGTCGGTGCGGGCATTCTAGCCGCAAAAGCCTGGCCGCTGGGATGGCGGCATGGCATCATCGCGGTTTTTCGGACACGGCCACACCATGCACAGCGCAGCGCAATCCAGGATCCACGGACTCGACACCCTGCGTGCGCTCGCGGTGACGCTGGTGGTGCTGCACCATTACGTGCTGTTCGTCAGCGACGCGCCCACCTTCGGCTGGGTCGGCGAGATCGGCTGGGCCGGCGTCGACCTGTTCTTTGCGCTGTCCGGCTACCTGATCGGCAAC
>CAJYQM010000127.1 GCA_913777025.1 uncultured Massilia sp. | reverse complement strand
GAGCGCGTACAGGATGGCCCCCGCCGTATCCGACTTGCGCGACAGCGTGGCGAGCGTGGCGTGCAGCCAGCGCTCCAGGTCGTCGAGCAACGGCCTGGCCCGTGCCTGTCGTTCGGCGAGGCGCTCGTCTGGTGGCTTGCCGCGGATGGCCTCTTCGATGGCGTACAGTTCGCCGACGCGGCGCAGCGCCTCGGCGGTCAGAGGCGACGGGCGCGCCGCGTGCAGGTCATAAAACTTGCGGCGTGCGTGCGCCCAGCAGGCCGCCTCGACGACGCGTCCGCTGCCGTAGACGGCATTGAAGCCCGCGTACGCGTCGGCCTGCAGCACGCCAGTAAAGCCGGCCAGGTGCGCTTGCGGATGTTCTCCCTTGCGGTCAGGCGAGTAGGCAAACCACACGGCGGGCGGCTCGGTGGCGCCGCTGGCGCGGTCGTCGCGTACATAGGTCCACAGGCGCGCCGTGCGCGTCTTGCCGTTGCCCGGTGCCAGTACAGGCAACGGCGTGTCGTCGGCGTGCAGCTTGGCGGCGGCGAAGACATGGCGGCGCAACGCCTCGGACAGGGGCCGCAGCAGCGCACTGGCCGCGCCCACCCAGCTGGCCAGCAGGGAGCGATCCAGTTCCACGCCCTCGCGCGCGTAGATCACGCTCTGGCGGTACAGGGGCACGTGGTCGGCGTACTTCGCTACCAGCACGTGTGCCAGCAAACCCGGGCCAGGAAGGCCACGTTCGATGGGGCGGCTGGCCGCAGGCGCCTGCACGATTCGATCGCAGCAGGCACAGGCCAGCTTGGGACGCACGTGACGGATGACGCGGAAGCTGGCCGGCACAAACTCCAGCTGTTCCGACACGTCTTCGCCCAAGGTCTTGAGTTTGCCGCCGCAATCCGGGCAGGCCTCACTGGATGGAAGCAGTATGCGGTCTTCGCGCGGCAGGTGCGACGGCAGCGGCTTGCGTTCGGCCTTCCTGCGCGGAGCCATTTCCACAGGTGCCTGTGCTTCGGCCACCGCCGCTTCGGCCTCAAGATCCTCGAGCTTGAGTTCCAGCTGTTCAATTTGCTGGTCGAGCTTCTCGGAGCGGCGGCCGAATTGCATGCGACGTAGCTTGGCCAGCACCAGCTTGAGGTGCTCGATTTCGGCCGTGCGGGTCGATAGTTCAGCGGACAGGTGCGCCACGCGCGCTTCGCTGGCCAGCAGCATCGCCTTCAAGGCGGCGATATCGTCGGGCAGGTGGGCGGCATTAAGCATGCAGCCCAGTTTACGCGGGTCCTGCCACGTTTACAAGGCCGACTGCGGGCGCCAGGTGCGCTCGGGCCGGCGCCAGTCGATCCCTTCCAGTAGCATCGAGAGCTGCGCTTGCGTCAGCGTCACCGTGCCTTCACTAGCCTGAGGCCAGACGAAGCGGCCGCGCTCGAGCCGTTTGCACAGCAGGCACAGCCCATCGCCAGTCCACCACAGCACCTTCACAAGGTCGCCGCGCCGGCCGCGGAAAACGAACACGTGGCCGCTGTACGGATCTTCCTTCAAGGCCGTCTCCACCTTTGCCGCCAAACCGTTGAAGCCCGAGCGCATATCGGTCACACCGGCCGCAATCCAGATGCGTGTACCCACCGGCAGGCCCATCATGGGCGCAGACTCTGGACCACTGTGCGCAGGAGCTGGGCGTCGACCTTGCCCTGTACACGCACGACGGCATCGCCAATCAGAATTTCAATGGTACCGCCGCTGACCTTGGGCTCGGGCGCCTCGGCAGTTACCGGAGCAGACTCGCTTCTCGGCGTCATCTGCACGGCGACCGGCAGGAATGCCGGCCCAGGATCAGTGCCAAGGAGTCCGACGCGGTACTGCCGACGCCATTTGAAAACCATGTTCGAATTGACCGCATGCTCCAAGGCCAGCTTCGACACCGAAATGTTCGGCGCGCAGGCCGCAACGGCCAGGCGCCGCTTGAAGTCCAATGAATAGTTCGGGCGCCCTTTACGCGTTCCCTGTTTGACCGCTGTGTCCACTGTGATTCCCACCAAAAAATAGCGGGAACTACTCTGGAGTCTCGCGTGCATTACGTCCAGACGGTGCTGGCTTTACGCTTACCTCAATACTTCATTGAAAACGGCGATAAACCCAAATTGACCAGTGGTCCAATTGTAAAATTCTCAAAATGAAACCATTGAATAGCTACTTTTCGTCAGACAGTGGTGACTTGCGCACCGATGATCAAGTGATAGCCTGTCCCGAACTTGCACGCTCCGAGTTTGACCGTGGCCTAGGTCAGCATATGTCTGCTCTAAACTCCGCTCCAGATTTTGTTGTGTATGGCCCGGTTTCAATTAAGTTATGGGGGCAGCGCTTTGTGGCGGGTATCAGATTCTTCAGAGACGTCGTACACGGGGTCACGCTGACGCTCGAACAAAGTAAGGTGGCCGCCTTAGGTTATGACGCCACGGAGAAAGATCTTCTGGCCGAAAAGAAAAAGCTGACAACGATACTCTCCAAGCAACTGGAATGCTCACCCTCATCGACGTCATTAGGTGCCGACGTGTTCGATTTTACTTGGGGTGGGGTCGTTTCGAGAGCCGATCTGAGGTCGACTTGGTGCGGTATCGAGATTCGGTATAGATAAACCATTATATATCTCTTGAGAGTTCGTGGCGGTATTGGGCCCGAGTCGAAAGCAGCCGTGCATTCTCTTCTCATTGTTTGATCATGCGCAAGTTTGCCTACAAGGCAGGCGTAAAGCTGATGGCGGCCAGCGCAGATGGGATCACCTTCTTGAAGGACAGCGTCAGCAGCGAACATCACCGTTATGACGCGTACGACCATCTACTCACGCCCCTCGCCAACGATAGCCTGGTCCATTCGAAAATGGCATACCGATAGCGTCAGTAGCGCAAAGCTGCATTTGTGTCGTGAGCGTTAGCAGTCGAACCTCTCCAGCGAGTAAGCGCAGGAGGCCGACAAAAAACCGGCAGCCGGCCGCTGCCACCAGTTGAGCGGCCACCATGGTAGGAAATTCGGAACGCAGTTGAGCCTAAGCCGGACGTCCCACCGATTTACCAAGGTCACCGATTCCACTGGAAGCCCAAATGTCACTGAAGATCATCACAGTCGGAGACAAAACCGATCACGGCGGCACAGTGATCACCGGTTCACCCGACCACGACATTAGAGGAAGAGCAATCGCCCGGCTAGGTGACAAAGTTAACTGCCCGCTGCCTTACCCCGGCGGCAAACCGCACGGCATAAACAAGATAATTACCGCCCACGACACACTGACAGTCAACGGGATACCCGTTGCGGTCGAAGGATGCACGACGGAATGCGGATGCAAGCTGATCGGCAGCCTGCCCGCGACAGTCCGTTGAAGGCCATTGAGATTTTGCTGTGCCGCATTGCCTCAAGCCGGCTCCGCAACCCGCCTCAAACACACCGACAAACTCGACGTACTCGGATTATCCACAAACAAACACCGCTTCCCATTCCGCTTGCAAAAATCCTTCACCCGCCAATAAGCCTGGTGACTGATGCACCCGGTCTGGCAAATCACCAGGTCAGCGGCAGCCAGGCTAGTGTCGAGCAACTCGCTGGCCTGCTCCAACCCACCATCATGGTGCATGAAGCGCGCCCCTTCCCGCTCCAGCAATTCGCGATAGTTCGGCACATTCCCGCTACGCCCACCGACGCACAGAACCGTCTTGTCAGCCAGCTTGAGCCCCGGCTCAGCCATCGGCTGCAAAGGCGCAGAAGGCACCACAGCCACCGGCACCGCAACTGCAAGCGCTTCTGCACGCTCGCGCGCAAAACGCTGGCGCAACTGCACCATCTTGTTCGCCAAAGCCTCCTCACGCGCCTCCAGCTCCTCGACCCGCCGCAGCAGCCGTTCACGGTCACGCATATCCGGCAACGCATCCTGCAGCGCCTGCAGCTCGCGCCGCAGCGACTCGATCGTCGCATCGCGCTGCGCCACATCGGCACGCAGTTGCAGCGCCTGCTCGTTCAGGCGCGCCATGTCGCGTGCCCGCGCATCGGCGGCACGCGCAGCCTTCTCGCGCCCCTGCTCGAGCTCACGCCCAAGATCGGCGCTGTGCTTTTCCAATGCCGCGAAGCGCCCCAGGTCGACCCGCGCGCTGGCCCCGGCCTGGTGCTGGATCATGTGCATGTCGCGCACCACGGATTCGATCATCGCGAGGTCGCAGCGCGGATGGGTCAGCGTGGCCCAGAAGGCGCCGGCAACGTCGCCGCGGTCCACCGCCTGGCGCCAGGCCGCTTGCAGCGCGCCGGCGTCGCGCAGGCTGCGGAACTGGCGCAGCACGACGGCGAAGCGCTCGTCGAGCGTGCGCTGCAGCAGTTCAGACATGCGGTTGCGGCTCGCGCATTCGTGCACGGCCCAGACGTGGACGTCGTAGTCGTCGCCGTCGAGCGGGCGTACCAGCACCTTGTTGACCAGGCGGCGCAGCATGGCCAGCGGCAGGCAGACGCCGATGGTCGGGCAGTGGCAGTTGGTGGGCAGCTCCCACAGGCGCTTGCGGCGCGAGCTGCCGCTGTCGTCGAGCGTGGACGGTTTGCAATCGTGTTCGCACATGCCCGCCTCCTCAATGCAAAGGCCGCGTGCCGGCCTGTTTCTCCGCCAGCTGGGCGCGGGCTTCGTCCAGCAGGTGCTGGGCCTTGGCCACCGTGATACTGAGGTCGCGGAAGCGGTCCGGCGACAGCCGCAGCGAAACTTGCGGCAGGGCGATGTGGATAGTGCCGCAATCGGGGCAGGCGAGAATCTGGCCCACGGGGCCGGACGCGACGACGAAGCAGTTGCAGGAAGTATGGGAGGCAGTCATGGCAACCCTCGGCTAACAGGATAGTTTTACTGTATCCCAGTTCTTCTCGATTGTAAATGCGAATCATTATCATTCAATTCTAGAAATCGTAGTTGCTCGAACTCAACAACTGCCGGGATTCGCCACCCAAGACTTTCCTGAAGGAATATTCTTACCAGGCAAAGCGTCATCCGACGCATGCGTCGCTTATCATCTGATAACCGGCGTCCACTCATTTGATTTCATCGCAGCCATGTCCCTCGACCTTTCCAGCACCCTCGTGGTCGGCATCTCGGCCACCGCCCTGTTCGATCTGGCCGAAGCCGACGCCGTCTACAAAGCCAGGTCCGCGAAAAGCCCGCGCAATGCGCTCGACGAGTACCGCGCCTACATGCTGGAGCGCGAGAACGAGCCGCTGCGCGACGGCACCGGGATGGCGCTGGTGCGTGCCCTGCTCGGCCTGAACCGCTACGCGACCTCGGAATCGAAGCCGCTGGTCGAAGTCGTCGTCATGTCGCGCAACAGCCCGGAGACCGGTGTCCGCGTCTTCAACAACATCCGCTCGCGCGGGCTGGCGATTTCGCGCCATGCCTTCACCGGCGGGCAGTCGGTGGTGGACTATCTCGATGCCTTCGCGGTAGACCTGTTCCTGACCACGAACGTCGACGATGCCCAGCGCGTGATCGACGCCCAGGCTTGCGCGGCCGCGGTCCTGAAGCCGCCGCCGCATGCCGCCGAGGCGCCGCCCGACGACCAGGTGCGCATCGCCTTCGACGGAGACGCCGTGCTGTTCGACGATGCGAGTGAGCTGGTGTATAAAACCGAGGGCCTGGACCGCTTCCACACGATCGAGAACGAAAAGCAGAACGAGCCGATGAACGATGGCCCCTACGCCATCCTGCTGCGCAAACTGGCGCGCCTGCAGGAGCGCCTGCCCTTCGGCGCCGACGTCTCGCCGCTGCGCATCGCCATCGTCACCGCGCGCAGCGCGCCCGCCGAGATGCGGGTGATTAACACGCTGCGCCACTGGGGCGTGTACGTGAACGAGATCTTCTTCCTGGGCGGCGTGCAGAAGGCCAAGGTGGTCAAGGCCTTCCGTGCCCACCTGTTCTTCGACGACCAGGACCTGCACCTCGACCCGGCCGCCAGGCACGTGCCGTCGGGCCGCGTGCCCTATCGCTCCGATTCGCCGCTGTACACGCCGCTGCTGTCGCCGGCCATTCCCGCCATCGACCTGGCCAGCGAACCGCCGCTGCTGATGGACAAAGTCGACGCTTCCTGAAGCCCTAGCGCAGCGCGCCGCGCACCTCGAAGCGCACCTCGGCGACGCTGCGCCCTCCCCCATCCACCAGCGCCAGTTCGTGCTCGCCCGCCCGCGGGGTCCAGGCCACGTCCTGGGCGCCCGGCCCGAGGTCGGCGCCGTCGAGGCGCCAGCGCAGGCCCTGCGCGGCCTGGGCGCGGAAATCCATGCGCTGCAGCGCGTCCGGGATGTCCGGGTCGAGCGCGATCAGGCTGCTTTCGGCCGGATACAGGATGCGCGGCGCGCGCGCGCCCGGGGACAGCGCCTCGACCCGCGCCGTTTCGCTGCCGCGCACGAACCACTCGGCGCGCGCCGGTTCCACCGCGGGATCGAAAGCCACGCTGCGCTGCACGACACCGACGGGCGCGGCGGGCGCGCGGCTGGGCACCTCGCGGTGCAGGTAGTCCATCACGTCGCGCCACACCGGCGCCGCGCCCGACACGCCCGACACGTCCCACATCGAGCGGCCGTCGAAGTTGCCGAACCAGACCCCGACCGTGTAGCGATTCGAGAAGCCCACGCACCAGTTGTCGCGCATGTCCTTGCTGGTGCCGGTCTTGACCGCGCTCCAGAAGCCGGTCGCCAGTTCGTTGCGCAGGCCGAAGGTGGTGCTGCGCGCGCCGCGGTCCGAGAGGATGTCCGCGACGATGAAGACGGCGCGCGGATCGAGCAGCTTCCTGCGCGCTTCCCGGCCGCGCGGCGCAAAGCTCACGCTGCCCTGCTCGCCGCCGTTGGCCAGCGTGCGGTAGGCGTTCGCCAGTTCCAGCAGGCTGACGTCGGCCGAGCCCAGCGCCAGCGACCAGCCGTAGAAGTCGGCGTCCTGGTCCAGGCTCGAGATGCCCAGCGCGCCGAGCCGGGCATGGAAGCGGTCCAGGCCGGCCAGCATCAGCGTGCGCACCGCCGGGATGTTCAGCGAGCCGGCCAGGCTGGTGCGCACGCTGGCCAGTTCGCGGTACTGGTGATCGTAGTTCTGCGGTACGTAGAGGCCGCCCACGGTCGGGATGCCGACCGGCGAATCCTCCAGCAGCGAGGCGGCCGTCAGCTGGCCGCGCTCGATGGCGAGTTCATACAGGAAGGGTTTCAGCGTGGAGCCGGCCTGGCGCAGCGCCGCCACGCCATCGACTTCGCTGCCGCCATCGTTCGCGACATACGCCAGCACCTCGCCGCTGGCATTGTCGATCACGACCAGCGCGCCGTCGCCGACGTTGCGGCCGGCCAGTGCGGCCAGGTGGCGGTGCAGCGCCTGTGCGGCGAAGCGCTGCAGGCCGGCGTCCAGCGTGCTGCGCACTTCCTGCCGTTCACCAACGACCAGGCGCCGCGCCAGCGGGTCCGGCACGCCGGCCGCCCGGCTGCGGTTCAGGGCCACGCCGGTCTGCCATTCGATGGCGGCGCAATCGGTCTTGGGCTGCAGCGCATTGGCCAGCTCACGCGCCAGCGCGCAGGCGCGCCGCGCCACCGATTGTTCGGACGCCGTCGGACCGCGCAGCAGGACGGCCAGGATGGCAGCCTCGCTCGCGTCCAGGCCGGACGGCGCCTTGGCGAACAGGCCCTGGGCCGCGGCGCCGATGCCCTGCAGCTCGCCGCGGTAATAGACCAGGTTCAGGTA
>CAJYQM010000126.1 GCA_913777025.1 uncultured Massilia sp. | reverse complement strand
TATTACTCACCCGTTCGCCACTCGCCGCCAGGTTGCCCCGCGCTGCCGTTCGACTTGCATGTGTAAAGCATGCCGCCAGCGTTCAATCTGAGCCAGGATCAAACTCTTCAGTTTAATCTCTGTTTGTCGAAACCGGCATTGCTACCGATCTCGAAATCGATCCACTGGATCGATTTCGCTCACTCAAAATACTGACCGTCACTCATTGCTGAGCAACGTTATACTTTTTGTGAACATTTAATAATTTAAGTAATCGACTGAACAAGTCAGCCGGCACCTCCATCAAACGCCCACACTTATCGACTGTTGATTGTTAAAGAACCGTGCTCTGTACTGCCTTGCTGCGTTTTGCGAATCGTTTTGTTCGTCAGCAGCAGAGAAGTGAGATTATGCAGTGTTTCGCTTAACTCGTCAACTCCATCTTTTTCTCCAGCGCTTTTGGGAACTTGCCAAAATTTCAAACTCAACCACTTGATTCCGTTGGAGTTTTACTGCGCTGCAGAAGCAGGGCGAGAACTATAGCAAAGCGCCAGCGACCACGCAAGGTCCTCTTCATCGCCGTTCAATAACCGTTTTCGATAAGTAGCGGAAAGCCGATGGTGACGCGACAAGGCATCCGCTAGGTCCCGGCTGCGATAGCCGGCATCGACGGCCGGCACGGCACCGTTCATTGTGCGAATTCGAACTTAACCAGCGTATCGTCCGGCCAGCTGCGATCATGCAAGGGCGGTACGTACATCTGACCGTTGTTCTCTATCCATTCGGCGTCCAATTTCTCCCGTCTGTTCCCTGCTTCCAGGACTACAGCGCTCAGTTGTTTAGGTGCCACATAGTTCACATGTACTGCCTTGGTATTGCAGGGCCCGTCGAAGGCGTTGATGAATACCCGTTGAAACGAAGGCATTTCCAACTTGCTGACTGCCCACAGTACCTCGCACTCGAGCCGCAAGTCGCCTAAGCGGCGCGCATCCACAGGTACGTTTGGAGAGTGCACGTCCGGCCGCCAGCGCAATTGCCCTTTTTTCTTGTTCAGGATAACCTCCGCGTCTTTTTCGACGGCTTGCCTATTACGCGGCATGACAAAGCCGCCGTCGGCGCTCACTACGACCGGCACGTCGAGATCGTCGGCAGAAATATGCATGGTGAGGCCGTCGAGCTTGACGCCGGCGTTACGCGCAGTGAGCAGGAAGCGCAGGTCCGCACGCGGCGCCAGTGCGCGATGCGAATCGAAGGCATCCATACCGGCCATGAAAGCCTTATACGTTTTCAGGTCCGGATCGCGGACGCCAGCCACGGAAACGGTTTGAATCGCTTCATCCGGCGCGCCACGCGCGATCGAAGCGCTGGCGGACAGCAGCAGTGCCGCACATGCCAGGGAAATAATGTTCATACTGACTCCCGTTAAGTGATCGGTTCGCCGAATGCCCGGCCCGCAGGCCGGGCATTGGTCTCATACGGCGAAGAATTCCATTTCCCGGCTGCCGAAGAAGCGCTCGGCATGAATGCCTTCGCTTTCGCATTGCTTGAGGAATTTGTTCGACTCGATCAGCTGGATGCTGTCCGGGGTATATTCCAGGCCCATCAGGTAGCGCATCCAAGGTTCCTGCCCCATCGCGTAGACATAGGCTTGCGGCGCATTCAGCTCTTTCATGACGTTCCAGGCGCGCGCGCTGTCGGCACCGGAAAGACGGCGCGATTCATTGTTGCGGCGGTTGATCGGTTTGGTCAGCAAGGGCTCGTACAGCCAGGTCAACGGGGCGCCGTCGCATTCCATCCCGAGGAAGACAGCGTCGATCTTGCCGAACCGGCGCATCAGGCGCTGGTACATGACTTCGTCGCGGCCGTCGGAGTCGATCAGGAACATGAATTTGCGGCCTTTCAGGGTCAGCAGGATCGAATGCTTGCTGTAGATGTCGAGGTCGCTGTGCTCGCCGGTGAAGGGGAAGCTCAGGAGTTCGCCATGCGGCAGTTCGATGCTGTCGAATGCGTTCATCATATCGACGTGCTCGAAACCCAATTCGCGCATGATCAGCTTCATCGACGGATCGACGATCGAGCCGCTGTTGTTCGACGGGACCAGCACGCGGCCGACGCGATGACGCAGCTGCAGCAGGATCTCCGGGCACAAGTGATCCTGGTGGCAGTGGGTCAGGACGACGTAATCGATATGCTCGGGCAGGTCGTGCAGCGTGAAGCGGCCGTCGTCGATCTGCTCCAGAGCGACCACCGGGTCGAACAGGATCGAGACCTCGTCGGTCTGCACCAGTACGCACGCGTGACCGAAGTAGCGGATACGCACGCCTTCACCCTGGTAGACCTGGGTGCCGGCCGATTTCGGCGGCGTCGTCGTGAACATGTTGCGGAACGCCGGCACGTCTTCTTCGGGCACGTCGAACAGCTTGCGAATCGCGTCGAACGACCCGGGCGCCGTGCGCATTGCCGAAAGGGTATCGAGGCGCGGGTCCGAGAACTTCATCTTGAACGACACGCTGTCCGGCGAACCGAGGCGTGGCGTGCTCATGAAGAACGTGCGGTCGCCCTCGCCCACCGGCGATAGCAGGATCTCGTGCGTGTGCCCGGTCATGGCGTCGTCGTACAGCAGGTCCTCGAAGATGCGGATATTCGGGCGGTTGTTGATGTCATACAGGACCTCGACCAGGCCGCGTAGCGGTTCCGGGAGGGTGGCATAGTAGTCGCCGAGCGAGAAGCCGGTCGCATTGCCCAACAAGGTGGCGTCCAGGCCGCGCAGCGCCTCGGCCAGTGCCACCAGGTCCTTGCAGCTGACCTTGGTTTCTTCGATGATCGCGCGCACCGCGTCGACGTCCGCCTCGTTCAGGCACACGAAGGGGCCGCCGAACATCTGCGGATCCTTGTTCGCCGAGATGTGCACGCCCGGGTTGTCGGCAAAGGATTCGAGCAGCGGTAGCAGGCGGTAGGTGATGTTCATCGCCAACTGGGCCGGGGAAATCAGATGCGGCCAGGCGAGGAACTTGCAGACCAGAGGCTCCAGTTTCACATCGTTCTTCAGGAATACGGCATCGATCGAAGCCTGGGTGGTCATGTCGTTCATGGTAAGTCCTTTCAGTGTGTTTGTGATTGAAAAATAAGACATCGAATCGGATCGATGGCCTTGGATGCCATCGCCGTCGCAGCCGGGGGCGCCTCAGTCGAAGGCCACCACCCGTACCGCCTGTACAGAATCGCTCGCACCGGATGGCTGCATGATCATGTCCGGCGCCCGCTCGCCCTGGCCCAGACGCGGCAGGCCATAGGTGCGGTCGATCATCCGCAGCTTGAACGGTCGACCGGCGCTCACCTGCAACACCAGTTCCGCTCCCTCCTGCGGCAGCCCATATGCGCTCATCACCCAGACCTTCTGCCGGGTCGAGCTGATGATTTTTCCCTGCAACCGTGCACCGAGCACGTCCACACCCTCCACGTGAACGCGGAGCAGCGGCGCAAGGCGTGGCGAACCGAGGTGCATCCTGACGGTCCGGACCTCGCCTTCGCTGGTATCGCTCAAGACGTTCAGGCGCGGTGCCTCGATATCGGAGGCCGGTGCCGGCGCGCTCCAGTAGCCGCGTGGATCGTCGCCGAACAGCGCGGGGATGGCCCCCCGCTGCGCCCCGGGACCCAGGACCGATTTGAGCCAGCCATCCAGCTCGGGCGTGCTCGACACCCAGAAAGCCTTGCCGGACATGCCGTCGCGGATATACGTCAGGCTGTTCGGCACCGGCCGTTGCGGCGAAGCGCTACTGGTGGCCGAGCCGGCTGCCAGGCAGCCCAGTGCCAGTACCAGCGGCAGCGCCGGCCAGACCCAGCGACGCTGCAATAGCGACAGCAAGGGCGCCAGCAGGCCCAGGAACAGCAGCATGACGAGCACGGCGATGCCGGCCATTTTCAGCGTGAGCGCGACGAACAGGATGTGCACCAGCGAACCGATCAGCAGCACCCCGGGCAAGGCCGCCGCCGCCAGCAGCCACGCACGGCGGTCCGGTCCCATGGCCCGGCCGCGCGCCGACAGGAGGTATCCCTGTGCCAGCAACAGCGGCAGCAGCGGCCAGGTGAAGAGGTAGCTGGCGCCCGGCATGGCGATCGCGGTCAGGACCAGCAACACCAGCCAGACCAGGACCGCCCCCATGGCCTGCTCGGCGGGCGAAATCCAGCGCCGCAGGCCGCCCTGCACGAGCGTCGCCAGGCCGCATGCCGACGCCGCCATCGCGACCGCATACCAGCCACTGTTATAGGGCTCGAACAGCAGCGCGTACACCGGATGCAGGACCGTGATGCCGCCCCAGGCCGCTGCGATGCCGATCGCCAGCAGCACCGCGACGATCGGGAACAGGATCGCGGCCGCGATCACGGCGCCACGCCGGAGCACTCCGCGGCGCATGCCCAGCACGAGCAGTGCGCACGACAGCAGTGCCACCAGCCCCGCCAGCGGCAGCACCAGGCCGGTGCCGTAGGTGATCATGCCGAGGCCCGGAACATTGAAGTACACCCGGTCCGAGGCGCGTACCTGTCCCAGGTCGGCGTCGCCAAAATGACGGGCTAGCGCGAGCATCGTCTCGCCCTCATGCTGCAGCGTCGATTCGTCCAGCAGTTCGATCCGGTCGAGCTGGCTGTGATAGACGCTCGGACGTTCGATCGCCGCGAAATTCATGCCGTTCAGGCCGGCGCGCTTGAGTGCGCTCATATCGGTGTCGTTCGGCAGCAGTTTGTAGACCTCGTACATCAGGGAGCTGCCTACCGGCTGGCGCAGGCCCGCAAAGGCCTCGACCAGCTTCCCGTTGCCGCTGCTGGTTTCGAACATCAGCATCGGACCGGTGTTGCCGCGGAACTCGAAGTTCAGCGCGACAGCGACATCCTTTTTCCAGGGATGCGACGACACGAATGCCTCGGCACCGAGCAATCCCGCCTCTTCCCCGTCGGTGAACAGGACGATCAGGTCGTTGCGCAGCGGTCCCGATGCGGCCAGGGCGCGTACCGTTTCGAGGATCGCCGCGACCGAAGCCCCATTGTCGGCGGCGCCGTTGCCGCTGGGGACCGAGTCGTAGTGCGCGACCAGCATCAAGGCCTTGCCCGGCACCTTGCCCGGCAGCCGTGCGACGACATTGTGGACGTAGCCGCCGACACTGGCGTGGGCCGATGCCATGACCCCGAGTTCGGTCTGCACGGCAGGTGCCAGGCCCAGCGCACGCAGCTCGCCGACCAGGTACTCGCGCACCCGCTTGTTATCGGCACTGCCGACGGGATGGGGGCGCGCTGCGATCTGCCGCAGGCTCGCCATGGCGCGCGCCGCCGCGAACCCCGTCGCGGGCGAGCGCTCCCCGGCGGGCGCCGGCGTGTCCGGCGCTTGCAGCGCGAAGGCCAGGGCCAGCGCCAGTGCCGCCAGAATCATCAGCAGTGTGCCGAGGCCGGGCCGTCCGTCAGCCGGCACCGCGGCGCGGGACGGGCTTGGAACGGACGTGGTTGCAATTGTGTTCATTCTGTCTCCAAAAAAG
>CAJYQM010000125.1 GCA_913777025.1 uncultured Massilia sp. | reverse complement strand
GGTCGGCGGCGTGAATTTCCGCAAGGGTTGCTACCCGGGACAGGAAATCGTCGCGCGCAGCCAGTACCTTGGCAAGCTCAAGCGCCGCATGGTCCTGGCCACGCTCGAGAATGCCGCAGGGCTGCTCCGGATCTAGAGTACTGAAGACTTCGTCGCCCGCGCGCGCCGCGGCATTCTCGAGCGTGGCCAGGACCATGCGGCGCTTGAGCTTGCCAAGGTACTGGCTGCGCGCGACGATTTCCTGTCCCGGGTAGCAACCCTTGCGGAAATTCACGCCGCCGACCAGCTCGAAGTTGACCATCTGCGGCACGAACTGCTCCTGGGTCGGCTGGGTCACCTGCGGGATGCCGGCGTGGATGGCGGCCAGTTGCCAGGCGGCGTTGCCGCCGAGCGCCAGGGTTTCGCGCAGTGCCGGCAGGGCGGCGATGGCGGTCTCGCTTGAGGTCAGCCAAAGATAACGTGGGGCACCGAAGGCGTCGGCCAGGCGGATCACGGTGCCGAAATCGCCGTCGACCTTGGCGTAGGGTTCGCTAGGCGTCGCGCCGACGCGGTCGCGCAGCGCGGCCTGCGCCGCGGCGCCGCCCAGCCCGAGCACGGCGATGCGCTGCGGCTCCTCGGTGGCGTCGCGCAATTTCGCTTTCGCGCGCAGCACGAACATGGTCAGGCGCTTCTGCAAGGGCGCCTGGATCGCGCGCGGGAGCTGCAGGTAAATACTTTCAGCGTCACGGTACATCAGGAAGGTCGCGGTCAGGCGGCCCTTCGGCGTGCAGTAGCCGGCCAGGCGCGCTTCTGAGGTATTCAGATGCTCGACGTCGTTGGTGAGCTGGTTGTGCAGGAAGCTGGCGGCGTCCTCGCCACTGACGGCGATGAGGCCCAGGTCGGTGACGGGGGCCACGAAGCCGGCGGCCAGGTCGGCGGCGCCCAGCGCGCGGCCGAAGTCCTCGACCTCGCTGGCCGCATCCTGGTGGAAGCGTGCGCCGAGGGAAGACAGGTGTTCGATCCAGGGATTCATACTCATAAGGCTACAATACGCGAATTATTTCCGGTTTAACCAATAACGGCTTTATCATTACGGCCTCACTCATTATAGAGATGTCGACCAAATCGCGCCGGGGACGGCGTAAAAACAAACCAGCGAGCATGGCACTCATAAAAAAACTCATCGTGTCCGGCGTGATCGTGTCAGTCGCGGCCGTGGCGGGCTTCCAGTGGTGGGCGGGACAGCCGATCACCCTTGAAGGCGCCGTCATCCCCTTTGCCATCGCCCCCGGCAGCGGCGTCGCCGGCGCCGCCCAGCAGATGGCGACGTCCGGCGTGCCGGTCAATCCCTTCCTGTTCGGCGTGCTGGCCCGGGTCACGGGCAAGGCCAGCCAGATCAAGGCCGGCAGCTACGAATTGAAACCCTCGACCTCGCCGCGGCGCCTGCTGACCCAGCTGGTGCGCGGCGAGTTCGCCCAGGAATCGCTGACCATCATCGAAGGCTGGACCTTCCGCCAGATGCGCCAGACGGTCGACGCCGCGCCCAACCTGAAGCACGACACGGCCAAGCTGAGCGACAAGGAATTGCTGGCCAAGATCGCGCCCGAGGGCAAATACACGGCGCCGGAAGGCCTGTTCTTCCCCGATACTTACCTGTTCGCGAAGAACGCCAGCGACTTGACGATCTACAAGCAGGCGCACGAGATGATGATGAAGCGCCTCAAGACGGCCTGGGAAAAGCGCGATCCGGGCTTGCCCTACGTCGACCCTTACCAGGCCTTGATCATGGCCTCGCTGGTGGAAAAGGAAACCGGCCAGAAAGGCGAGCGGGCGATGATCGCGGGCGTGTTCGTGAACCGCCTCAAGACCGGCATGCTGCTGCAGACCGACCCCACCGTCATCTACGGCATGGGCGACAAGTACGACGGCAAGATCCACAAGAAGGACCTGGAGACCGACACCCCGTACAATACGTACACCCGTCCGGGCCTGCCGCCGACCCCGATCGCGCTGCCGGGCGTCCAATCGCTGGCCGCGGCGCTGGCGCCGGCCAGGACCGAAGCCCTGTATTTCGTCTCGCGCGGCGACGGCACCAGCCATTTCTCGGCCAACCTGAACGACCACAACAAAGCAGTGAACCAGTACCAGAGGCAGCAGACGTCCCAATGAATGAAACACCCATGAATGCATCGGAGCGTGGCCGCTTCATCACCTTCGAAGGCATCGACGGCGCCGGCAAGTCGACCCGTATCGGCTTCGTCACCGCGTATTTGAAATCCGCAGGCAAGACGGTCGTGTCCTCGCGCGAGCCGGGCGGCACGCCGCTCGGCGAAAAGCTGCGCGATTTGCTGCTGCACGAAAAGATGGACCTCGAGACCGAGGCCCTGCTGATGTTCGCCAGCCGCCGCGAACACATCGCGCAAGTCATCGAGCCGGCCCTGGCGGCCGGCAGCTGGGTGCTGTCCGACCGCTTCACTGACGCCAGCTTCGCCTACCAGGGCGGCGGGCGCGGCATGGACCGCAGCAGGATGGAGGCGCTGGAAAACTGGGTGCACCCGCAGCTGCAGCCCGACCTGACCCTGCTGTTCGACGTGCCGCTCGAAGTGGCGCGCGAACGCCTGGATGCGACACGCACGCTGGACAGGTTCGAACAGGAAGAAGCGGACTTCTTCGCGCGCTGCCGCAACGAGTACCTGCGCCGCGCCGCGCAATTCCCCGCGCGGATCGTGGTGATCGACTCGACCCAATCGATCGACGCAGTGCGCGCCTCCCTGCTCGCCGCGCTGGAGAAGTTGTTGTGAGCCTGGCGATCTACCCCTGGCAGGAAGGCGCCTGGGCCGACCTGCAGCAGATGCGCGCGCGCCTGCCGCATGCGATCCTGTTCCACGGGCCGGCCGGCATCGGCAAGGCCGACTTCATCGAAGCCTTTGCCCAGGCCCTGCTGTGCGAAAACGTGCGCCCGGACGGCCACGCCTGCGGCGGGTGCGCGTCCTGCGGCTGGTTCGCCCAGGGCAACCACAGATCGGAAGAGCACACGTCTGA
>CAJYQM010000124.1 GCA_913777025.1 uncultured Massilia sp. | reverse complement strand
GTTGATGCGCCGGCGGGCGGCAGGCCTGCGGCACGGTTTTGCTTGCGGCCGTGGACGAGGCTGAAAACGACGGGGACGAACACCAGCGTGGCGAAGGTCGAGAACACCAGGCCGCCGATCACGGCGCGGCCCAGCGGGGCGTTCTGTTCGCCGCCCTCGCCCAGGCCCAGCGCCATCGGCAGCATGCCGATGATCATGGCCAGCGCGGTCATCAGGACCGGGCGGAAGCGCACGAAGCCGGCCTCCAGCGCGGCGGCGGCGGCGGGGTTTGGCTCATTCTGCAGTTCGAGCAGGCGTTCGCGGGCAAAGCTGATGACGAGCACGCTGTTCGCGGTGGCCACGCCCATGCACATGATGGCGCCGGTGAGCGCGGGCACGGACAGCGTGGTGTGGGTGGCGAACAGCATCCAGACGATGCCGGCCAGGGCCGCCGGCAGCGCCGCCACGATCACGGCCGGGTCGAGCCAGGACTGGAAGTTCACGACGATCAGCAGGTAGATCAGGCCGATCGCGCCGAGGAGGCCGAACAGCAGGCCGGAGAACGCGCTTTCCATGGTCCGCACCTGGCCCAGCATCTCGACCGTGGCGCCCTTCGGCACGTCGGCTTTCGTCTCGGCCAGCACCTTGCGGATGTCGGCCGCGACGCTGCCCAGGTCGCGGTCCTGCGTGGTCGCGTGGATCTGCACCATCGGCGCCACGTTGTACTGGCTGACCAGCGCGTTGCCGCTCGAGCGCTCGAAGCGCGCGATGCCGCCGAGCGTGGCCGCATTGGCCGAGCTGCCGTTGCCGACCGGGAGATCGGACAGCGCCGACAGGGAATCCATCCGGTGTTCCGGGGTCTGCATCACGATCGGGTAGGTCACGCCGGTTTCCGGGTTCAGCCAGTAGGTCGGCGCGACCTGGCTGCTGCCGGCCAGGTTGACCACCATGCTGTTGGTGACGTCGCGCGTCGACAGGCCCAGCAGCTGGGCCTGGGTACGGTCGATGTCGACCTTGAACACGGGCGAGCGGTTCGACTGCTGGATGCGCGCGTCGGCCACGCCCGGAATCGCGCGGATGCGCTTGAGCAGCAGTTGGGCGTACCGGAAGTTCCCTTCCAGGTCGCGCCCGCGCACCTGCACGTCGATCGGGGCGGGCGAGCCGAAGTTCAGGATCTGGGAGACGATGTCGGCCGGCGGAAACGAGAAGGTCGTGTCCGGGAATTCGCGCGGCAGCGCTTCGCGCAGCTTGCGCACGTATTCCGCGGTCGGCTCGTGGGCCTCGCCCAGCGCGATCTGGAAGTCGCCGTCGTAGGTGCCCATGGTGCCGGTGTTGTTGTAGACGGTGTTGATCGAGCTGGACGGCATGCCGATGTTGTCGACCATGGTCGCGATCTGGTGGCTCGGGATCACGCGGCGGATCGCCTGGTCGATCTTCGCGAAACGGGCGGCGGTTTCCTCGATGCGGGTACCCACCGGGACGCGCGCGTGGATCAGCACCTGGCCCGAGTCGACCGCCGGGAAAAAGTTACTGCCCAGGAAAGGCACCAGCAGGAAGGACAAGGCGACGACGGCGAAAAAGCCGATCAGGAAGGCCTTGCGCTTCTTGATGGCGCTTTCAAGCATGCCGTGGTAACGGCGGCGCAGTCCTTCGAAGCGCGCCTCGAAGCCGCGCTGGAAGCGGGCCAGCGCGTGCTTCGGCGCCGCATGCGTGTCGTGGGCCGAGTGGGCGCGCAGCAGGTAGTTGGCCATGGTCGGCACCAGGGTACGCGACAGGATGAAGGAGCAGACCAGCGCGAACACCACGGCTTTCGCCATCGGCACGAACAGGAAGCCGGCCACGCCTTCGAGGAAGAACATCGGGATGAACACGATGCAGATGCACAGCAGCGAGACCAGCGCCGGCGCCACGATCTGCTGGGCGCCGTCGAGGATAGCCGGCTCGACTTCCTTGCCCTGCTCGAGGTGCCAGTTGATGTTCTCGATGGTCACGGTGGCGTCGTCGACCAGGATGCCGACCGCCAGCGCCAGGCCGCCCAGCGTCATCAGGTTCAGGGTCTCGCCGGTCGCGGCCAGCGCGATGATCGAGCCCAGGATCGACAGCGGGATCGACACCGCGATGATCACGGTCGAGCGCCAGCTGCCCAGGAACAGCAGGATCATGATGCTGGTCAGCAGCGCGGCGATCGCGCCTTCGGTCGCCACGCCCTTGACCGCGGCGCGCACGAACACCGATTGGTCGTTGATCGGCACCACCTTCAGGGCATCCGGCAAGGCGGCCCGCATCGCATCGAGCTTGGCACGGATGCCGTCGACGATGGCCAGCGTCGAGGCCGAGCCGTTCTTCATCACCGACATCAAGACCGAACGGCCGCTGTCGACGTGGACCACGTTGGTCTGCGGCGCATTGCCGTCGTGGACGTCGGCGACGTCGCGCATCAGAATGGTCGTGCCGTTCACGACCTTGATCGGCAGGCGGCCGAGGTCTTCGATGGCGGACGGTGCGCTATTCAGCTGGATCGTGTATTCGAGGCTGCCGATCTTCTGGGTGCCGACCGGCGTCAGGATGTTCTGGGTGGCCAGCGCGTTGGCGATGTCCTGGGCCGACAGGCCGCGCGCCTGCAGCGCATCCGGCTTGACGTCGATCTGGACTTGCCTCTGCTTGCCGCCGTAAGGCAGCGGGATCGCCGCGCCCGGCACCGTCACGAGCGGCGTGCGCACGGTGTTCATGCCGAGGTCGAACAGCTGCTGTTCGGACAGGCCCTTGCCGGACAGCGCCAGCTGCAGGATAGGGACCGTGGCCGCGTTGTAGTTGATGACGAGCGGCGGCGTGATCCCGGCCGGCATCTGGCGCACCGTCGCCTGCGCGATCGCCGTCACCTGGGCGTTGGCCACCGCGATGTCCACGCCCGGCTGGAAGAAGATCTTGACGATGCTGCGGCCCGCGTAGGTGTTGGCCTC
>CAJYQM010000123.1 GCA_913777025.1 uncultured Massilia sp. | reverse complement strand
ATCGGGTCGAGTTCATCGTCGTATTCCAAGAGCCGCCAATCTGCAATCTGCCGCAACGTATCAAGATCCTCCTGTTTGATTCGGCATACCCCGACAGCCACGTCATACGCCAGCGCCTTCTGCGCATGCATGGGATTGGTCATGATCGTCGAATGATCGGTCGCATGCGTGTCGATGTTCTCGGCCAGGCTTTCCCTGATCTTTTCATTGCGCCACGTGGTGTACTTCGCGCCAGCCGCCGAAGGGTTGTCTTCTTCGGTCACCTTGTCTTTGTTCTTGTACAAGCCAGCTCGCTTCGCTTCCATCCGCAGCATGGCATGGTGCTCGTAGCGCAACGCGGCCTCGCTGGCGGCATCACCTTCGGCAGCATCCGTCCCTTTGCGCCGGGCATCCTCGGTCGCATGCTGCGGCACCTTGCGGTCGCCGGCGTACGGGTCCCCGGCATCCCTGACAAGGTCTCTGGCGCGGTATTCGCCGGGTGCGTCCATGCCCTGGTCACAGGCCAGGCTGGGCGGGCCGAAGCGCACCGCCTCCGGCAGGAAGGGATCGGGCAGGTCCGGGCCCGTCAGGGGCGTCTTCCAGTCTTTCGGCGGTAGGGCGTTGATGCGGATGTCCGCCAGGCTCGTGGCAGCCAGCATGACGGGCGCCGCCGCGAAGGTCATCACCTTGCCGGCCCAGCTGGCATTCGCGTCCGCGCCTTTCGACAGCGAATAGCGCGCGCGCGGCGAAGGCGGGCACCAGAAATCCTGGCTGCCGGGCCTGGGCCGGTTGTGCTGGTCCGCCCAGGCGTCGTACTTCCCTCGTTTGCCGACCGTGAAGCCCTGCGCGAACACGCGCTGGCAAAAGACGCCCGCACCGTTGGCGGCGTCGATCTCGCGCTGGTCCATGCCGCGCCAGCCGATGCCTTGCACCGTGGTGGATGAGATCACTTGGTCGTGTGGGTTGAAATACAGGGTGACGCGGCCATGGGTCGAGGGCTTCGGCCCATAGCCATGCCGCTTGCGGTCGGACTGGGCGTCGAAGTCGTGCGCTTCGTTCTTCATCGCCGCGTCGATGACTTCAGGAGGCTGCTCGGCCCCGGCCTGGCGCCGCACGATGTCGAAAAAGGCGCGCAGCGTGCCGATGCGCGCATCCCAGGTCTGGCGTCCGCCCTTGCCATCGGCGTTTTTCATGCCGCGTTCGGCCCAGCCCTGCGTAAAATTGTCCTTGACCAGGCTGTAGGGGGGATTGCACAGGACATAGGTGTCGGCCACGCAGCGGCCGGTCTTGCCGGCCGCGTCGGCGACCGGGTCGAGCCGGTCGCCCAGGAAGGCGGCGGCAATGCCGATCATGTTGCCCTGGCTGTGGCAGACGATGGTGATCGGGACGTCGGCTTGCCTCGCGCGGATCGCTTCGACCAGCCTGGCCAGGCGCAAGGCCGCCAGCACATAGTAGGGTCGAGGCGGACACGCATAGACCTTGCGGTCGTTGGTCGGGTTCATGTGCTGCACGTGCAGCCACAGGAACAGTTCGTCCGACAAGCCTTCGCCCCACAGGTCGGGCAGCGCCGTGCAGCCGTTGGCGAAGGGGCCGCCGCCCCAGTAGTTCTGCTCGTTCAGGTAGATGGCATTGCCGAATTGCTGCAGCTCGTCGCTGCCGGCCTTATAGCCCCAACGGAACTGGATCACCGGGGAAAAGTGGGCCGCCGGCGTGATGAAGCTCTTGGCCGTCTTCGTCGGATTGAGGAAGCCGTCCGGCGTCAGATCGGGCAGGTACTGTACCGGTCGCAACTGTCCGCCCTCCGGAGTCGGATAGGCAAGATGTTCGTCGCGCCGTCTGAGGCGGTCGTTCAGGCCCTTGCACAGGCCTTCCTCGGCCTGGCTGAACCACTCGCCGTCCGAGTTGACGCCGTGGACGAAAATGACGATGCCCGGCAATGGCAGCTGCATCAGCACGTCCAGGAATTTCGGCGACAGGAAGACCGTGCCGCAGCGTTCACCCAGCAGGAAGTTGGCCGGATCGTCCGGCGCACCGCATGCGCGGTCGGCCGACAAACCAGCCGAGGTATCGAGAGTATTCGTCATATTATTCAGCTGGCTGGTAGAACCTCGCCGTCAGCTGCTGCAGGCTGTCGGACTTGATCGTCGGGCCTTCGCCGGCGCCATTGCTGGTTCCGGCCACGAGGGCGGCGCCGGCACGCTCCACATGTGCCGTCATGCCTTCGACCGGTTTGCCGTCGGTTGCCCGCAACAGCCGTGGCGTGCGTTCGAAGTCGCCCACGCCGAAGACTGGCAACTCGGTGTTCGCGCGGGCGGGACCGTCCCAATGGTGGCCCGCGGTCTTGACGGTCATGGTGCCCGGTCCGCCGATTTCCACATTGCCGCCCTTGAGCGTGATGTAGGCGCCACCACTCACGATGAAGCTCACCTCCTGTTCCGCCATGACGATCACACGGCGCCCCGCCGTCGCCTTGAGGTCCTTGGCGGCATCGATCTTCATGTCGTCGTGCTGGCTCTGCATCAGGAAAGGCCCCTTGTGCGACACTTGCGTGATGCCGCCGCTCTGCGCGAACAGCGACACCCCGTTGCCGGCGTTGAGGATGAACTGCTGGCCGCTGGTAAGCTGCATGTGCCGTCCCGCGACGCTGTCGAGGTTGAGCCCCGCGTAGCTGACGACCGTCTTCGGCGTGCTGAACGCAATGCCTGCCGGGGCGCTCAAGCTGACGGTGGGCCTGGCGTCCTGGCTGCATGGATCAGTGCCGGCCGCGCCCGGCATGGCATCAAGATCGGCCTTCAGCGCGGCCTGCGGCTCGGCATCGGCCGGCAGGCCCTGGTGATCGGCGGCGTACTGGCCCAGGGTCTTGAACAGGTCGAGGCAATCTTCCATCAGGGCCAGGTGCTCGCTGCCGCCCAGCTGGGTACCGCAAGCGTCCAGCCGTTTCCAGGCCGAGATCAGGAGCGACTTGGCGGTGCGGATGGCGCCGCTCTCGTTGGTCGCGAGTTCGAAGCCCTGGCCGCGCGCATCGGCATGGCCGCCGCAGCGCGGGTGGGTGAGGTAGCCCAGATTGAGCTGGCTGTGGCCGTGAGCGCTGGCCAGTTGCGCGCTGATCTGGCCGGGGGTGTCGTCCAGGCGCAGCTGGTTGTAGCGTTCGGTCGTGCCTTCCTTGCTGACGATGCCGGACAGGTAGCGGTCGCCGGGCAGCCGGCTGCGGCGGCTGAACGAGGGCGGCGGCATCATGCCTCCGTGTGCGCGTCCGATGACGAGGGGTTTGTCGGGGTCGCCGCCGACAAAGGCGCACAGGACCTGGTGTCCGACGCGCGGCAGTGAGATGGTGCCGTAATGATCGCCGGCCCATGGGCTGGCAACCTGCACCCAGGCCGAGTCGCGGTCGCTGTCCGATGCACCGGCGCCTTGCGCGTGTGCGTGGTCTTCACCGCGGCAGCCCGGAAAGCGGACTTTGACGCGGCCAAGCGCGTCGCAGTGGATTTCCTCGTTGACCGGGCCGACCACGGTCACATACTGAAGTTCGGTACGCGGCAAGTCGAGCTGTGGATCGTAGCCCGGCACGATCGGAATGCCGCGCCGGACACAGCTGAAGCGGTTGGCGTAACGCATGTCGCGTTCCGCGCTTGACTGTGGCAGGCCGGTGCCGTCGTCGCGCCAGCGGTTCATTGCGAACAGGCGGCGCACCCGGTCGTCGATCGTCTTGGGCAGGTTGTTCTCGGCATCGACCGTTAGTTCGGTGATGACGAAGTCGCGCTCCGTCTCGGGGTGCAGATCGAGCTCGGGATGCCCGCTCACGCGGTTCCATTCGCCGACACGCATGGCCCGCACACTGCCTTCGCCATGGAAGGACTTGGCCTGGTATTCATGCCGCTGCATTCGTGCCACCGCAATGCTGCGGTAGTCGGCGGCATTGTCACCGGCGTGCGGGACATCGACCAGGTAGTCGTCGAGGCTTGCCGCGAACCGGTTCCCGAGCGGCCCCTGATCGATCAACCCGGTTTCCTGCGAGGCCGTGGCCCTGCCTTGCAGGTAATCCCAACTGTGTAGCGCCAGGCGAGCCGGGGTGAGGTTGCGCTGTGCATACCAGGCGCTGACGGTGTCACGGGTTTCTGTTGCGCCGTCCTGGTGGAAACGCACGGTGCCGGCAGCGTTACGCTCGAGGTTCATCGGGTCGTCGAACAGCACCAGTGT
>CAJYQM010000122.1 GCA_913777025.1 uncultured Massilia sp. | reverse complement strand
GCGCGTGCAGCGGCGTCGGCCGCCTCACGCACCGCCTGCTCATCGGCCTCGAGCCTGGCCTCGCGCTCACGCTCGCGCTGCGCCGCCAGGCGTTCGCGTTCCTCCTCGCGCGCGACCGCATTCGGCTCGGCCTGTGTCGGAGCGCTCTCGTCGCCCTTCGCCGCAAGGGCTGCGTCATCCAGGGGCGACGGCGCCTCCTCGCTGGCCGGCGGCGGCAGCTTGAATTCACTCTCCCTGGGCGTATCCTGTGCGATCACGCTCGCCCCAAGGCCATTTTCGGACGGCAGGGGCCGCGGACGGCGCCGGGCATGGCGCCGTGGCTTCAGCGCCGGCGCGGGCGGCGGTGCGGCGGGCAAGGGCTGCGGCTGCGGGACCGGATCGACCAGGGTGAAGCCCTGCCGTGCCGCCGGTGGTGCCGGCGGCACGGCAGGCACGGACAAGGCGCCGACCGGCGACGGTGGCGGCACGGGCACCGCCGGCATCGGCGCAGGCGGCACTGGCGCAGGCGTGACCGGATCTGGTAAAGGTGCGGGTGGCGGCACCGGAGTGGGTGCCACAGGCGCGGGCGGCGCCATGCTGACCGTCAGCGGTGTGCCGGCGCCAGGCCGCAGGCCAGGCACGCCAAACTGCAGGGCAAGCAGCAGGCCATGCAGCAGCAGCGACACCAGCACGCCCCAGGCAAGCCGGCACTGGGACGAGTCCATGGAAGGGGCGCTGGCGGCCGCGATGACATTGGGCATGCTTGGGGGAGAAGAAATATTGTCTGACTAGCATAACTCATACTCAGCCATGAAGCAGGCGCGCACGGTTCGGAACACTGTTGGGATTGCGGCTACAATGTATCGATACGATCAGCATCAAGGGGTAGGCATGGCTCCAGGATTCATCTTCGCAACCGGTATCGAAAACAGCAACCCGACCATCCAGAATGGACGGGTGCGGATGGACGAACTCGAAAAATGCGGGCATTACCAGTACTGGCGTACCGATTTCGACCTGGTCGAGGAACTTGGGTTGAAGGTATTGCGCTATGGTCCGCCCTTGCACCGCACCTGGCTCGGCCCGAACCGCTACGACTGGGAGTTCTCGGATCTCGTCTTCAACGATTTGCGCCAGCGCAATATTGCGTCCATTGTCGACCTTTGCCACTTTGGCGTGCCCGACTGGATCGGCAATTTCCAGAACCCGGATTTCCCTGCCCTGTTCGCCCAGTATGCCGGCGTCTTCGCACGACGTTATCCATGGATCCAGCTGTACACGCCGATCAACGAGATGTCGATCTGCGCCCTGTTCTCCGCGCTGTATGGCTGGTGGAACGAACAGATGACCACCGACCTCGCCTACGTCACCGCGCTCAAGCACATCGTCAAGGCGAATATCCTGGCCATGCATGCCATCCTGGAGGTGCGGCCGGATGCGCTCTTCGTGCAGAGCGAATCGAGCGAGTACTTCCACGCCGAGAGTCCGTCGGCGATCGGACCCGCCGAACTCTACAACGCGAGGCGCTTCCTGTCGCTCGACCTGAACTACGGCAGGCGCGTCGATTCCGAGATGTACGAGTACATGCTGGACAACGGCATGACGCGCGACGAATACCATTTCTTCCTCAAGAATAATCTGAAGCACCACTGCATCATGGGCAACGATTATTACCAGACCAACGAGCACTACGTGTCGCCCGACGGCCTGACGCGGGCGGCCGGCGAGATCTTCGGCTACGCCGTGATCACGCACCAGTACTACAACCGCTACCGCCTGCCGGTGATGCACACCGAGACCAACCTGTGCCAGGGTCCGCGCGGCGACGAAGCCGTGCACTGGCTGCGCAAGGAATGGGCCAATGTGCTGCGGGTGCGCAACAACGGCGTGCCGCTGGTCGGCTTCACCTGGTATTCGCTCACCGACCAGGTCGACTGGGACACGGCGCTGCGCGAAAACAACGGCAACGTCAATGCGCTCGGCCTGTACGACCTGGACCGCAAGATCCGCCCGGTCGGCCTGGCCTACAAGGAACTGATACGCGACTGGATGGAAGTGCTGCCGACCCAGAGCGTCTGCCTGCAGGTGCCGATCGTCATGCCGCACGAATTCCAGCGCCAGGTGGTGGCGCCGAGCGGCTGGCCCTTCGATGGCGACGCCACCCTGGCCCCGCGCACCGAAGAGCGCGAGTGATCGGCGGCGCTCAGCGCTTGTGCGGCGTGAAGGTGTAGGTCTCGCCGTGCTCCAGGTAGACCACCTGTTGCTCCAGCCCGGCCGCCTTGACCTCCTGCGCGAAGTCGGCCAGCGGCGACTTGAACACGTCGTAGTCGTTGAAATGGATCGGGATCGCCTTGCGCGGCTGGACGATCTGCATCAGCTGGACGCCGTCCTTGCCGTCCATCGTCACCTTGAACACGCCCAGGATGCGGGTGCCGCCGAGGTGCAACAGGGCCAGGTCGACGCCCGGGAAGCGCTGCGGGATGTTCTTCAGGTCGTCGTAGACCAGGGTATCGCCGCTGACGTACATGCGGTAGCTGGGCGTGGCCGTATCCGGGCCGAAATCCAGCACCGAGCCTATGACGCTGGGCAGTAGCGCCTGCATGCCCGCCTTGCCGTGGCGTCCCGGCGCCGCCGTGATGCGCAGGCGGGCATCGCCCTTTTCGACCGCAAGACTATCCCAGGTCGACAGGCCATAGGTGCGCTTGAAGCCGAGCTTGCCGAGTGCGGCGGCAGCCTCCTTCGTGGTGACGATCGGCGTGTTCCTGTCCAGCCTTTCCTGTACCAGCTTGTCGAAATGGTCTTCGTGCATGTGGGACAGCACCACCAGGTCAATCGGCGGCAATTGCTCCAGGTTGAGGGCCGGGTTGGTCAGGCGCTCGGCGGTAAGACCATAGCCCAGGTGCACGTGGTCGCCCTTGTGCAGGAAGTTCGGGTCGGTGAGGATGGTCAAGCCCTGGTAGCGGATCAGGACCGTGGCGGTGCCGATGAATTGCACGCTGCCGTCGGCGTCCGCCGCCGGGGTGCCGGCGGGCAGCTTGAGCGACAGGGTCGGCGCGCCGGCGGGCGCGGCTGCCTGCGGGACCTGCTGGGCCTGGGCGGGCATGGCGCACAATGAACAGGCCAGCCAGGCCATCGCGGCCACTGTTCCCGGCAAACGCTGCAAGGGCATGTCATCCTCCTCGAATTAGTTGTCGAAATGGACGCTGGCATGAAGGGAATGCAGGTGGCGTTCGCTTGCCTTGCGAAAAGATGAACGCGTATCGGGAAAAATGGCCTGCCCAGCTGGGTTCGAACCAGCGACCTACGGCTTAGAAGGCCGTTGCTCTATCCAGCTGAGCTATGGGCAGTGCAAGAATGCAGCAAGGAACCTGGCTGCATAATGAAAACGGGCCGTCGAAGACAGCCCGTTTGCAAGACGGTGGTCGGAGTACAAGGATTCGAACCTTGGACCCCCTGGTCCCAAACCAGGTGCGCTACCGGGCTGCGCTACACTCCGATTGAGCGGATCATACCCCGCCGGACCCGAAGCGTCAACGCGGCCCCGGTGCCGCTTACACCTCGAAACGGGCGGCGATGCGCTTGGCCATGCTCTCGGCCAGGCCGGCTTCCTTGGCTTCGACCATCACGCGCACCAGCGGTTCGGTGCCGGACGGACGGATGAGCACGCGGCCCTTGTCGCCCAGTTCGCGCTCGACCGCCTCTTTCTCCGTCACGATGGCGGCGTGGTCGGTCCATTTGAAGCCCGGGGCGACGCGCACGTTGATCAGGGTCTGCGGGTACAGCTTCAGGTCGGCACAGCATTCGGCCAGGCTCTGGTTACCGCGCTTGAGGGCGGTCAGGACCTGCAGGGCAGAGACGATGCCGTCGCCCGTGGTGTGCTTGTCCAGCGCCAGCAGGTGGCCGGAACCTTCGCCGCCGAGCAGCCAACCGTGCTCCTGCATCAGTTCCAGCACGTAGCGGTCGCCGACCTTGGCGCGGGCGAAGCCGATGCCCATTTCCTTGAACGCGACTTCCAGCGCCATATTGGTCATCAGGGTGCCGACGGCGCCCGCCACCGGACCGGTCGCCATGCGCGCGCGCACCATCACGTACAGCAGCTCGTCGCCGTTGTAGAGGCGGCCGGCGGCGTCGCACATGATCAGGCGGTCGGCGTCGCCGTCCAGCGCGATGCCGAGGTCGGCCTTGTGCTCGACCACGGCCTGGGCCATCGCCTTGGGCGAGG
>CAJYQM010000121.1 GCA_913777025.1 uncultured Massilia sp. | reverse complement strand
CGCGCAGCAGCGCCTGCCGGGGCGGGTAATAAATGAAGGATCGCTGTGCGAAGAACAGGGCGGCACAGGCGGCCAGGTAGGCCGCGATAGCGACGAGCATGATGGCACCCAGGAATCTCAGCATCGGTGGTCAGGTGAAGTCGATGGCAAGCTGCCGCACCGCCATCCTGAACCCGTTTGCGCTGGCAAGGGGCGAATAAAAATCGAGGTGGATCGCGTTGTGCGCCCGTTCGAACAGCGCCACCGCGCGCCCGGTGTTCAGGTGGCGCGACATGTAGAGGAAACCGTCGTAGCCGGCCGGGTTGTCGTGCACGGCGCGCGCCCATTGCTGGGTGAGCCCGTAGTTCGTGGTGCCGGCCAGTTCGGCGCTGCCGCCCAGGCGCTTGAGCAGGGTCCCGGTGAGGTTGAGCAGGCGCAGTTCGCTGCCGCCGAAGTACAGCGCGTAACGCGCGTCGACCTGCGAGCGCGTCAGCAGGAAGCGGCCGTCGACCGGCATCTCGTCGTGCAGGATGGATTCGGTGATGGCCAGTTGCAGGCTGGTGCCGAAATAGCAGACGCCGAATTCGGGCTTGCCGGCGAGGGCGCCCGGCGCGTCGAAACGGTTGTGGCCGGACCTGCCGAAATAGGGCTCGGCCGTGTGGTAGGCCGAAATGCGCACCAGGCGGGTGGGCGACAGGCGGGTCGGTTCGAAGTGTTCGGTGGAGAGGATGCTTGGTGGCGGACCCAGCGGCTCAGCGGCCAAGGCTGCGCTCCCGGACTTCGGCCGCCGTACGCAGCACTTGCTCGGCCATGCCGCTCTCCAGGGCCGTTAGGGGCGTCTTGCCGTTCAGTGAATGCTTGGGGGTGGTAAAGAATTGCCATTTGGCGGGACCGGGCAAATCCCCGAGCGCCACCGACACGCGGCCGATATCGCGGCGCTGGATTTGTTCTGTAGCGAAAAAGCTTGGATACCATTGCACGCCCGCAGGACCGTCGACCCAGAACATGCGCTTGTCCCGGACCGCCTTGCTCAAGGCCTGGCGCGTGATGTGCAAACGCTCGCACAGCTCGGCCGAGCCGAGGAGTTGACCCGCCTCGTGCAGTTGCCGGCGCCGTGCCATCGCATTGCTGTCGAGCTCGGCCAGCAGCTGCGCATTGTCTTCGGGCTCGTGCCGGGCCACCGGGACGGCCGGCGCGGGCGATCCCAGCGGGGCATCGGCGATCAGCGCCATCAAGTGCCGCAAGTCGTCGTCCGGGATGGCGGGAAACTGGTCCGCGCCCTCCTGGCGGTGCTGGGTGCTGTCGACCTTGACGATGACGTAGCCATTGCCGAGATCGGTTGCCTGCTCGACCTTGCCCGTCTTGAGCAGGGAAGACGACACCAGGCGCAGGTGGAGGGCAGGCCGTTCGGCCGCAGTTTGTGCCGCGGGCGCGCGTTTGTGGGCAGTGGTCGACATGGTGGATCTCCGGTTGGAACCAGTCTACATCATTTGCGCTGCGTGTCAACCAAGTCAACCCGCTGCCGTCCCGCTCATCCGCGCCGCGCCGCTTCGATGGTGGCGATGTCGATCTTGCGCATGCCCATCATCGCTTCGAAGGCGCGCCTGGCCACCGCCGGATCCGGGTCGGCGATCGCCTCGCTCAGCACGCGCGGCGTGATTTGCCAGGACAGGCCGAAGCGATCCTTGCACCAGCCACAGGCGCTTTCCTGGCCGCCGTTGCTGACGATGGCGTTCCACAGGCGGTCGGTCTCCTGCTGGTCGTCGGTCGCGACCTGGAAGGAAAAGGCTTCGGTATGGCGGAAGCCCGGGCCGCCATTCAGGCCCAGGCAGGGAATGCCCATCACCGTGAAGCGGACCGTCAGCACGTCGCCGGCCTTGCCTGCGGGATAGTCGGACGGGGCGCGGAACACCGGACCGACGGCACTGTCGGGGAAGGTGGCGGCGTAGAACTCGGCGGCGTCGAGGGCGTCGCCGTCGAACCAGAGACAAATCGTGTTCTTGCTGATCATTTGATTCCTCGCGGGTGAGTGAATGACAGTGAACTTCGAACGTCAATTCGCACTATACCTCAGCCTTCGATCGCAGCCCAGGTATCGTTTCGGCCATCCAGGAAGGTGACCGGCGCCGCCGCCAGTTCCTCGTCCGTCACCGCATCCAGGCAAGCCACGCTCACCGCCACATAGGCCCCCCAGCGCGGCGAGGTCCCCATCCCGAAGGTGCGCACGCCGCAGGTCGCGCAAAAGAAGTGCCGCTCGGTGCGCGTGTTGCAGCGGTACTCGCTCAAGGCCGCCTCGCCCGCGAGCAGGCGGAAGGCGTCGCGGGCGACGATCGCCGCCCAGTTGCGTTGCTTGGTGCACAGCGTGCAGTTGCAGCGGATGGTGCCCGCCGCGAGGTCGATCCCGGCTTCGAAGCGCACCGCGCCGCAGTGGCAGCTGCCGGGGTGGCGTCGCGCCGCCATCAGCGTGCCGCCGCCGTTGCCTGCACCATCGGCAGCTCGATGAAGCTGCTGTGGTAGACGCGCTGCGTCGCCTTCTTGTAGTCTCCCGGCCTGGCGAAGAAGATGTTGGGCACGAAGGTCTGCGGATTGCGGTCGTACAGCGGGAACCAGCTCGATTGCACCTGCACCATGATGCGGTGGCCCGGCAGGAAGACGTGGTTGGCGGTCGACAGGCCGAAGCGGTAGGTCAGCGGCTTGTTCGGCGCCAGCGCCTTCGGCTTGTCGTAGCCTTCGCGGTAGCGGCCGCGGAAGATGTCGCCCGAGATCATCAGCTGGTAGCCGCCCATGGCCGGCTGGCTGCCCACCTGGTCCGGATACACGTCGATGAGTTTGACGACCCAGTCCGAATCCGTGCCGCTGGTCGAGGCCACCAGGTTGGCGACCGGTTCGCCGCTGATCTTGACCGGGGCCGTGAGCACGCTTGATACGAAGGTCGCCACGTCCGTGCGGCCCGAGGCTTCGCGCTGGTCGTCGACCAGCCAGCGCGGCCAGGACTGGCCCTTGGCTTCGTCGTAGCCGTAGGGAGGAATGGGACGCTGGCGGAAGGGCACCGGCTTCGATGGATCCGAGACGTATTCGTCGTAGCCGCGCGCGTCCGCGGCGCCGCCCAGCACCGCCTTCTGCTCGCCGGCCAGGCGCAGCGCCACCGGCTTGGCGCCTTCGCCGCCGCCGGGCCAGGACGCCAGGTTGCGCCAGGTGTTGGTACCGGTCTCGAAGGCCGTCACGGTGGGAATGCGCGGGACCGATTCGTCGCCCTTCAGGTAGCGCGCCAGGAAGGGTTTCAATACGTTCTGCCGCCAGTACAGGGCGGTGTCGGCATTGAACTTGACCGGGCCCAGCGTGCTGCCGTCGCCGATCGCGCCGCCGTGCGACCACGGCCCCATCGACAGGAACACCTTGTTCTCCTTGTCGTTCGGCTTGATCGCCTTGTACACGGCGATCGGGCCGTAGATGTCCTCGGCGTCCCACAGGCTGTGCACCAGCAGGGTCGGCACCGTGACCGGCTGGCTGGCCAGGATCTTGTCCATGGCCTGCTGCTGCCAGAAGCTGTCGTAGCTCGGGTGGGCCACGACCTTGTTCCAGAAGCCGCTCTGCTCGAGGCCGCGCTGGCGTCCCAGTTCGCCGGCGGAACCGGCGCGCAGGTACATGTCGTAGTCGTCGTAGTTCGAGGCGAACCATTTCGCCGAGTTCCCGCGCGTGACCACCTGTTCCAGGATGTAGGACATGTTGATCTGGCGGAAGGCGCCGTGGTGGAACCAGTCGTCGCCCATCCAGCCGTCGACCATCGGGTTCATCGGCACCGACACCTTCAGCGCCGGGTGCGGGTTCACCAGCGCCATCAGGGGCAGGAAGCCGTCGTAGGAAATGCCGATGATGCCGACGCGGCCATTGGTCTCGGGGACGTTCTTCGTCAGCCACTCGATCGTGTCCCAGGTGTCGGTCGAATGGTCGACCGGGGTCGGGTTCAGCGGGCCGTGCAGAGGACGGTTCATCACGTAGTCGCCTTCCGAACCGTACTTGCCGCGCACGTCCTGCACCACGCGGATGTAGCCGCCGTCGACGATCACGTCGGCCGCGTTGTCGTAGCCGGTCAGGATCGATTCCAGGTCCGAGCTTTCCGCGTGCGCGACCATGCCGGCGGCATCGTAGGGCGTGCGCGTCAGCAGGATCGGCGCGTTGGCCGCGCCTTTCGGCACGATGATCACCGTGTTCAGGCGGGTGCCGTCGCGCATCGGGATCATGACCGTGCGCCTGGTGTAGTTGAAGCCCGGCGTCGGGCTGGCGAATTCGGCCGGGGTCTCGGAGGGCAGGGCGGGATATTGCGGGGCTTGCGGGGCGGTTTGCGCATGGGCCAGGCCGGCGATGCACAGCGCGACGAACAAAGGCGCGGCGAGAGCTGACTTCTTCATGAATGTCCTTGTGCTTGGGAGGCGGCCGCGCCTTCGGACGGGCGCTGTTGCCGTCCGCTACCTTAGCACAAGGACAAGGCGGCGCGGCTCAGCCGCCCGCGCGGCGCGTGCTGTTGCGGTCGACCACCAGCAGCCCGCCACGCTCGCTGCCGCCCTTGACATTGAGCACGGCGTTGCCCGGGCCATCCACCGCGATGTCGGCCTGGCCCGCGTCCAGGCGCCGGCCTTCCAGGCTGCCGGTGCCGTCCAGGCGTGCGCGCACCTGCGCCACGCTGCCTTCGATGCGGGCGCCGCCGGGGCCGTGGATGTCCAGTTGCAGGCGCTTGCCGCCGGCCAGGCTGGCCGACAGGTCGCCGGTGCCGCGCAGCTCGGCCTCGAGCGTGTCCGACACCGCCGCCAGCGCGACGTTGCCCGGCGCGCGGCTGTGGATCCTGGCCTGGCGCACCTGCAGCGCGCCGGCGTCGAGGTCGCCGGTGCCGTTCAGGTCGGCGTCCAGTTCGCCCGCGCTGCCGCCCAGCTTCACGCCGCCAGGGCCATCCATGCGCAGGCGCACCGACGCCGCCTGCAGGCTGCGCGCCATCAGGTCGCCCGAGCCGGTCACTTCGGCTTCCAGCTTGCGCAGGGGCCCGCCGATGCAGGCGCTGCCCGGACCTCGCTGCACGCTGCGCGCATCCTCGACGGCCAGGTCGCAGCCTTCGAAGTCGCCGGTGCCGGACGCTTCCAGGCGCAGCTCGCGGCTGCTGCCGGCCAGCTTGACCGTGCCCGGTCCCTGCAGGCGCGCGCTGGCGCGGGCCAGGTGCAGACCCTCGGCGACCAGGTCGCCGGTGCCGCTCACGTCGGCCGACAGCGCATTGCCGATGCCGGCCAGGCGCACGCCGCCGGGGCCGCGCAACGTGACGTCGGCATCGAGCGCCTTCATCTGGCGCAGGTCGAGGTCGCCGCTGCCGCCGGCGCTCACCGCCAGGGTCTTGACGCTGCCGGCGGCGCGCAGGCTGCCCGGGCCATCGTTCGCGACCGTGAATGCCGGTGTATCGACCTTGTCCAGGTCGACGTCGCCGCTGCCGCTCATGCGCAGGCGCTGCAGGCCGGGGGCGGCGATGCGGATGGTCACCGCCTCGCGGCGCTTGTTGTTGAAGCTGAAGCTGAAGTGGAAGAAGGACCCCTTGCGCTGCGGCGTGCGCACGACCAGGGTATCGCCGCGCACCATGGTCTCGATCTCGTCCAGGCGCTTGCGTTCGCCCGTGAGTTGCAGGCCCGGCTTGCCCTGGGCCTCGATCACGACGCGCCAGGGACCGTCCACGTCGATGGCGCGGAAGGCGCCCACCTGGCGCTGCTCGGTGACCGCCTGCTGCTGCGCGGGCGGCTGGGCGAGGCTGGCCTGCGGCGCCTTCGCCACCCAGGCCAGCCTCGCCCAGCCGCCCGCGCAGCAGCAGGCGGTCACCGAGCAGCGCCAGGTGGGCGCCTTCCGCGCCATCGACGTGGACGGTCCCTGGCGCGTCGTGAT
>CAJYQM010000120.1 GCA_913777025.1 uncultured Massilia sp. | reverse complement strand
CACCGCCATGGGTCTCGACCTGGGCTGGATCAACCACATCAAGGTCAACCGCAACGCCGCCGACCGCCGCGCCGCCAGCCTGGCGAACCGCCGCACGGTCAAGAAGGAATACCAGGCGGCCTGGCTGGTCCGCGCCATCGAATGCATCGACCTGACCACGCTGTCCGGCGACGACACCCCGGGCCGCGTCGAGCGCCTGTGCCGCAAGGCCATGCGTCCGCTGCGCGCGGATTTGATGCAAGCCTTGGGCCTCGACACGTTGACGACCGGCGCCGTCTGCGTGTACCACGAGATGATCAAGCCGGCGGGCGAGATCCTGCAGGGCCGCCTGCCGATCGCCGCGGTATCGACCGCCTTCCCGGCCGGCCTGTCGAGCCTCGAAACCAAGATCCGCGAGATCGAACTGTCGGTGGCCGCGGGCGCGACCGAGATCGACATCGTGATCACCCGCCAGCACGTCCTGACCGGCAACTGGCAGGCGCTGTACGACGAGATGGTGGCCTACCGCCAGGCTTGCGGCGAAGCGCACGTCAAGGCGATCCTCGCCACCGGCGAACTGGTCACGCTGGAAAACGTGGCCAAGGCCTCCTGGGTGTGCATGATGGCCGGCGCCGATTTCATCAAGACCTCGACCGGCAAGGAAGGCGTGAACGCGACCATCCCCGTGTCGCTGACGATGGTCCGCGCGATCCGCGAATACTACGAGCGTACCGGTTTCCAGGTCGGCTACAAGCCGGCCGGTGGCGTCTCCACCGCCAAGTCCGCGCTGCAATACCTGACCGTGATGAAGGAAGAACTGGGCAACGAGTGGCTGCAGCCGCACCTGTTCCGCATCGGCGCGTCCAGCCTGCTGACCGACATCGAGCGCCAGCTCGAGCATTACGTCACCGGGAACTACTCGGCCGCTCACCGCCACGCGCAACCCTAATCGAAAAAGACACACGGACTCGTCATGCCGACTATTAAAGAGATTTTGCAAACTATGGATTACGGTCCCGCACCTGAAAGCACCAAGGAAGCGCAAGCGTGGCTGGACCAGCATGGCCGCCGTTTCGGCCTGTTCATCGATAACAAGTGGACCGAACCGACGGACACCTTCGGCAGCTTCAATCCGGCCGACGGCACGGAACTGGCGCAGGTGACGCAAGCCAGCAACGAAGACGTGCAACTGGCCGTGGAAGCCGCGCGCCGCGCGCATCCGGGCTGGGTCGCGATGGGCGGCCACGGCCGCGCCACCGTGCTGTACACGCTGGCCCGCCTGCTGCAAAAGCATGCGCGCCTGTTTGCCGTGCTCGAGACGCTGGACAACGGCAAGACCATCCGCGAAACCCGCGACGCCGACATCCCGCTGGCCGCGCGCCACTTCTACCACCACGCCGGCTGGGCGCAGCTGCAATCGGAAGAATTCGCGGACTACCGTGCCGTGGGCGTGGTCGGCCAGATCGTGCCGTGGAACTTCCCGCTCCTGATGCTGGCGTGGAAGGTGGCGCCTGCGCTGGCCGCCGGTAACACCATCGTCTTCAAGCCGGCCGAATACACCTCGCTCACCACGCTGCTGTTCGCCGAGATCTGCCAGATGGCCGGCGTGCCGGACGGCGTGTTCAACGTCGTCACCGGCGACGGCCGCGTGGGCGAAGCCATCGTCAAGCATCCGGACGTCAACAAGCTGGCCTTTACCGGTTCGACCGAAGTCGGCCGCATCATCCGCAAAGCGACTGCCGGCAGCGGCAAGAAGCTGTCGCTGGAACTGGGCGGCAAGTCGCCGTTCATCGTGTTCGAGGACGCGGATCTCGACGCCGCCGTCGAAGGCCTGGTCGATTCGATCTGGTTCAACCAGGGCCAGGTGTGCTGCGCCGGCTCGCGCCTGCTGGTGCAGGAAGGCGTCTACCCCCGCTTCATCGAGAAGGTCAAGGCGCGCATGCAGACCCTGCGCGTCGGCTCGCCGCTGGATAAATCCAACGACATCGGCGCGCTGGTCGACCCGGTCCAGCAGCAGCGCATTGCAGGCCTGGTGGAATCGGCCAGGGCCGAAGGCTGCGAAGTCTGGCAGCCGTCCTGCGCGGCCCCGGACCAGGGCGCCTGGTACCTGCCGACCCTGATCACCGGCGCGTCGACCACCGCTACCGTGAGCCAGACCGAGATCTTCGGCCCGGTGCTGGTGGCGATGAGCTTCCGCACCCCGGGCGAGGCAGTCCAGCTGGCCAACAACACCGTGTACGGCCTGGCGGCCTGCGTCTGGACCGAGTCGATCAGCCTGGCGCTGGACGTGGCCCCGCAGATCAAGGCCGGCGTGGTCTGGATCAACACCGCGAACCAGTTCGACGCGGCCTGCGGCTTCGGCGGCTACAAGGAATCGGGCTTCGGCCGCGAAGGCGGCAAGGAAGGCATGTACGAGTACCTGACGCTGCGCTCGGAAGACGCACGCCCGGCGCTGCCGCTCGGTGCCGACAAGGCGCGCGCGGAGAAAGCCAAGGCCAAGCCGGCCCAGGAAGCGAACCCGTTCCAGATCGACCGCACGGCGAAACTCTACATCGGCGGCAAGCAGGCGCGCCCGGACAGCGGCTACAGCCGCGCGATCGTGGGCAGCAACGGCGCCTTCCTGGCCGACGTGGGCGAGGGTAGCCGCAAGGACATCCGCAACGCCGTGGAAGCCGCGCACAAGGCCTCCGGCTGGGCCAAGGCCAGCGCGCACAACCGCGCCCAGGTGCTGTACTACATCGCCGAGAACCTGGCCGCCCGCGCCGACGAATTCGTGGCCCGCATCGCCGCGCAGACCGGCAGCAAGAACGCCGAGCGCGAAGTGCAGGCCTCGATCGAGCGCCTGTTCTACTGGGCCGCCTGGGCCGACAAGTACGACGGCCAGGCCCACCAGCCGCCGATGCATGGCATCACCGTGGCGCTGAACGAGCCGGTCGGCGTGATCGGCATCGTCTGCCCGACGGAGAATCCGCTGCTGGGCTTCATCTCGCTGGTGGCCCCGGCGCTGGCGCTGGGCAACCGCGTGGTGGCCGTGCCGTCCGAGGCGCATCCGCTGTCGTCGCTGGACCTGTACCAGGTGCTGGATACCTCGGACCTGCCGGGCGGCGTGCTGAACATCGTCACGGGTTCCGCCGACGAGCTGGCGCGCACGCTGGCTTCGCACTTCGACGTGGATGCCGTGTGGCGCCACGACGGTTCGGCGGAAGGCTGCGCGGAAGTCGAACGCCTGTCGGCCGAGTCGCTGAAGCGGACCTGGGTCGGCGGCGCCAAGGGGCGCGACTGGTTCGATCCGAAGCAGGCTTGCGGCAGGGCGGTTCTCCAGCATGCGAGCCAGGTCAAGAATGTCTGGATTCCGTACGGCGTTTGATCATTAGATAAACGACGCGTCGCGGGTAGGGTGGACGGCTTTGCCGTCCACGCGGTGATTGTTGGCAGGGACCGGATCGTGCACGATATCGGAACCGCTACCTATCGCCGCGTGGACGGGGAGCCCGTCCACCCTACCCGTAACGCATTCTGTAACTCATATTGAGCTTAACTATGTTCCTCCCCCAAGAAATCGTCCGCAAAAAGCGCGACGGCGGCATCCTGAGCAAGGAAGAAATCCAGTTCTTCGTGCGCGGCATCCCCAACGGTGAGACCACCGAAGGCCAGATCGCGGCCCTGGCGATGGCCGTCTACTTCAACGACATGACGATGGACGAACGCGTCGCCTTCACGCTGGCGATGCGCGATTCCGGCCAGGTCATGGAATGGAAGTCGCTGAACCTGCCGGGTCCGGTCGTGGACAAGCACTCGACCGGCGGCGTGGGCGACGTGGTCTCGCTGATGCTCGGCCCGATGGTGGCAAGCTGCGGCGGCTACGTGCCGATGATCTCGGGGCGCGGCCTGGGCCACACGGGCGGCACGCTTGACAAGTTCGATTCGATCCCGGGCTACTCGACCGTTCCCGATCCGGACCTGTTCAAGAAAGTGGTGAAGGACGTCGGCGTCGCCATCATCGGCCAGACCGCCCAGCTGGCGCCGGCCGACAAGCGCTTCTACAGTATCCGCGACACGACGGCCACCGTGGAATCGGTGGCCATGATCACCGGCTCGATCCTCTCCAAAAAGCTGGCGGCGGGCCTTGACGCCCTCGTCATGGACGTGAAAGCCGGCAGCGGCGCCTTCATGCCGACTTATGAAAAATCGGTGGAGCTGGCCGAGTCGATCGTCAAGGTCGGCAACGGCGCCGGCACCAGGACCTCGGCGATCCTGACCGGCATGAACGAGTCGCTGTGCCCGGCGGCCGGCAATGCGGTCGAAGTGCGCGTGGCGATCGACTACCTGACCGGCAAGTCGAGGCCAAGCCGCCTGCATGAAGTCACGATGGCGCTGTGCGCCGAGATGCTGGTCATCTCCGGCCTGGCAGCCAGCACCGAAGAGGCGCTCGCGAAACTGCAGCACGCGCTCGATTCGGGCGAAGCCGCCGAGCGCTTCGCGCGCATGGTCACCGCGCTGGGCGGTCCGGCCGACCTGATGGAGAACCCGGACGCGCACCTGGCGCGCGCGCCGATCGTGGTGCCGGTGCCGGCACTCGACGCCGGCTACGCATCGGCGACCGACTGCCGCGGCCTGGGCCTGGCCGTGGTCGGCCTGGGCGGCGGCCGTATCCGTCCGCAGGACCCGATCGACTTCGCGGTGGGTCTCACGGGCCTGGTGGAACTGGGCGACAGGATCGAAGTCGGCCAGCCGCTGGGCATGGTGCATGCGCGCACCCGGGAAGCGGCCGAGCGCGCGGTGCGCGAGGTGCAGGCGGCCTACCGCATCGCGCTTGAGAAGCCGGCGGCGCAGCCGATGATCTACAAGACGATTCGTCCGTAACCTCACCAGCGTCGTCTCGCGGACTTACCAATGTCATCCCCGCGGAGGCGGGGATCCAAGTTCTGCATGAGCGATCGAAATGCCAGCACACTTGGGTCCCCGCCTCCGCGGGGACGACGGCTCTTAGGATAACTCATGAAATACGAAAAACTCATCGCCGAAGCCCGCGCCGCCCGCGAACTCGCCTACACGCCGTACTCGAAGTTCAAGGTGGGCGCCGCCCTCGAATGCAAGGATGGCCGCATCTTCCGCGGCTGTAACGTGGAAAACGCGTCTTACGGCCTGTGCAACTGCGCCGAGCGCACGGCCTTGTTCTCTGCCATCGCCAGCGGCTACCAGCCGGGCGACTTTACGGCCCTGGCCGTGATCGGCGAGACCGAGGGCCCGATCGCCCCGTGCGGCGCCTGCCGCCAGGTGATCCTGGAACTGGGCGGCAACGACCTGCCGGTCGTGCTGACCAACCTGAAGGGCGACCTGATGGAAACCACGGCCGCGGCCCAGCTGCCGAATGCCTTTGGCGGGCGCGACCTGCAGCAGTAAGCGCACACCGGTAAAGCGCACGGAGGCCGTCCTCGAGGCGGCCTCTGTATTTATTTGTTGTGTTTATTGCTAGACTAAGGGCATTCCATCGAATGGAGATGCCATGCAGCACGATACCCCAGCGTTGGCCCAACCCTGCCGCCAGCTGGCCGACCTGCCGGGCCCGCGCCGCCTGCCCTTGCTCGGCAACGCGCACCAGATGCACCGCGGGCGCCTGCACCAGGACATGGAGAACTGGAGCCGCGAATACGGCCCGCTGTTCAGCGTGGCGCTGGGCCGCACGCAGATGCTGGTCGTGGCCGACCACGCGCTGATCGCCCAGGTCCTGCGCGAGCGTCCGGCCACCTTCCGCCGCCCCAGCGTCACGGCCGAGGTGGCGGAAGAACTGGGCGGCGTGCCCGGGGTGTTCGAGGCGGAGGGCGCGGACTGGCGCAACCAGCGGCGCATGGTCATGCAGGCGTTTGCGCCGCATGCGGTCAAGGCCTACTTCCCGTCGCTGGTGCAGGTCGGGCAGCGCCTGCGCAAGCGCTGGGAAGGCCTGGCAGCGGCCGGCAAGACCATCGACCTGGGCGCGGACCTGCGCATGTTTTCCGTCGACATCGTCGCCGGCCTGGCCTTCGGCAGCGACGTCAACACCATCGAGACCGGCGACAACGCCATCCAGCGCAACCTCGACAAGATCCTGCCCGCGGTCGGCGAGCGCAGCATGGCGCCGTTTCCCTACTGGCGCTACGTCAAGCTGCCGCGCGACCGCCAGCTCGAGCGCAGCATGGCCGCGGTGCGCGTCGCAGTCGGGGAACTGGTGGCCCAGGCGAAGGAACGCATGCGGCTCGACCCGCAACTTGCCGCCCGGCCGCGCAACATGCTGGAAGCGATGCTGGCGGCCGCCGCGCAGGAGGGCAGCGGGGTGACCGAGGTCGAGGTGGCGGGCAATGTGCTGACCATGCTGCTGGCCGGCGAGGACACGACCTCGAACTGCATGGCCTGGCTGATCTGGTTGCTGCACCGCCATCCGCAGGTACTGGCGCGGGCGCGCGAGGAAGTGCTGCGCGTCGCCCCGGACAGCGCGGCCTTGAGCATCGAGCAGCTCGACGGGCTCGATTTCATCGAAGCCTGCGCCAACGAGGCGCTGCGCCTGAAGCCGCCGGCCGCCTTCTTGCCCTTCGAGGCGCTGGTCGACACGGTGGTCGGCGACGTGCAGGTGCCGAAAGGAACGCTGCTCTGGTGTGTGATGCGCGGCAGCAGCGTCGACGATGCCTGGGTCGCGAACGCCGCCCGCTTCGATCCGCAGCGCTGGCTCGACGGCGCCATCGACAAGAAGGTGTCGATGCCCTTCGGCGCGGGGCCGCGCACCTGCCCGGGGCGCTACCTGGCACTGCTGGAAATCAAGCTCGGGATGGCGATGCTGCTGGGTGGCTTCGAGATCGCATCCGTCTCGACCACCCACGGCGGCGAGCCGGCCGAGAAGCTGGGTTTCGTGATGGAACCGGAAACATTGCAAATGCGATTACATGCGCGTTCCAAAGACTTGAAATCCTGACTACCTCCTCAACATGCATCCTTATCCGGATACCATCGAGGAGGCAAAGCCATGAGCCCGCAAGATTCGCAGATGTTGCACGATTTCCTGTCCCAGCTGATCCAGGCGCGGGGCATCCAGAAAGACCCCGAAGCCGATGCGCTGATCCAGCGCGCCGTCGCCCAGCAGCCCGACGCCGCCTACCTGCTGGTGCAGCGTTCGCTGCTGCAGGAACAGGCGATCAACAATGCCAGGGACAGGATCAATGCCCTGGAAAACCAGTTGCGCTCGGGGCAGCGCGGTGATGACGGTAAATTTCTTGATGCTAACTCCTGGGGCAACAGTGGCGGCTCGCGCCCGGCCCAGGCGCCTGCGCAATACCAGCGCGACTATCAACCGCCTTACCAGGCCCAGTACCAGCAGCCGCAGTATCCGAACCAGCAGTACCAGCAACCCTCGTCGGGCGGTTTCCTGCGCGGCGCCGGCGGCGGGATGCTCGGCACCATCGCGGCCACAGCGGCAGGTGTTGCAGCCGGTAATTTCCTGTTCCATGGCCTGGACAATATGTTCCATGACCACGGCGGCAGCGGCAGCGGCGGCAACCACCTGCTGAACAGCGACGACACGAGCAACAATTTGTTCACCGACCAGTCCGGCAGCGGCCTGGCCGACCAGGCCGGCCTGGGCGACATCGGCCAGTCGCTCGACAACAGTTCGTCGGGACAGGGCCTGTTCGATAGCGGCGTCGACGATGGCAGCAGCCTGGACAGCGGCGGCGGCTTCTTCGACGGCGACGGGTCCGACGAAGGGCTGTTCAGCTGATCAATCGATCAGTTGAGCCTGCTCATTTGAACAGGCTCATTTGAATAATTCGTCGGGCTGCCACGGATCGTAAGTCCCGACGTTCCACACGTGGCCCTCGCGGTCGCGGCACATGAAGCCGCGGCTGCCGAACTCGGTATCGGCCGGCTCCTGCAGGATGACGGCGCCGGATTCGCGCGCGCGTTCGCAGACGCGATCGGCATCCTCGACCTGCAGGAAGACGGTCTGCGTTTCGCGCCCGCCGATCTCGTCCGGCTGGGCCAGCAGGCGCCCGTATTCCCCCTCGTTGCTGACCGAGCCCAGCATGATCATGCCGTCGCCGAGGGTCAGCTGAGCATGGGCAATGATGCCGTCGCCGCCGGGCACGGCGAGCTGGCATTCGAAGCCGAAGACCTCGCACAGCCAGTCGATGGCGGCGGGCGCGTTTCTGTAGCGCAGGCAGGGGATGGCGATGGACGGCATGGAGCGCTCCTCGATGGATGGATGGGACCATCCTAGCAGCGCCATGCCGCTTTCACATCTGTTGGAACAGATAGCTGTGATTCCGGCTCACTTCGAGTTCGCCCGCGTAGTTCTTCAGCTTCAGCATCTGGCGTCCGCGGCCGTCGCGCGCCACTTCGGCGATGGCGTCGACCCGCACCAGCGTCGAGCGATGCACCCTCCAGAATTCCTCGGGATCGAGTTCGTCCAGCAGTTCCTTGAGGGTCTTGCGGATCAGGAATTCCGAGGTCGCGGTCTGCACCCGCGTGTATTTTTCGTCGGACTGGAAGAACAGCACCTCGCGCGTGCTCACCATGCGCAGGCTGGAGCCGACCTGGGCCTGGATCCAGCGCAGGTAGCCGGTCTGCGGCTTCGGCGCAGCCTTGTTTTCCAGCAGCGAAGCCAGGCGCGCCAGCTGCTGGCCGACATCCTGCGGCGCTTCGGCAGGCGCTTGTGTACGCGCCTCCATGCGCGTGCGCAGGCGCGCGCAGGTGGTGGCCAGGCGTTCGGCCGTCACCGGTTTCAAGAGGTAGTCGAGCGCGCCCTGTTCGAAGGCGTCCAGCGCGTACTGGTCGTAGGCGGTGGCGAACACGATGTGCGAATGCGGATACAGCCGGCGCGCCGCCTCGATGCCGGACAGGCCCGGCATGCGGATGTCCAGGAAGGCGATGTCCGGCCTGTGCCGCTCGCCCAGTTCCACGGCCTCGACGCCGTTGGCGGCTTCGGCCACGATGTGCAAGTCCGGCCACACGGCCTGCAGGCGGGCGCGCAGCAGGTCGCGCATCGGCGCTTCGTCGTCGGCGATCAGGGCGCTCAAGGGACGTCCGGTGTTCACGCTTCCTCCATCATCTTGTAGGGCAGGCAGATCGTCGCGCAGGCGCCGCCGCCGGGCGGCATCGCGATGAGCAGTTCGGCCTCGGCGCCGTACAGCAGCTGCAGGCGTTCGCGGATGTTGGCCAGGCCGACGCCGTCGTCCGCATGCGGGTCGATGCCGACGCCATCGTCGCACACTTCCACGTGCAGGGCGGCGTCGGCCACGAAGGCGCGCACGCTGACGGTGCCGCCTTCGATCTTCGGCTCCAGCCCGTGCTTGATGCTGTTCTCGATCAGCGTCTGCAGCATCATCGGCGGGAAGGGCGCGCTGTGCAGGAACAGCGGCACTTCGAACCTCACCTTCAGGCGCTCCTTCATGCGTGCCTGCATGATGGCGAGATAGGCTTTCGACAGCTCGACCTGCTTGCCGAGGGTGCCGCCGTCGCGGGCGCGCATCTGCGGCAGCGTCGAGCGCAGGTAGTCGATCAGGTGGGCGTGCACGCGCGCGGCCTCGGGCGGGTTGGTCTCGATCAGCTGGCCGATCAGGGCCAGCGTGTTGAACAGGAAGTGCGGCTCGACCTGGGCCTGCAGCGCGGCCATCTTCGCTTCCATCAGGCGCCGCTCCAGCGTGGCGACGTTGGCCTGCAGCGTCGCTTCCTTGGCCTGCAGCTCGGCTTTCCTCTTGCCGCCGGCCAGCACCTTGATGCCGAAGGACAGGAAGATGAACCAGACCGCCGGCTGGGGCGTGTCCAGCATGCCGAAGCCGACCAGCACGATGAGCCAGGTGAGGGCCAGGCGCCGCCATTCGACCACGGCCAGCCAGTCGAAGAAGCGCCATCCGATGACGCTGGCTTCGCGGCCGGCATCGCGCAGGAAATCGATGCCGCGGTTGATCTGGCTGGCTTTCATGTGTGACCCCGCTTCCTTAGCACTTGTAGTGTTCGCGGCGGCTGCGGCGGCCGTCGATGACGAAGGCGCCGAGCACCAGCTTGACGCCCATGAAGGCGATGAACAGGAACAGGGCCAGCGGCAGAATGCTGATGATCAGCGCCAGTCCGATGCAGCATACCAGCATCGCGGGCCAGGGCATGACGGCGATGGCGCGGCCGGCGCGGCGGCAGGCGCGCACGATGTCGCGCGAGAAGTCTTCGAGGGCGGCAGTGAAGTTGCGGAAGGTGGTGTTGTCCATGTGATCCTCCTGTGTCGATGGGATCACTGTAGCGGTGTGCCTGGCCGGCGGCCAGCGGGGTCCGATGAAGTGCCGAAAATGTGGGATAGCTGGTCGTCAGGACGGACGAGCGGGGGCGTCATCCAATGGAAAGGGGCCGGCGCCCAGGCGCCGGCCCTTTCTCTAGGCTGCTTTGGATCAGCGCTGGTTCAGGCCGCCATTGTTGCCGTTGCTGACGCCGGTGCCCGTGCCGGTCGCGCTCGGGCTGGTGGTCGTGCCGCCGACCACGCCGCCATTCGTGCCGACACCGGTGCCGCCCGGCAGCATGTTGCGCTGCGAGCTGGTCGCGCCGGAGCCGGTGGTGCCGGTGCCCATGGAGGAGCCGGTGCTCATCGAGCCGCTGCCCATCCTGGCGCCGGCGCCCATCGAGGAGCCGGTACCGGTGGCGGCGCCGGTGCCCGAGGACATCGTGCCCGTGGCGCTCGAGCCGCGGGTGGTCGATTGCGACGGCAGGGCCGGGGTGCTGCCCACCGTGCCCGGGACCGGGCTCACCGAACCGCCGCCGTTGACGCCCTGGCCGGCCCAGGAACCGGCGCTCGGGGTGCCGCTGGTGCTGCCGGTCGTGCCGGCGGTGCCGCTCTGGGTAGAGCCCATCGATGAGCTGCCCATCGAGCCTGTGGCCGAAGAACCAGTTGCGGTCGAACCAGTGGCAGACGAGCCGGTGGCAGAGCCGCCCGAGGTGGTTTGTGCGAATGCGACGCTGGACAGGGCTGCAAGAATGGTAGCGGTGAGAATTTGTTTGCGCATGATAATCTCCTTGATGTGGTCATCCCAACATGGGAAATGCTGCTGCGTGACGCGTTGTGCGTCGTCTGTGTGTACAGCATAGCTTGCTGAAGAATGATGAACATCGGAGACGCGGACGCCCGTAGGTGAGACATTTCCTACGGGCGAAACATCTTGAAACACTTACCGTTCTAGTTGAAGCTCAACCCCCCCGTATTGGCGTTGCTGATCTTCTTGCCCTTCAGGTCGATCGTGAAGTGATCGCTCGGCTTGGCCGAACCGAGTCCCTTGAAGATCGAGAACACCTGCTTGAACTGGTTCTGGAAGGCCACGTGCACCGGGTTCTGGTCCGAGATCTTGTCGCCGATGCGCACGATGGCCGCCGGGCTGGCCGGGAAGGCGCCCATCAGCAGCTTGTACTGGCTGACGCGTTCGGTGCCCATGTCGCGCAGCGCCAGTTCGCCGGCATACACGGTGCGGTGGAAGTCGCCGTAGAACTCGTAGGCGCTGATCTTCGCGAAGTCGTCCAGCTTCAGGCCGGCCGCCGTGGCCAGCTTGTCGGCGCGCGCGGTGGCGTCCGCCCAGTCGGCCGTCAACTGCGCCGCCGATACGCCGCCGCTCGCCGCCGTACCGGCCGCCGCGCAGCTGGCCGTCAACGGCAGCACGTTCGGCATGTCCTTCAGCTGGGCCAGCGTCACCCTGGTCTGCAGCTGCGACAGGATCAGCATCTGCTTCGCGTTCAGCGCCATCGCCGCTTCCTTCATCTCGCACGGCCAGTACTCGTCCATGAAGCGCAGGCGCGACAGTTCGCCGAAGTAGTAGCGCGTGTATTCGCCGTAGCTGCGGGTGTCCAGGATGGCGCGGTTCCAGCGCTTGGCGGCGTCGCCGGCGCTGCTGCTGCCCTGCAGGTAGTCGTACTCGACCTGGTAGTACGGGAACAGTTCGTTGAAGCGCGCCACCGTGGTCAGGGGCACGGTCTGGACGTCGATCGTGTCCAGGTCCTTGTAGCTGATGATCTTGTAGGCGGCGCCATACACCGCCAGCGACGGCGATTGCACATTGGCCAGGTAGTTGCCGGCGGCGTCCGTATAGTCGTTGGTGCCGTTGAAGTGCATGTGGCCGCCCACGTGCATGCGCAGGCCGGTGGCCGCCAGCGCCGCGGTGGTGGCGGCTTCCGGCACGCGCGCGGTCTGGAAGGCGCCCGGCTTGAACACGGCCTTCATGGCGTCGGTCTGGTTGGCGTAGAAGTCCATGGTCGGGTAGTGCGAGAAGGCCATCAGCTGCTTGCCTTCCGCCTTGGCGCGCGCGGCGACGGACTTGATCCACTCGACCAGGTGGATCTTGTGGGTCAGCACCTTGTTCCAGCCGGCGTTGCCGGCGCCGTCGTAACCCTTGAAGTTCTTCGGGTTGGCGGGATCGAAGCTGGCGTTGGGCACGAACACGTTGGCGTCGATCGCCAGCAGCCATACGCCCTTGACCGGCTCCACCAGGTAGCTGGTGTCGATCATCGAGGCGCAGCGCGTGTAGGCCTTGCCGAGCTTCGCTTCGCCGGCCGCCTTGTACGCGCCGCCTTCGCCCTCGGCGCAGATTTCATAGCTGCGGTTGGCCAGCGCGCCCTGGGTGACGGCGGCGTCGTAGCTGTAGCTGTTGTTGGCGTATTTGGTGAACGGGGTCTCCCACAGCAGGTCGGCCTTGTTCGGCATGAAGCCGTAGTCGGCCAGCCTGGTCACCAGCTTTTCATAGCCTTGCTCCATCAGTTCGTCGCTGCAGACGACCGTCGGGTCCTTGGATTTGCAGGCCGTGTTCGCGGTCGCGTAGACCTTCTGCTCCTTGCCGTCCCTGGTCAGGAAGTCGCTCTTGCCCGCTTCCATGTCGTCGTAGGGCTCGTTCGGATCGTGGTTGCCCGGCGCGATGAAGAAGCGCATGCCCTTGGCCTGGTATTCCTTCAGGATGTCGGCGATGCCGTTGATGTTGATCGGCTGGGCGTCGTCGGAATAGTCGCCGGGCAGGGCGACCAGGCGGATGCCCTTGGTGTAGGCGTCGTCCAGCGCGGCGCGGAAGGCGAAGTAGTTTTCGTTGAACAGGCGCGTCGACGTCAGCTGCGCGTACATCGTGCGGATGGTCGCGTTCTTGCCGTCCCTGGTCGGGATGCCGGCGAATTGCGTGCTCTTGAAATCGCCGTAGACGTTCTCGAAGTGGACGTCGGTCATGAAGGCAACGCTCGGGTTGGCGGCCGGCGTCGACGGCGCTGGCGTGGTCTGCACCGGGGGCTGTGCCGGTGGGACGGAATCGTCGCTGCTGCAGGCGGACAGCAGCGCGAGGGCGAGCACGCCGGCGCAGGGCGCGGCGAGGGCGAAACGGTTCATGCGTCACTCCGGTCAATGAAAAGTGACGGCATGGTGACACCGCCGGATGACCGGGTAATTACAAGCTCAAGCCCTGTCGCGCGTCCCAGTAGCGTTTCAGGAGGCCGTAGTTGACCGTATCGGCCGGCTCGCCCTGCACGATCCAGCGTTCCGGCATGTAGCCTTCTTCCCGAAAACCCAGCTTTTCCAGCACCCGCCGCGAGGCCGCGTTGGCCGGATCGACGTCGGCCTCGATCCGGTTCAGGGCCAGCTCGCGGAAGCCGTAGTCGATGACGGCCCGCAGCGCCTCTGACACGTAACCGTGGCCCCAGTGCCGGCTGGCCAGCGCGTAGCCGATGTCGCAGCGCCGGCTGTCGTCGACGAAGTGGAACAGCGAGACGTTGCCGATGATGTCGCCGCCGGCCAGGGGTTCGATCGCGAAGCGCAGGCCGCTGCCGTCGGCACAGTTTGCCATCGTGGACGCGATCATCTGCACCGACTGTTCGAGTTCGGTCCAGGGCGCGCGGCTCCAGTAACGCGTGACCTCGGGGTCGGAAAACACGGCGAAGTTGGCGGCGGCATCCTCCTCCCTGAACCAGCGCAGGCGCAGGCGTTCGGTGGACAGCACGGTCGGGCTCAAGATGGGCATGCGGGCTCCCTGGCGTTCACGTCAGGCCGACCGCGGCCAGCACCATGGTGGTGATGAGCTGCTCGGCATCGTCGAAATCCTGCTGGATCAAGCCGTCGCGGTCAAGCACCAGCGTCATCTGCGCCGAAAAGTCGGCATACGATTGCGTCATCGCCCACACCGCGAACAGCAGGTGCGTGGCGTTGACGGGCGCGATCTTGCCTTCCGCGATCCAGCGCTCGAACACGGCGATGTCGGCGCGCAGCAGCGGCACCACGCGCCGCCGGATCTGCTCGCCGTACAGCTTGGCGCCGCCGATCACTTCCATCGCATACACGCGCGAAGCCAGCGGCTGCTCGCGCGAGAACGCCAGCTTGGCGCGGATGTAGGCGCGCAGCACGTCGGCCGGCGTCTTGCGTGCGTCGGCCAGGCTGGCCATGCGTTCCAGCCAGTCGTCCAGCACGTTGTCGAGCACGCGCTGGTAGAGCGCCTGCTTGGTCGGGAAGTAGTACATCAGGTTCTGCTTGGAGAGCCCGGCGCGCTCGGCGACGGTGGCGATCGAGCTGCCTTCGAAGCCGCATTCGGCGAACAGGCGCACGGCCTCAAGCAGGATCGAGGCCTCGACCTTGTCGCGGTTAAGCACTCTGCGCTTGACGGTGGCGGTGCGGATGGCATTGATGGACGTGTTCATGGGTTCCTTCAACGGAGCGATTGCAGGAAGTCGAGGAGTTGCGGCTCGGCGGCGTAGGCGACGTTGAAGCGGAACCAGGCCTGTTGCGGCGGCTGCAGGCTGAAGAACTCGCCCGGGGCCAGCAGGATGCCGGCGCGCAGCGCGAGTTCAGCCACCTGGCGGCCGCTGCGGGGCGCACCGGCCTGGGTGGCCTCGGGATTGGCCCAGCCGGCGCTGACGAACATGCCGCCGCGCGGGCGCGCCAGCGGCACCAGGCCGGCATCCTGCAGGCGTTCCAGCGCCCGTTCGCGCGCGCCTTCCAGCTGCTGTACCAGGCGCTCGACCTGCTTGCGGTAGGCGCGGCTGCTGACGGCGTCGAACACGGCGCGCTCGTTGATTTCGGACGTCGTCAGCCCGGTCAGCATTTTGACGCGCACCAGTTCCGGCAGCAGCGAGTGCGAGGCGCAGATCGAGCCGACCCGCAGCACCGGCGACAGCGTCTTCGAAAAGCTGCCGATGCGAATGACCCGGCGCAGCCCGTCCATCGCCGCCAGCGAGGCGTCTCCGCGCGCCGCCAGTTCGCGGTAGATGTCGTCTTCCACCAGCCAGAAATCGTACTGTTCGGCCAGGGCCAGCAGGCGGTGCGCCTGGACCTGGGACAGCGAGGTGCCCAGCGGATTCTGCAGCACGGTGTTGACGAACATGAGCTTGGGCTGGCTGCTGGCGGCACGGGAGGCCAGCACCTCCATGTCCAGGCCGTGGCTTGTCCTGGGAATGCCGACCGGGATGCAGCCGTGGTGGCGCACCAGGGCCAGCAGGTTGCTGTAGCCGGGGTCCTCGACGAAGACCGTATCGCCGGGGCGGGTCAACGTCCTCAATACCAAGTCGAACGCGTGGGTGGCGCCGTGGGTCAGCAGGACCTGTTCGGGTTCGACCGCGAACAGCTCGTCGCCCAGGTTTGCCGCCATGTGCTGGCGCAGCGCCGGGAAGCCGAGCGGGTGGCCGTAGCCGCGCAGGCGGCCGGCCGGGATCTTCATCGCATGGCGCACGGCGTCGAGCAGCGTCGACTCGCCGTACCACTCGGGCGGCAGCCAGCCGGCGCCGACGGGCAGCGCGTCCGATTGGCCGGAATACAGGTCGGACGTGAGCGCGTCCACGGCCGTGCTCGACGCGGGCAGGCAGGGTTGCTGCGGAGCATCGGGCTCGCCACGGGCGACGAAAAAGCCGGAACCGCGGCGCGAGGTCAGGAGTCCCAGGTGCAGCAGGCGGTCGTAGGATTCGACGACCGTGAAGGTGCTGACGCTATTGGACTTTGCGAATTGTCGAACCGAAGGCATCCGGGTGCCGACCCGCAGTTCGCGCCGATTGACCATCTCCGCGATGGCTGCCACGATCTGGTCGACCAGGCTGCCGCGGCGCTGGCGGTCGATGGCCAGGACCGGCCATCCTGTGCCGTCCGGTTTGTCTTGTTCGGGTCGTTTTCCTGCGCCGTCCATCGCCACTCCATCGGTGCGCCGCGGGCAACTGTACTGGTCATGCTGCCTGTACGGTTGGCCGCTTTTCGCTGGTTGTGTATATGTGCCGCCGTGGTACTGCTGACTATTATTGCATCATGATTTTGCCAACTGGTAAATTTTTTGGCTAAAAAATAGTGGGGGAGTCGATGAACGAAACGAGACCGGATTCGATGGCGTCCTTCTGGATGCCGTTCACCAACAACCGCGACTTCAAGGCCAGCCCGCGCCTGCTGGTCTCGGCCGAAGGGATGTATTACAAGGACGTCGACGGCAACCGTATCCTGGACGGCACCGCCGGCCTGTGGTGCGTGCCCCTGGGCCACCGCCAGCCGAAGATCGTCGCCGCGGTCAGCGAGATGGTCGGCCAGCTCGACTTCGCGCCGACCTTCCAGATGGGCCATCCGGCCGCCTTCGATTTGGCCGAGCAGCTGATGGAATATACCGACCACAAGTTCGGCCACGTGTTCTACACCAACTCCGGCTCGGAAGCGGTCGACACCGCCCTGAAGATCGCGCTGGCCTACCACAAGGCGCGCGGCGAGGGCGGCCGCACCCGCCTGATCGGGCGCGAGCGCGGCTACCACGGGGTCGGCTTCGGCGGCTTGTCGGTGGGCGGCATCGGCCCCAACCGCAAGAGCTTCGGTCCGCTGCTGCCGGGCGTCGACCACCTGCCGCACACGCACAACCTGCTCAAGAACGCGTTCTCGCGCGGCGAGCCGGACTTCGGCGTCGAGCTGGCGGACGAGCTGGAGCGCATCGTCGCGCTGCACGACCCGTCGACCATCGCCGCCGTGATCATCGAGCCGGTCTCGGGCTCCACCGGCGTGCTGGTGCCGCCGAAGGGCTACCTGAAGCGCCTGCGCGACATCTGCGACAAGTACGGCATCCTGCTGATCTTCGACGAGGTCATCACCGGCTTCGGGCGCCTGACCACGCCCTTCGCGGCCGACTATTTCGAGGTCGAGCCGGACATGATGACCACGGCCAAGGGCATCACCAACGGCACGGTGCCGATGGGCGCGGTGTTCTCGAAGCAGTTCATCCACGACGCCTTCATGGAGGCGCCGGCCGGCATCGAGCTGTTCCACGGCTACACCTATTCCGGCCACCCGCTGGCCTGCGCGGCGGGCATCGCCACGCTCGAGGTCTTCAGGGAACAGAAGATCCTGGAACACGCGGCCGGCATGCAGCCCTACTGGGAAGACGCGGTACACAGCCTGCGCGGGCTGCCGCACGTGATCGACATCAGGACCATCGGCCTGGTGGCCGGCATCGAGCTGGAACCGATTCCCGGCAAGGCGGGCGCGCGCGCCTATGCCGCGTTCAAGAAGGCGTTCGCGGAAGGGGTCCTGATCCGCACGACCGGCGACATCATTGCGCTGTCGCCGCCGCTGGTGCTCGAGAAGGCGCATATCGACGAGCTGTTCGGCAAATTGACCGCCGTGCTGAAGAACCTGGACTGAGGACGCGACATGGAAACGATCGATCACTTCATCGGCGGACAGGGCGTCGAAGGCGGCAGCGGGCGCTTCGCCGACGTCTACAACCCGGCCCTGGGCGAACCCTGTGCCCGCGTGGCGCTGGCGAGCAAGGAAGACGTGGACGCCGCGGTGGCGGCAGCCGCCGCCGCCTTCCCGGCCTGGTCCGCGACCCCGCCGCTGGCGCGTGCGCGCGTGCTCTTCAAATACCTGCAACTGTGCCAGCAGCACACCGACGAGTTCGCGGCCATGGTCGTGCGCGAACACGGCAAGACCTTCCTGGACGCCCAGGGCGAGGTGGCGCGCGGCATCGAGGTGGTCGAATTCGCGGTCGGCATTCCCCAGATGCTCAAGGGCGAATTCACCGACCAGATCGCGCGCGGCATCGACGCCTGGTCGATGCGCCAGCCGCTGGGCGTGGTGGCCGGCATCACGCCGTTCAACTTCCCGGTGATGGTGCCGATGTGGATGTTTCCGGTCGCCATCGCCTGCGGCAACACCTTCGTCCTGAAACCTTCCGAGCGCGATCCGTCGCCCTCGCTGCTGCATGCGCGGCTGCTCAAGGAGGCCGGCTTGCCGGACGGCGTGTTCAACGTGGTGCAGGGCGACAAGGTGGCGGTTGACGCGCTGCTCGACCATCCGGATGTCGAGGCCCTGAGCTTCGTGGGCTCGACGCCCATCGCCGAATATATCTATGCGCGTGGCACGGCGTCCGGCAAGCGGGTGCAGGCGCTGGGCGGCGCCAAGAACCACATGGTCGTGATGCCGGACGCCGACATGGAGATGGCCGTCGATGCGCTGATCGGCGCGGCCTACGGCTCGGCGGGCGAGCGCTGCATGGCGATCTCGGTGGCGGTGGCCGTCGGCGATGCCGGCGACAAGCTGGTGTCGAGCCTGGCCGAGCGCACCGCGGCGCTGAAGATCGACGACGGCATGGCCCCTGGGGCCGAGATGGGGCCGGTCGTGACGAGCGCCGCCAGGCAGCGCATCGAGAAGCTGATCGGCGAGGGCGTGGAGCAGGGTGCCACGCTGGTCGTCGATGGCCGCGGCTACAAGGTGGACGGCCGCGAGAATGGCTTCTTCGTCGGCGGCACGCTGTTCGACCACGTGCAGCCGTCGATGAGCATCTACAAGGAAGAGATCTTCGGCCCGGTGCTGTGCGTGGTACGCATGCCGGACGTGGGCAGCGCCCTTGAGCTCATCAACGCCAACGAATACGGCAACGGCGTCGCCGTCTTCACCCGCGACGGCGGCGTGGCGCGCGAATTCGTGCGCCAGGTGCAGGTTGGCATGGTCGGCGTGAACGTGCCGCTGCCGGTGCCGATGGCCTTCAACAGCTTCGGCGGCTGGAAACGCAGCCTGTTCGGGGACCACCATGCGTACGGACCGGAAGGGGTGCGCTTTTATACGCGGCACAAGGCGGTGATGCAGCGCTGGCCGAATACCGCGAGTAGCGGGGTGGAATTTGCGTTCCCGCAAATGAAATAACAACTGCTGGCCTCAAGACCGTCATTCCCGCGCAGGCGTAAATGATGCTCCCGGCATCATTTCCTCCAAGTTGCACGCATTCCGATAGCGCGCGCAACTTGGGCCGCCGCCTGCGCGGGGGCGACGTGCGTAAGCCAACAAGTAAAACGAACCTGAAGGGATGCCGAATGATCGAGTCACTCCAGCACCTCCCCCTGGCCGCCGGCACGCACGGCGTCCTCGCCGAACGCTTCAGCGACCTGGCGCCAGCCTTGACCGCCCGCCAGGCTGCCATCGAAAGCGCGCGCTGCCTGTACTGCTACGACGCGCCCTGTACCCGGGCCTGCCCCACCGGCATCGACGTGGCCAGCTTCATCCGCAACATCCACGACCAGAACATCGAAGGCGCCGCCATCGGCATCCTGAAGCAGAACATCTTCGGCGGCGCCTGCTCGCGCGTCTGTCCGACCGAGATCCTGTGCGAAGACGCTTGCGTGCGCAACAACGATGCGGAAGGGCAGCCCGTGAAAATCGGCCTGCTGCAGCGCCACGCCATCGACAACGCGCATTTCGACTGTCATCCCTTCCAGCGTGCCCCTTCCACCGGCAAGACCATCGCCGTGGTCGGCGCCGGCCCGGCTGGCCTGTCCTGTGCGCACCGGCTGGCGATGCTGGGCCATGACGTGGTCGTGTTCGAGGCGCACGAGAAGGCGGGCGGCCTGAACGAATACGGCATCGCCAAGTACAAGCTGCCGGGCGACTTCGCCCAGCGCGAAGTCGAGTTCCTGCTGTCGATCGGCGGTATCCAGGTCGAGTATGGCCGCATCCTCGGCGCCAACCTGCACTTGCAGGACCTGCACACCCGCTACGACGCCGTGTTCCTGGCCATCGGCCTGCAGGCCAGCCGCCGGCTCGGCCTCACCGGCGAGGATGCGCCGGGCCTGATGGCCGCCGTCGACTACATCGCGACGCTGCGCCAGGCGGCCGACCTGGCGGCGCTGCCGGTGCCGCGCCGCGCCATCGTCATCGGCGCCGGCAACACCGCCATCGACATGGCGGTCCAGCTCAAGCGCCTCGGGGCAGAGGAGGTCACGCTGGTCTACCGCCGCGGTGTCGAAGCGATGAGCGCGACCGGGCACGAGATCGAGATCGCCAAGACCCACTTCGTGCGCATGCGCACCTGGGCCGCGCCGCTCGAGGTGCTGCTGGACGATGCGGGCAGCGTGTGCGGGATGCGCTTCGAGGAAACGCGCATCGAGGATGGACGCCTGGTGGCCACCGGCGCCGTCATCGAGATCGCCGCCGACGCCGTGTTCAAGGCTATCGGCCAGCACATGGACGGGGGCAGCCTGGCCGATCCGCTGGCGGGCGAACTGGAACGCGACGGGCAGGCGGGAAATGAGCGCATCCGCGTCGACAGCGACTTCCGCACCGCGCTGCCGGGCGTGTACGCCGGCGGCGACTGCATCGCGCCGGGGCAGGACCTGACGGTACAGGCGGTCCAGCACGGCAAGCTGGGCGCGCTGGCCATCCACAACGACATCCAGTCGGTTCACACGAAAGCGGGGGCATGATGGCGGACCTGAGCATCGATTTCTGCGGCATCAAGTCGCCCAATCCGTTCTGGCTGGCCTCGGCGCCGCCGACCGACAAGGCCTACAACGTCGTGCGCGCCTTCGAGGCGGGCTGGGGCGGCGTGGTGTGGAAGACGCTGGGCGAGGACCCGCCGGCGGTCAACGTGTCCTCGCGCTACTCGGCCCTGCACGGCAAGAACCGCGAAGTCATCGGCTTCAACAACATCGAGCTGATCACGGACCGCAGCCTGGAGATCAACCTGCGCGAGATCACGGCGGTCAAGAAGGCCTGGCCGGACCGCGCGCTGATCGTGTCGATGATGCTGCCCTGCGAGGAAGCGCCGTGGCGAGAGATATTGCCGCTGGTGGAAGCCACCGGCGCCGACGGCATCGAACTGAACTTCGGCTGCCCGCACGGCATGCCGGAGCGCGGCATGGGCGCGGCCGTGGGCCAGCAGCCGGACCTGATCGAACTGGTCACGCGCTGGTGCAAGACCTGGACGCGGCTGCCCGTGATCGTCAAGCTGACCCCGAACATCACCGACGTGCGCGCGCCGGCGCGCGCCGCGCTGGCCGGCGGGGCCGATGCGGTCTCCCTGATCAACACCATCAACTCGATCACCCACCTGGACCTGGACCGCATGGTCGCCTACCCGATCGTCGGCGGCGCCAGCACCCACGGCGGCTACTGCGGCGCGGCCGTGAAGCCGATCGCGCTGAACATGGTGGCCGAGATCGCGCGCGACCCGGTCACGCGCGGCTTGCCGATCTCGGGCATCGGCGGCATCGGCAACTGGCGCGACGCCGCCGAATTCATCGCGCTGGGCGCCGGATCGGTGCAGGTGTGCACCGCCGCGATGCTGCACGGCTTCCGCATCGTCGACGAGATGAAGGACGGGCTGTCGCGCTGGATGGATGCGCAGGGCTACGCCGACATCGCGGCCTTCTCGCGCAAGGCGGTGCCGAACACGACCGACTGGAAATACCTGGACATGAATTACCAGGTGATCGCCCACATCGACCAGGACAAGTGCATACAGTGCGGCAAGTGCCACATCGCCTGCGAGGACACCTCGCACCAGGCGGTGGCGCGCCTGGTGGAAGGGAATGCGCGGCGTTACGAGATCATCGATGCCGAATGCGTGGGATGCAACCTGTGCGAGATCACCTGTCCTGTCGAGGGCTGCATCACGATGGTGCCGCAGGAAACCGGCAAGCCGTACATGAACTGGACGCAGGACCCACGCAATCCCCGGGCGGAGCCAGCATTGGGCGAAGCGTGATCCGGGCTGCGTTCGACGGTGCTGGCATCACTCTTGCTCGTTGAACGGGTGGACGCACAAGCCGCCCACCCGTTCAACGATAATACGCACATTGAACACCGCAACCGTAGGAAACGACCCGATGAGCACCGACCCAGCCGCAAACAAAGAACTCTGGAACGAAGACCTGGCGCCCACCGGCGCGGCGCAGCGCACCTGGCGCTGGTATCACTTTGCCGCGCTGTGGGTCGGCATGGTGATCAGCATACCCGCCTACATGCTGGCGGCCAGCCTGATCGAGGGCGGCATGTCGGCCTGGCAGGCGGTGGCCACGGTGTTCGCCGCGAACGTGATCGTGCTGCTGCCGATGCTGCTGATCGGCCACGCCGGCACCAAGTACGGGATTCCGTACGCGGTGCTGGCGCGCGCGTCCTTCGGCACGCGCGGCGCGCGGCTGCCGGCATTGATGCGCGCCATCGTCGCCTGCGGCTGGTACGGCATCCAGACCTGGTTCGGCGGCAGCATGATCTACACGCTGCTGGGCGTGCTGCTCGGCAGCCCGATCGGCGGCGACCCGCTGCCGGGGCTCGGCATCAACGGCGGCCAGCTCGGCTGCTTCCTGGCGTTCTGGGCGATCCAGATGTATTTCATCGTGCACGGCATGGAATCGATCCGCAAGCTCGAAACCTATACCGCGCCGCTGAAGATCGCCATCTGCTTCGTGCTGCTCGGCTGGGTGTACCAGAAGGTCGGCGGTTTCGGGCCGCTCCTGGCGCAACCTTCGGCCTTTGTCGAAGGCGGCAAGAAGGCCGGCCTGTTCTGGGCCGTGTTCTGGCCCTCGCTGACCGCGATGATCGGCTACTGGGCCACGCTGGCGCTCAACATCCCGGACTTCACGCGCTTCGCGAAGACCCAGCGCGACCAGGTGATCGGCCAGTCGCTCGGCCTGCCGCTGCCGATGGCGCTGCTGGCGGCGCTGGCCGTGACGGTCACTTCGGCCACCATCGTCCTGTACGGCAAGGCGCTGTGGGACCCGGTCGACGTCGCCAGCCGCATGACCGGCGCCGCGGTGCTGATCGCGCTGCTGATCCTGCTGATCGACACCGCCAGCGTCAACCTGGCCGCGAACATGGTCGGCCCGGCCTACGATTTCTCGGCCTTGTCGCCGGGCCGGATTTCCTACCGCGCCGGCGGTTACATCACCGCCGGCATCGCGCTGGCCATGATGCCCTGGAAGATCCTCGAGAAGACCGACAACTACATCTTCATCTGGCTGACCGGCTATTCGGCACTGCTGGGACCGATCGCCGGCATCCTGATCGTCGACTACTACTTCATCCGCAAGACCGAACTCGCGGTCGATCATCTGTACCGCGACGACGGCATCTACGCTTACCGGAATGGCTGGAACACGGCCGCCATCGTCGCCTTCGTGGCCGGCGTGCTGCCGAACATCCCGGGCTTCATGAACGCCGCCTTCCCGGAAGCCTTCCCGGACGTCGGCGCCGGCTTCAAGACTTTATATACCTATGCATGGTTCGTCGGCATCGCGATCGCGGCGGTGGTGTACGGCCTGATGATGAAGGGCGGGGCAGTGCCCGCAATGGAGCCCGCCCGCTCGCTCGATTGAGCATCGCAACCAACCTGGGGAGAAGCGCATGACTGTTCTGATACGTGGCGGTACCGTCGTCAACGCCGACCGCGCCTTCCGCGCCGACGTGCTGTGCGAAGGCGGCAGGATCGCCGCCGTCGGGGAAAACCTCGAGGCGCCGCCGCACGCCGCCGTCGTCGACGCGGGCGGCCAGTACGTGATGCCGGGCGGGATCGACACCCACACTCACATGCAGCTCCCCTTCATGGGCACGGTCACCGCGGACGACTTCTACACCGGCACCGCGGCGGCGCTGGCCGGCGGCACCACGACCATCATGGACTTCGTGATCCCGAGCCCGAAGCAGCCGCTGATGGACGCCTTCCATACCTGGCGCGGCTGGGCCGGGAAGTCGGCGGCCGACTACACCTTCCACGTGGCCGTCACCTGGTGGGACGAGTCGGTGCATGCCGACATGGGCACGCTGGTGCGCGAGCACGGCGTGAACAGCTTCAAGCACTTCATGGCCTACAAGAACGCG
>CAJYQM010000119.1 GCA_913777025.1 uncultured Massilia sp. | reverse complement strand
TGCCGCCGCCCGCCGTGCCGTCGTACACGAGCTACAGCGCCGATCCGGCCCAGGCCCGGCTGGCCGGCGGCTCGACCGTCGACACGAGCGGCGAATACCATCACGTCCTCAACGGCGCGGACGCGCGCACGCTGCACCGCCCTTACGGGCTCGGGCCGCGCGTGCCCATGTACGTCATCTCGCCCTGGAGCAAGGGCGGCTGGGTGAATTCCCAGGTCTTCGATCACACCTCGGTGACCCGCTTCATCGAGGCCCGCTTCGGCGTCGCCGAGCCGCTCATCAGCCCATGGCGGCGCGCGGTGAGCGGCAACCTGCTGTCCTGCTTCGACTTCGTGAACCCGAACGACAGCGGCTTCATGCAACTGCTGCCCGAGACGGCGGCCCGGCGCGCCAAGGCCTTGAGCCTGCCCAACACCAAGGTGCCGACACCGCCGGGCAGCCTGTCGTCACCGGTACAGGCTGCCGGCGTGCGTCCGGCGCGCGCCCTGCCCTACGAGTTGCAGGTGCAGGCCAGCGTGGCGGCCGCCGGGGGCCAGGTGGAACTCACGTTCGAGAACGCCGGCGAAGCCGGGGCCGTGTTCCACGTGTATGACCGCCTGGCGCTGGACCAGGTGCCGCGCCGCTACACCGTCGAAGCCGGCAAGCAGTTGACGGGACGCTGGAACACGAACGCGGCCTACGACCTGTGGGTGCTGGGACCGAACGGCTTCCACCGCCACATCGCGGGCGACGTGCGCCGCGGAGCGGACGCGGCCCTGCCGGAGATGATCCTGCGCGCCGACCGCAAGGCCGGCGAGCTGGTGCTCGATCTGGTCAACAACGGCACCCAGCCCTGCAGCTTCCAGCTCGCCGCTAACAAGTACAGCACGACCCGGCTGCCGGAAGTGCGCGTCGCGGCGCGCTCGCGCAGCACCGTGCGGCTGCCGCTGGCATCAAGTTCCAACTGGTACGACTACAGCCTGCGCGTGAATGCCCTGCCGGGCTGGCTGCGGCGCTTCGCGGGGCACCTGGAAAACGGCCTGCCCTCGATCAGCGACCCGGCCATGCAGGGCGCCGCCCAGCTCGACCAATATCGCATCAATTGAACCGCATTAACTGAGCGCAAAGGACTCTTCATGAATCTTCGATTTATCCTCGCCACGGCCTTGCTGGCCGTGGCGTGCAGCGGCCAGGCCGCGGTCGTGTATGGCAACAACCTCGTCGTCAACGGCGACGCCGAGGCCGGCGTGACCGGCTGGACCGGCTACGACGAATACGGCATGATCCAGTCCGTGAACTACGGCAGCAACTGGGTGCTGCCGACCCAGCCCGGCCCGCTCGACCGCGGCAGCCGCATGTTCGCCGGGCTCGGCCAGTACGCCACCGCCTATCAAACCCTGGACTTCGGCACGACGACGACCCAGGACATCGCCTACTCCCTCACCGGCTGGCTGGGGGGCTGGAGCGACCAGGGCGACAACGCCCTGTTCTATGTGCAGTTTCTCGACGAATCCAACAGCGAGATCGGCGCCGCCGCGATCGGCCCGGTAACGCCGCAGGACCGCAACAACCAGACCGGCCTGTTCTACCGCGAGGCGGCCGGACTGGTGCCGACCGGCACCAGCAAGCTGGCATTCTGGCTGTCGATGGAACGTCTCGTGTCCGGCGATAACGATGGCTATGCGGACAACCTGTCCTTCGTGCTGCAGGCGCCCGCTGCGGGCGACGTGCCCGAGCCCGCCATGGCGGCGACCTTCCTGGCTGGCCTGGGCATGCTGGGCTGGGCGCGGCGGCGCAAGCGGACTTGATTCTCGATCCGGGAATCATCGGCGCGACGCCGGATCGGCTTTACATGCCGAGCACGATTCCGGCAACGCCTGCAAGCACCATACTGGCACCCCACACGACGTCGAGATTCAACCAGGCCTGCCTCAGGAATCGCAAGCCGAGATAGCGATAGACGATCCACGCCATCGCCATGCCGGCGGCAAGCGTCGTCCCGGTGTGCACGACCGCGACCAGGATCGCGGTCCCCAGGTTCGCCTGCGCCAGGTAAGCCATCGCCGCACCATGGCCGCTCTCCTGGGCCGGCGCAACGCACAGGCCCAGCATGAAGGGCACCAGCATCAACCCCGCCCCATGCGCCGTGGCCATCAGGAAGGACCACCAGGCCAGCCGCGTCGGCGGGATGCGCGCCAGCATGCGCGGATGGCGCCGGTGCACGAGTTTGAAGACACCGAACAGCAGCACGGCCAGCCCCGCCCCGATGCGGATGGCGCGATGCCATTCCATGTACCAGCCGAGCCAGGCGAACGGCAGCAGCGCCACGGCGATCGCCAGGCAATGCCCGCCGCCGAGCGGCAGCAAGGTGGCGAAGACCGAACGGGCGCGCCGGTCGCTCATGCCGTTGGCCACTGCCAGCGGCCATCCCATGGCGGGATTCAGGCCGTGGTAGAGGCCGAGGGCGACGATCGTGAGCCAGAGCGCGCCGGTATTCAAGCGGAAAAATTCAAGCGGACGGATAGCAGAACGAATCGGTCGAGCAGTCGCCGCCCTGCAGGCGGATCTGGTGCGCGGCGTAATCCGGCCCGAAGTCGACGTAGAAGGATGGATCCAGTTCCATTCCACCATTCGGGCCGACATTGCACATCATCTGCACGCCCGGCACGCCGGCCGGATAGAACTGCGCGTCCCAGCTGCTGTAGAGCGAGTTCGTGAAATACACGCGCTTGCCGTCGCGGCTGATCTCGGTCATCTGCGGGCCGCCGCCGACCGGCCGCCCATTCGGATGCGCCGTGCGCCGGGCGATGCCGCCGACGCGCACGCTGCCGGCCAGCACCGGCTTCATCGGATCGCTCACGTCGTACTGGCGCAGCTCGCCGGTGCCCCAGCAGGCCACGTACAGGAAGCGGTCGTCGAGCGACAGGTCGATATCGGTAATCAGGGGCGGCACCGCGCCGAAACCTTTCAACAGGGCCGGCAACCGGTCCGGGTCCGCGGGTTCCGGCGGAATCGTGGCCGTCTTGCGGATCTGGAACTGGCCGTTTTCGCGGTACCAGGTCCAGATCGAACCTTCCAGGTTGTTGGTGTCGACCACCACGCCCAGGAAACCATATTCGCGCGTCGGATCGTGCGCCGGGCGGATCTCGAGCGCCATCTGATGGTTCGCGCCCAGGTCGATGGTCTGGATGTGCCTGCGCTCGCGCAAACTCCAGAAATGCACGGCGTGGCCATATTTATTGGCGAGCAGGTCTTCGGCGACGATGCCGTTTTCGAATTGCGGCGGCAAGCCCCACTCGCTCGACACCATGTAGTCGCGCGGCAGGTTCCACCAGAAATCGTAGTGCAGCTTTTGCGGCCCGCGGTCGATTTCCCAGCGGCCGAGGATCTCGAAGGTCTCGCAATCCAGGATGAAGACGCCCGGCGGTCCTTCCGTGCCATCCGGGCCGGCGCCGCCCAGCGTGCTGATATAGATGCCCTCCGGGCCGCAATGCACGGTGTGCGGGCGCGAGTAGCCGGTCTTGCGCAGGATCTCGTCCGGCTCGATGGTCTTGACCAGCGTCGGCGTGCGCGGATCGGGCTGGGTGTCGACAATGTAGATGCGCGACGAGCGGATGCCGGGCATGACGAGGTAGCGCCGCTGCAAGTGCGTATGTCCGGACATCGGCGACAGCGCCGAACTGCAGGCATTCCAGCCGAAGT
>CAJYQM010000118.1 GCA_913777025.1 uncultured Massilia sp. | reverse complement strand
CGCACCGGCGATTTGCTGGTCTTGTGCTCGTCGGCCAGGTAAGCCACGTTCTTGCCGGCCAGCGTTGGGTCGATGCGTTCCATGATGGCGGCGATGCGGCCCTTGTCGCCGCCATTGAGCACCATGAAGCGCACCGATTCCGGCAGCCAGCGCCACACGGCGATGGCACCGAGCAGCGGCAGCACGCCGCCGGCGACGAACACCGAGCGCCAGCCGAAGTCTGCGATCAGGACCGCCGCGGCCAGGCCGCCGAGCGCGGCGCCCAGCGAAAAGCCGCAGAACATCACCATGACGGCGGTCGAGCGCACCCGTTCCGGCGCGTACTCGCTGGTCAGCGCGATCGCGTTCGGCATCACGCAGCCCAGGCCCAGGCCGGTCAGCAGGCGCAGCACCAGGAGGCTGTCGATCGAGCCGGCCATCACGGTCAGCAGCGACATGATGGCGAAGAACACCAGGCCGCCGAGCAGCACCGGGCGGCGGCCGATGCGGTCCGACAGCGGGCCGCCGATCAGCGCGCCCAGCATCAGGCCGACCAGGCTGGCGGAGAACACCGGGCTGAGGGCGGCGCGGCTGACGCCGAGTTCCTTGATGATGGCCGGCGCCACGTAGCCGATCGCCTGCGTGTCGAAACCGTCCAGGAAAACGATCAGCGCGCACAGCCCCGTCACGAGGAAGTGGTAAGGCCCGAAGGGACGTTCGTCGATGCGCTCGCGAACGTTCACCGTAGTTTGCATGTCCATGCTGTCTCCTGATTCTCTTCTGTTTTAAGGTGGCGCTCGGGCGCTCTTCTTGTTCGATTATTCGGCGTCGGGCTGGCGTGAGGGATGCGCATCGGCAAACGCCGGCAGCCGCTCGCAGGCGGCCACGATCCCCGCGATGAGCGGCCAGGCCTTGATGTCGATGCCGAAGCGCCCGGCGTTGAAGGCTTGCGGCACCAGGCAGCAATCCCCCATGCCCGGCTGCTCGCCGTGGCAGAAGGTGGACGTCTGCGTGCGCCGCGCCAGCATCGCCTCGGCCGCATTCAAGCCGCCTTCGGTCCAGTGGCGGATCCAGGCCGTCTTCCGCGCTTCGTCCAGTCCCAGCTCGCCGGTCAGGTACTTCAGCACGCGCAGGTTGTTCAGCGGGTGGATTTCGCAGGCGACGGTCTGGCTCAGGGCGCGCACCCAGGCGCGCTCGTTCGGGCTTGAGGGCAGCAGCTTCGCGCCCGGCCGTGTCTCGTCCAGCCACTCGATGATCGCCAGCGACTGGATGAGCGTGGTACCGTCCTCGAGCGCCAGCACCGGCACCACCGCGTCCGGGCTGAGCGCGCGGAAGGCGTGCGAGAACTGCTCGCCGCCATTGCGGTTCAGGTGCACGGGCAAGTAGTTGTAGTCCAGCCCCTTGAGTCCGAGCGCGATGCGCACGCGGTAGGACGAGGAACTGCGGAAGTAGTTGTGGAGATCAAGCCGCATCGGCAGCACCTACCTTGACGCGGATCTCGCCGAGGCCATCGACCCCGCCATGCATCTCGTCTCCCGCCACCACGGCGCCGACGCCGGCCGGCGTGCCAGTATAGATCAGGTCACCCGGATGCAGTTCGAAGTAGCGCGACAGGTAGGCGATGGTTTCGGGCACGTTCCAGATCAGCTTGTCGATCGTGCTGTCCTGGCGCTTTTCGCCGTTCACGGCTATCCAGATGCGGGCCTTCTCGATGCCGCTCGCCTGGACAGCCGGGACGATCGTGCCGATCGGCGCCGACTGGTCGTAGGCCTTGCCCAGCTCCCACGGGCGGCCGGCCTTGCGCAGTTCCATCTGCAGGTCGCGGCGCGTCATGTCGATGCCGACCGCGTAGCCGAAGATGTACTGGGCGGCGTCTTCTTCCGCGATGTTGGCGCCGCGCTTGCCGATCGCCACCACCAGTTCGATCTCGTGGTGCACGTTCGAGGATCCCGGCGGATAGGGAATCGTCGCCGTCCCGCCAGGGGGCACGTTGACGATGGCGTCGGCCGGCTTGGCGAAGAAGAAGGGCGGTTCGCGGCCCGTGAAACCCATCTCCTGGGCATGCTCGACGTAGTTGCGGCCGACGCAGTAGATGCGGCGCACCGGGAAAGTCTTGTCGTTGCCGGCGACGGGGACGGCGGCGACGGGAAGTTCGAACAGATGGGACATGCTGGATTCCTTGTAAATTGTTTATACGCTGGGCTTCAGGCTTCCAGCCGCTGTTCGCGATGGATGCCGAGGGCTTGCTGCACCGGGCGGTCGGAAAAGCTGAACAGGACCACGTCGTCCTCGGCCTCGAAGCGCACCGTGTGCCAGGACGGCAGCACGAAGTGGTCGCGCGGGCCGAAGGGGAAGCGCCAGGTCCGGTCGCCGCGCGTGACGATGGCGGTGCCGCGGCCTTCGACCACCGAAACGACGGTGCCGTCCGTGTTGCGGTAGGGCTTGCCCTTGAAGCCGGCAGGCAGCAGCTGCATGAAGGTGCCGATGGTCGGCATCGCCCAGCCGCCGGTGGCCGGGTTCACGTAGCGCATCTTGACGCCGTGCCAATCGTCGACCGGGCCATTGCGGCGCAGCGTCTCCAGCGCCTCGCGGGTGCGGGCGTACGGATAGTTGAAGATCGGCGAGGTCGAGCGATAAGACGCGTCGTATTCGAGCGGCAGCATGTTGGCGCCGTAGCGCGCGAAGCTGTCGCCTTCCGCGCGAGTCAGCGGCTGCTCGGCTTCCGGGTAGTTCTCGGCAAAGCCTGCGTCGAAGAAGCGCAGCATCGGGATGTCCAGGCCGTCCAGCCACACCACCGGCACGCCGCCTTCGGCCTCAATGCGGTTGCCGTGGTCGTGGAAGGTCCACGACGGGGTGATGATGAAGTCGCCCGGGTGCATCTGCGTGCGCTCGCCGTTGACCGCGGTCCAGGCGGTCGACCCTTCGACGATGAAGCGCAGCGCGCTCTGGGTGTGGCGGTGGCTGGGCGCGATCTCGCCCGGCATGATCAGCTGCAGGCCGGCGTACAGGCTTTGCGTGATGCTCGCCTTGCCGGTCAGCGCCGGGTTTTCAAGCACCAGCACGCGGCGCACCGCTTCTGCTGCGGTAATCAGGCTGCCGGCGCGCATCAGGTGCGGGCGCAGGGTGTCGTAGTGCCAGAAGTGCGGCTGGACCGCAGGCGCCGGTTCCTTCGGCACCAGCGTGTGCAGCGATTCCCACAGCGGCGCCAGCTGCAGCGTGGCGATGTCCTGGTAATAGTTCAGGCGGTCGTTCATGCTGTTCTCCTCAGGCGCGGGTGGCAGCGTTGAGCGCATCGCGATTCAAGCCGGCCACGTTCTTGTAGCTGTTCGAGATCGCGGCCAGCGCGTCCTGGCTGATGACGTCGTCGATGGCCGAGAAGCGCGCGCCGCCCGTCAGTTCGTGCACGGTTTTCAGGATCGCGTCGGGTGGGGCGGTGCGGTTCATCAGCACCACGTCGCCGGTGGCTTTCACGCGGATGCGGTCGTAGGCGGTGAGGGCGTCCTCGGTCATGCCAAGGTCCCGGATCTGCTCGACCAGGCAGGGCGCGTCCAGGATGGCCTGGCCGGCGCCGTTCGAGCCGCGCGGGACCATCGGGTGGGCGGCATCGCCCAGCAGCGTGACGCGGCCGAAGCTCCAGCGCGGCAGCGGGTCCTGGTCGACCATCGGGTACTCGAGGATGTTGTCGGTGGCCTGGATCATGGCGGCGACGTCGAGCCAGTCGAAGTGCCAGTCGGCGAAGGCCGGGAAGAAGTCTTCCAGGCGGCCCTGCCGGTTCCAGTCGCGCCGCGCCGGCTGGTCGGCCTCGATCTCGGCGACCCAGTTGATGAGCTGGTTGCCCTGGCCGTCGACGTTGTCGCGGATCGGATAGATCACCATCTTGCCGACCGAGAGCCAGCCTGCGCGTACCATGGTGGCGCCGGACAGGAAGGGTTTCATCACGGTCGTGCCGCGCCACATGTTCACGCCCGAATAGCGCGGCGCGCCGTCGTTCGGGTAGAGATGCTTGCGGATCGCCGAGTGGATGCCGTCGCAGCCGACCGCCAGTTTTGCGCGCACCGGCGCCTGGGCGCTGCCTGCCGCATCGTCGAAGCGCACGGTGACGCCTCCCTCGTCCTGCTCGAAGCCGGCGCAGCGGCGGTCGGCGACGATGGCATCCTGGCCGATGCGCTCGCGCACCGCCCGCAGCAGCACGGCCTGCAGGTCGCCGCGGTGGATCGAGAATTGCGGCCATTTGTAGCCGGCGTAGCGGCCGGCGGGTTCGCTGTAGACGAACTGGCCGTGGGCGCTGTAGAAGGCCGACTCTTTCGTCGTCACGCCGACCTTGCCCAGTTCGTCGAGCAGGCCGAGGCCGTCGAGCACACGCACCGCGTGCGGCAGCAGGTTGATGCCCACGCCCAGGGGTTTGATCTCCCGCGCCGCTTCGTAGACGCGGCAGGCGATGCCCGCGGCATGCAGGCTGAGCGCCAGGGTGAGGCCGCCGATGCCGGCGCCGACGATCGCGACGTCGCAATCGAAGTTTTCCTGATTCATTTGAGGTCCTTGTGTCTATCGATACCGGCCGAAGCCGGCTGTCTCCGGTGACCCCATTTAAAACCTGTTCCAGGTATTATGGAAATTTGAATACGATATCAATTCACAAGTAAACCTTATGAATCGCTTATGAACTATTCCTTTCGCCAATTGAAGGCTTTCCTGCTCGTGAGCGAACTGGGCAATTTCACGCGGGCGGCCGAGCGCATGCACATCACCCAGGCCGGCCTGAGCGTCATGATGCGCGAGCTGGAAGCGCAGTTCGGCAGCCGCCTGTTCAACCGCACCACGCGCAACGTCGGCCTGACCGCGGCGGGCGAAAAGCTGCTGCCGGCGGCGCAATCGGCAATCGAGCAGCTGGAGCAGGCCGCCGCGGCGATCGGCGACATCGGCCAGCAGGCGCGCCAGACGCTGCGCATGGCGGCCACGCCGCTGGTCTCGTCGAGTCTGCTGCCAGAAGTGTTCGGGGCCTTTCACCGCAAGCATCCGCACGTGAACCTGCAACTGCAGGACGACGACTTGGCGCGCGTGCACGCGCTGGTGGAATCGGGCGAAGCGGATTTCGGACTCGGATTCTTCTTCAAGGCCGAGCGCGGCATCGAGCGCACGCTGCTCTGCTCGTTTTCATTGATGCGGGTGGCGCCGCTGCGCGCCAAACGGGTGCCGGGCCAACAGCCGGTGGGAAAGGTGAAGTGGAGCGCGCTGCAGGACGAGCGCCTGATCGGCCTGCCGCGCGACAACCCGATCCAGCAATTCGTCGACAACCACCTGGCCAAGATCGGCCGCGCCAACGAGGACCGGGCCTGCTTTCGCCACTTCGACACCCTGATCGGGATGGTGGCGGCCGGCATGGGATCGACGGTGATCCCGTCCTTCGCGCTGCTGGCCTGCCGCCATCACCAGGTGGCGACCGATATCCTGGTCGAGCCCGAGGAAAGCCTGGGCTTCTACCGCATCAGCAAGCGCGGCCGGGCCAAGCCGGCGCTGATGCAGGAGTTCAGCGATACTTTGGTGTCACTGCTGCCGCGATAAGTCCGGTCAACCGATATTGCTGCCCCGGATACGGCTGATATCGGTGTCATCGCCCTGGTTGCCGGCGCGCGGATCGAGGCTGTTGCCGCTGCCGGTGTCCAGGTCGCCGGCACCGGCCCCCGGCGCCATCGACGGCGCGCCGCGGCGGCCCGGATCGGTGCCGTAGAAGGCGTGGATCGCGTTGGCCCACTGCATGTCGGCCATGTCGGGCCAGGCATCCTTGTTGAAGCCGGGGGCGGTTTTCAGGCGGTCCTTGTCGACGTCCAGCACGAAGCGCTTGTTGGCGGTATCCAGGTGCAGCGCCTGCCAGGGCACGGCGAACAGTTTTTCGCCCATGCCCATGAAGCCGCCGAAGGCCAGCACCGCGTAGGCGACCTGGCCAGTCTGCATGTCGAGCATGATTTCCTTGATGTCGCCCAGTTCGACGTCATAGGCGTTGACGACTTTTTCCCCGAGCAGGGTATCGGCGCCCATCAGGGCCGGACCGGGGCCCGCAGTGCCGCCGCTATCCTTGTACATCCCGTACTTGTCGCGATCTGCGTAGCTCATCCTGTCCTCCTGAAAGCGTTCCAGTGATTTAAGACCAATCAATTGCGCAAAGGTTCTGCTCAGGTGATCACGGGAAGCCCGCGCCCCCGGTCACGCCATACACCTGGCCGGTGGTATAGGTCGATTCGGCTGAGGCCAGGTTGACGTAGGCGCCCGCCAGTTCGCCCGGCTGGCCCGGACGCTTCAAAGGCGAATCCGAACCGAACTTCTCCAGCCCTTCCTGGGTCTGGCCGCCCGTCACCTGCAGCGGGGTCCAGATCGGGCCCGGCGCCACCGCGTTCACGCGGATGCCCTTTTCGCCCAGCTGCTTGGCCAGCGCCTTGGTGAAGGCGACCTGCGCCGCCTTGGTCGAGGCGTAGGCCAGCAGGTTCGGCGACGGGTCGTAGGCCTGCACCGAAGCCGTCACGATGATGCTGCTGCCGCGCGGCATCAGCGGCACGGCCGCCTTGACGATCCAGAACATCGCGTACAGGTTGGTCTTGAAGTGCTGGTCCATCTCGGCCGTCGTGAGGTCGAGGATGGATTCCAGCGATTGCTGGCGCGCGGCGTTGCTGACCAGGATGTCGAGACCGCCCAACTGGCGGGCGGCGTCCGCCACCAGCTTCTTGCAGAAGTTCTCGTCGCGGATGTCGCCCGGGATCAGGACCGCCTTGCGACCGGCCTGGCGGATCAGGTCCGCCACCTCGCGCGCATCCGGCTCCTCGGCCGGCAGGTAGTTGATCGCCACGTCGGCGCCTTCGCGCGCATAGGCGATGGCGGCGGCGCGGCCCATGCCGGAATCGCCGCCGGTGATCAGGGCGCGGCGGCCGGTCAGGCGGCCGCTGCCTTTATACGTGGTTTCGCCATGGTCGGGACGCGGCGTCATCTTGCTGGCCAGGCCCGGCCATTCCTGCTTCTGGCGCTGGAACGGCGGTTTCGGATAGTCGGGCGGGGTGAGCGGGCGCGGCGAGTTGACGGCTTGTGTGCCGGACTGGGCCGAGGCCAGGGCAGGCGCAAGGGTGGCGCCTCCCGCGATGCCGGCCGCGACCGTGCCGACGAAGCGGCGGCGCGATGGTTGGACGTGGTCCTCGACCGGCTTGCCGGTCGGCTTGTCGTTATGGGAATCCATGTGGCTGAAGCTCCTGAGGTCGATTGATTAGTGAACAAATAAATACTAACTTCAATCAATCGCAGGGCGCGTCCCCTAGACAACAGGAAAGATTACGAACACAAGCAGCGCCGGGTGCTGCGCCCGGTACCGCGATGCGATACCCGGAGACACGGCAGCCGGGCAGGGTGGACGACAATGCTTGAGTCGGTGCATTATGCCCTCGGCAATTTTTCAATCCACTTTTACAGCAGGAAACGATGATGAAACGACTGATCCTGGCAATCATGTTGTGTGCGGCGGGCGCTGCACAGGCGAACTCGGCGTGCGACAAGCCGCGCAAGGATTTCGACGGCCTGTATTGCCTGAACAAGGTGTATCAGGAAGCCGACAAGGAACTCAACGACAACTATGGCAAGCTGGCGGCCAGGCTGGATGCGGAGGGCAAGAAGCGCCTGAAGGCGGGGCAGCTGCGCTGGATCGACGAGCGCAACGGCAGCTGTTCGCGGCGCGAAGCCAACGCCTTCTTCGTCGACCTGGAATGCGCCACCGGCACCACCATCAAGCGCTCGCAATTCCTGCAGGACCGCGTACGCGAGTGCGCCAGCGCCGGCTGCCAGAACAGCAAGCTGTGAGGCGCTCATCCCGCCCTGCGTGGCGCGGGATGGCCGCCAGGCGGATCAGTCCAGGTCCGACGCGTCGTGACGCTCCGGCACCTGGGTCTCCGGCGCCCCGCGCATGCTGTTGACGCGGCGGCCGCGGGCCACGGCCGGACGGGCCGCGATCTCGTCGGCCCAGCGGCGCACCTGCTGGTAGTTGTGCACCGACAGGAACTCGGCCGCGCCGTACAGTTCGCCCAGCACCAGGCCGCCGTACCAGGGCCAGATCGCCATGTCGGCGATGGTGTACTCGTCGCCGGCGACGAAGCGGCGCTCGGCCAGCAGGCGGTCCAGCACGTCGAGCTGGCGCTTGGTTTCCATCGCGTAGCGGTTGATCGGGTATTCCAGCTTTTCCGGCGCGTAGGCGTAGAAGTGGCCGAAACCGCCGCCCACGAAAGGCGCGGACCCCATCTGCCACATCAGCCAGTTAAAGGTTTCGGTGCGCGCGACCAGGTCCTTCGGCAGGAAGGCGCCGAACTTCTCGGCCAGGTAGACCAGGATCGAACCGGATTCGAACACGCGTACCGGCGTCTCGCCGCTGCGGTCGACCAGGGCCGGGATCTTGGAGTTCGGGTTGATCTCGACGAAGCCGCTGCCGAACTGCGCGCCTTCGCCGATCTTGATCAGCCAGGCGTCGTATTCGGCGCCACCGTGGCCGGCCGCGAGCAGCTCTTCCAGCATGATCGTTACCTTCTGGCCGTTCGGCGTGCCCAGCGAATACAGTTGCAGTGGATGCTTGCCGACCGGCAGTTCCTGTTCGTGGGTGGCGCCGGCGATCGGACGGTTGATGTTGGCGAAGGCACCGCCGGATGGCGTGGCCGGGGACCAGATGCGCGGGGGAACGTAGGGCGAGAAGGGGTTCGAGCTGCTGCTCATCGTGTGCTCCTTGTGTAAGTGCTATCGAGGACCACGATGATGCCGGAAAATCGGCGGGTCTGCCGGAGGCGGCAAAGGTGTGGAGCGGAGAGGGGCGTCATGGGCTCGCGCTGAAGCACGGCCCATGCCTTGTTTTATATCAAGCGGCCAGGGTCGCGTTGTCGATCACGAAGCGGTACTTGACGTCGCCCTTGAGCATGCGCTCGTAGGCGGCGTTGATCTCGTCGGCCCGGATCATCTCGATGTCGGCGACGATGCCGTGCTCGGCGCAGAAGTCCAGCATTTCCTGGGTTTCCGGGATGCCGCCGATCATCGAGCCGGCGATCGCGCGGCGCTTGGTGATCAGGTTGAACACCTGCGGCGACGGGTGCGGGGTGGCCGGGGCGCCGACCAGCACCATGGTGCCGTCGCGCTTGAGCAGGTCTAGGTAGGCGTCCAGGTCGTGCGGTGCGGCCACGGTGTTGACGATCAGGTCCAGGCTCCTGGCCTGTGCCGCCATCGCATCCGCGTCGCGCGAGACGACGACTTCGTGCGCGCCCAGGTCGTGCGCGTCCTGGCGCTTCGATGCCGAGGTGGTGAAGGCGACCACGTGGGCGCCCAGCGCGCGCGCCAGCTTGATGCCCATGTGACCCAGGCCGCCGATACCGACGATGCCGACGCGCTTGCCCGGACCCGCGTTCCAGTGACGCAGCGGCGACCAGGTGGTGATGCCGGCGCACAGCAGCGGCGCCACGGCGGCCAGCTGGGCTTCGTCGTGCTTCACGTTCAGCACGAAGCGCTCGTGCACCACGACCTGCTGCGAGTAGCCGCCCAGGGTGTGGCCCGGCGCATCCCGGGTCGGGCCGTTGTAGGTGCCGACCATGCCGTCGCAGTAGTTTTCCAGGCCTTCTTCGCAATCGGCGCAGTGCTGGCAGCTGTCGACCATGCAACCGACGCCGACCAGGTCACCGACCTTGTGCTTCGTCACGTGCTCGCCCACGGCGGAGACGCGGCCGACGATCTCGTGGCCCGGCACGCAGGGGAACAGGGTGCCGGCCCACTCGGCGCGCACGGTGTGCAGGTCGGAGTGGCACACGCCGCAGAACGCGATGTCGATCTGGACGTCGTGGTGGCCAGGCGGGCGGCGGGTGATGTCGAGCGATTCGAGCGGCTTGTCGGCAGCAAGGGCGCCGTAGGCTTTGACGGTCATGTGGATTCCTTTTGTGTTATGCGAAAAGGGTAGATGGTAGCGCCAAACATGCATGGCTGCCGAAGCCGTGCTTGCTTGGGTTTATGAGCTGGCCGCATGAATGCGTGAAATGCATGCCCGATGCCACGACACACCCGTTGTCTCGATGCAACTTTTAGTAGTTTTTTAAAGGAAAGTATTTATGCAAAGTGGAAAGATAGTCCATACTGTATTGACATAAATCAGCCCTAAGTGGAGTTTTCATGCACTTTCTGTCGCAAGTCCGAATCACCACCCGGCTCGGCGCCGGCTTCGCCATCGTCCTCCTGCTGGGCCTGGCAGGCACTGCCGGCGCCCTGTTCAATGCGCGCCAGACGGCGGAGGCCACGCACGCGATGATGGCCAAGCCGCTGGCGAAGGAGCGCGCGATCTCCGACTGGCTGGGACTGATCCAGGCGGCCAGCACCCGCACCGCCTTCATCGCGCGCAGCACCGACGCCACGCTGGCAACCACGTTCGCCGACGTCATCGCCGACGGCACGAAGAAGGGCACGGCACTGATGAAGCAGATCGAAGGGCTGGTCGAAACCGATGCCGAGCGCACCCTGTTCCAGGAAATCGCGCGCCAGCGCGCCCGCAACCAGGACGCCAAGAAGCACGTGATGGATGCCAAGAAGGCCGGCAACGAGGAGCAGGCGGCGCGCCTGTACCGCGACGAATTCGGCCCGGCCACCGACGCCTACCTGGCTGCCGTGAAAGCCATGCTGGACGAGCAGCGCCGTGCGATCGACAGCACCGCCGCCGCGATCGACACGGCCAACGTCACCAGCACGCGCTGGATGCTGGTGCTGACCGCGCTGCTCGTGAGCGCTGCCGGCTTGTGTGCCTGGGCCATCTCGCGCAGCATCACGCGTCCGCTGCACCAGGCCGTGGGCGTGGCCAACACGGTTGCCGCGGGCGACCTGACGCACCGCTTCGACGAACGCGGGGCACGCGACGAGATCGGCGAGCTGATGGAATCCCTGCGCGGCATGAACGACGCCCTGGGCGCGATGGTGCGCGAGGTGCAGGGCGGCACCGCGGCGATCGCGCAGGATGCCGAGCGCATCGCCGCCGGCAACCTCGATCTCTCCGCCCGCACCGAACAGCAGGCCGGTTCGCTCGAGGAAACCGCATCGACGATGGAGCAGCTGACCGGCACCGTGCGCCAGAACGCCGATAACGCGCACCAGGCCAATACGCTGGCGCAGGCCGCATCGAAGGTGGCGACGCGCGGCGGCGCCATCGTCGGCCAGGTGGTGCAGACCATGGACTCGATCGACGCCTCGTCGCGCCGCATCGTCGACATCATCGCTACCATCGACGGCATCGCCTTCCAGACCAACATCCTGGCGCTGAACGCCGCCGTGGAAGCCGCGCGGGCCGGCGAGCAGGGGCGGGGCTTCGCGGTCGTCGCATCGGAAGTGCGCAACCTGGCCCAGCGCTCGGCCGGCGCCGCCAGGGAAATCAAGACGCTGATCGGCGATTCGGTGCAGCAGGTGGACGTCGGCACCCAGCTGGTGCGCGAGGCCGGTGCGACGATGGAAGAGGTGGTGGCGAGCGTGCAGCGCGTCACCGACATCATCGGCGAGATCACCAGCGCCAGCAGCGAACAGGCTTCCGGCATCGACCAAGTGAACGAAGCGATCGTGCAGATCGACCAGGTGACCCAGCAGAACGCGGCGCTGGTCGACGATGCGGCGCAGGCAGCGTCCGCGCTGCGCCAGCAGGCGGCGGGACTGGCGCATGCGGCGGCGGCATTCCGGCTCGCGCCGGACGCGGCGCCCGGCCAGGGTGGCGCCAATGTGCTGGCGCTGCCGAGCCGGCGCCTGCCCGCCGCGGCGCATGCGGCAAAGACGGAACGGGTGCGCTCGGCCTGATGCTCAGCGCAATGCCGATTGCTGCACGATCTCGCGCCCGATGGCCGACAGCGGCACGCTTTTCTCGACGCCGCCGCGTTTGACGGCTTCCTTCGGCATGCCGTAGACGACGCAGCTTTCCTCGTCCTGGGCCACGGTGCGGGCGCCGGCCTTGCGCATCTCGAGCAGGCCGGCGGCGCCGTCGTCGCCCATGCCGGTCATGATGATGCCGAGCGCATTCGCGCCGGCCTGCTTGGCCACGGAGCGGAACAGCACGTCCACCGACGGGCGGTGGCGGTTCACCAGCGGGCCGTCGATCACGTCGACGTAATACTGGGCGCCGTCGCGCTTGAGCAGCATGTGCTTGCCGCCCGGCGCGATCAGCGCGCGGCCGGGCAGCACGCGGTCGCCGTGGCGCGCTTCGCGCACGGCGATCTGGCTCAGCTTGTCCAGCCGCTCGGCAAAGGCGGCGGTGAATTTTTCCGGCATGTGCTGCACGATGACGATGCCCGGCGTCACGCGCGGCAGTGCCGTCAGCACCTCTTCCAGCGCCTGGGTGCCGCCGGTCGAGGTGCCGATCGCGACCACCCGTTCCGTCGTCTTCAAGGGCGTGCGCGCATCCAAGGCGGGCGGCAGGACCGCGTCCGCCGTCAGCTTGGCCGCCGGTGGCGCCGGTGGCCGCGCGGCCAGGCGGCGCAGGTTGACCTGGCTTGCCGCGCGCACGGCGGCGACCAGTTCTTCCGCGCTCTCGTTCAGGAAATCCTTCAGGCCCAGTTTCGGCTTCGTGATCACGGCGACCGCGCCGGCGGCCATCGCCGCCATCGTCGTCTCGGCGCCTTTTTCGGTCAGCGTCGAGCAGATCACGACCGGGGTCGGGCGCTCCGCCATGATCTTGCGGAGGAAGGTGATGCCGTCCATGCGCGGCATCTCGACGTCCAGCAGGATCACGTCGGGCCACTGCTGCTTCATGCGTTCGATCGCCAGCAGCGGATCGGACACCGCGTGCAGCAGCCGGATGCCCGGCGCATCCTCCAGCATCGCGCCGACGACCTTGCGCACGACGGCCGAGTCGTCGACGACCATCACGTTGATTGTATTCAGGGGCATGGGTTGGTCAAGCTGGCTTGCGGTAGACGGATGGCATCACGGCGTGCAGGGTATCGTTGATCTCGTGCAGGCTCTCGGAGTGGCCGATGACGAAATGCCCGCCCGGCCGCAGCCGCGAAATGACGCGCGCGACCACCTGGCGCTTGGTGTCGCCATTAAAGTAGATCATCACGTTGCGCAGGAAGATCATGTCGTAGCTGCCCAGGTCACCCGGCAGGTCCGTGTTCAGGTTCACCTGGCGGAACTGCACGCGCCGGCGCAGGGGACGCTCGACCAGCAGCGTGCCTTGCTGCTCGCGGATGCCCTTCAGGCAGAAGCGGCGCAGGTAGTCCGGCGGCATGTGCTGGGCGCGCTCCATCGGGTAGTGCCCGGTGCGCGCGCGCTGCAGCACCCGGGTACTGATGTCGGAGGCCACCACGTCCCAGGGCGCATCGCCCAGCACGTCGGCCAGCACCATCGCGATGCTGTACGGCTCCTCGCCGGACGAGCAGGCCGCGCTCCAGACCCGGAATGGCGCGCCCGTGCGCAGGCCGGGCCGCGCGCTTTCCGCCGCCTGCCGCAGCAGGTCGAAGTGGCGCCCCTCGCGGAAGAAATAGGTCTCGTTGGTGGTCAGGAGGTCGACCGCCAGCTGCGCCTCATCCGGATGCGCGCCGCTCGTCAGCAGGCGGAAATAGGCGTCGTAGGTCTGCAGCCCATGGTGCTGCAGGCGTTTGGCGAGGCGGCCGCTGACCAGCGCCTTCTTCGAGTCCGACATGGTGATGCCGGCGATGTCGAAGATGAAGCGCTGGAAGCTGCCGAATTCGCTGTCGCTGATGGCGTGGGGCTGCATGGTGTCTTCAGGCCGCGGCCAGGTCGGTGGCGGCCAGTTCCGGCAAGCCGTCGAGCCTGAGCACCTGTTCCACGTTCAGCAGGATCACGAACTTGCCGTTCACCTTGCCCATGCCGCCGATGAAGTCGCCGCGGATGCGCGTGCCGAAGGCGGGTGCCGGTTCGATGTCGGCTGCCGGGATGTCCAGCACCGCGCTGACGGCATCGACGATGATGCCCGTCACCTGGCGCTCGCCCTCGAGTTCCAGTTCGACGATCACGATGCAGGTGCGCTTGCCCGGCACCGATGGCGCGCGGCCGAAGCGCGCCGCCAGGTCCATCACCGGCACGACCGCGCCGCGCAGGTTGATCACGCCGCGGATCGACTCCGGCATCATCGGCACTTCGGTGATGTTGCCGAACTCGATGATTTCCTTGACGGCCATGATGCCGATGCCGAACGATTCGCCGCCCAGCATGAAGGTCAGGTATTGCGCGGGCGCGCCGGATTCCTTGTTTGTGTGCGTCATTTGACCACCGCTCAAAAATGGGTGAAGTTCACTTCGTCCGGCTCGGCTTGCGCGAGCAGGCTGTCGTTCAGGCGCAGGGCATTGCCGCGCCGGACAGGGCGTGCCGCGGCGGGACGCGGGACGGCCGCCAGCCGGGTGCGCGCCAGGCCGCCGGCTGCGGGCGCGGCGTGGAGGCGGAAGAAGGCCATGGCCTGCTGCAGCTGCTCGGCCTGGCTGCTCATCTCTTCGGCCGTCGCCGCCAGCTCTTCCGAACTGGAGGCGTTCATCTGCGTGGTCTGGCTCATCTGGCCGACGGCGGCGTTGATCTGGCCCACGCCCGCCGACTGCTCTTCCGAAGCCGCCGTGATTTCCTGCACCAGGTCCGAGGTCTTGCGGATGTTCGGCACCATGTGGTCGAGCAGCTTGCCGGCGCGCTCGGCCAGCTCGACGCTGCTGGTCGCGACTTCGCCGATCTCCTGGGCCGCCACCTGGCTGCGTTCGGCCAGCTTGCGCACCTCGGCCGCCACCACGGCAAAGCCCTTGCCGTGCTCGCCCGCGCGCGCCGCCTCGATGGCCGCGTTCAGGGCCAGCAGGTTGGTCTGGTAGGCGATGTCGTCGATGATGCCGATCTGTTTCGCGATCTGCTTCATCGCGGTGACGGTGGCCTTCACGGCTTCGCCGCCCTCGGCTGCTTCGCGCGCGGCCTGCGAGGCCATGCCGTCGGTGACGCGGGCGTTCTCGGTGTTCTGCGAGATCGATGCCGTCATCTGTTCCAGCGAGGC
>CAJYQM010000117.1 GCA_913777025.1 uncultured Massilia sp. | reverse complement strand
CATCCCGGCGGGCCGCCCGGCGGAGATCCGCAGCGGCCACCTGCTGCAGGCGCTGCTGGGCGACCCGGAACTGTCGCAGCTGGCCTACCGCGGCTCGAAGCTGTTCGACCGCTTCGACGTCGACCAGATCAAGCACAACCTCGACAAGCTGGCCGCCGGTTCGCAGGAAGCGGTGAGTCCCGATCCGCAGGTGGCGCAGGAAGCGGGCGGCGATCCGGTCGGCGACCTGACCACGGCCGCCGCGTCCAGGACCCCGGCGCTCGACCAGTTCACCACCAACCTGACCCAGCGCGCGCGCGACGGCAAGGTCGACCCGGTCATCGGGCGCGACCTCGAGATCCGCCAGGCCATCGACATCCTGATGCGCCGGCGCCAGAACAACCCGATCCTGACCGGCTAGGCCGGCGTCGGCAAGACCGCCGTCGTGGAAGGGCTGGCGCTGCGCATCGCCCAGGGCGACGTACCGGACGTGTTGAAGGGCGTCGAGATCCACACCCTGGACATGGGCCTGCTGCAGGCCGGCGCTTCGGTGAAGGGCGAGTTCGAGAACCGCCTCAAGAACGTGATCGACGAGGTGAAAAAGAGCCCGCACGCGATCATCCTGTTCATCGACGAAGCCCATACGATGATCGGCGCGGGCGGCCAGGCCGGCCAAAACGACGCGGCCAACCTCTTGAAACCGGCGCTGGCGCGCGGCGAGCTGCGCACCATCGCGGCCACGACCTGGGGCGAATATAAAAAATACTTCGAGAAGGACGCCGCGCTGGCGCGCCGCTTCCAGGTGATCAAGGTCGAGGAACCGAGCGAGGAACTGGCCTGCGCCATGCTGCGCGGGATGGCGCCGCTGATGGAAAAGCACTTCGGCGTGCGCATCTACGACGAAGCGATCACGGAAGCCGTGCGCCTGTCGCACCGGTACATCTCGAGCCGCCAACTGCCGGACAAGGCGATCAGCGTGCTCGACACCGCCTGCGCCAAGGTGGCCCTGGGCCAGAACGCGACCCCGGCCCTGATCGAGGACACGGCGCGCCGCATCGAGCGCATCGAGGCGGAAGCAGCGGGGCTGCGCCGTGAACAGGCTAGCGGCACATCGCATGCCCAGCGCCTGGAAGAGCTGGAGGGCGAGGCCGCCACGCTGGATGACCGCCGCGCGACCCTGGCCGCGCGCTGGGAGAACGAAAAGGCGCTGAGCGCCCGGATCATCGACGCGCGCCGCGCGATCGAGGCGGGCGAGGGCGGCGGCCAGGACGTGCAGGCAGTGGTGGAAGAGCTGCGCGCGCTGCAGGGCGAAACGCCCATGGTGCCGGTGCAGGTGGACGGCCACGTGGTCGCCGAGATCGTCGCCGGCTGGACCGGCATCCCGCTCGGGAAGATGGTCAAGGACGAGATCCGCACCGTGCTGAACCTGCAGCCGGTGCTGGAAGAGCGCGTCATCGGCCAGCCGCACGCCATCGAAGCGGTGGCGCAGCGCGTGCGCACGGCGCGCGCCAACCTGGACGACCCGAACAAACCGAAAGGCGTGTTCCTGTTCGTCGGTCCCTCGGGCGTGGGCAAGACCGAGACCGCGCTGGCCCTGGCCGACGTCCTGTACGGCGGCGAGAGGAAGCTCATCACCATCACCATGAGCGAGTACCAGGAAGCGCACAGCGTCTCGGGCCTGAAAGGTTCGCCGCCGGGCTACGTCGGCTACGGCGAAGGCGGCGTGCTGACCGAGGCTGTGCGGCGCAACCCGTACAGCGTGGTGTTGCTCGACGAAGTCGAAAAGGCGCACCCGGACGTGATGGAACTGTTCTTCCAGGTCTTCGACAAGGGCGTGATGGACGACGCCGAGGGCCGCGAGATCGACTTCCGCAACACCATCATCATCCTGACCTCGAACGTGGCGTCCAGCGTGATGATGCAGGCTTGCCTGAACAAGAGCGAAGAAGAACTGCCGGCACCGGATGCGCTCGAAGAGCTGGTGCGGCCCTACCTGGTGAAGCAGTTCAAGCCGGCCTTCCTGGGCCGCCTGAAGGTGGTGCCCTACTATCCGCTGTCGGACGACGTGCTGGCCGAGATCATCGAATTCAAGCTGCGCCGCATCGGCGACCGCATCGCCGCCAACCACAAGGCGAGCTTCGACTACGACGAGGCGCTGGTGGAAGCGGTGCTGGCGCGCTGCACCGAGGTCGATTCGGGAGCGCGCAATGTCGACAACATCCTCAACGGCACCCTGCTGCCGGAGGTGGCGGAGTCGGTGCTGGCGCGCATGGCCGAGGGCGGGGCGATCGAGCGTATCGCCGTGACGGCGGATGCGGACGGCAAGTTCGCTTACACGATCGCTTGAGAGACTTATCCGATGCGCATGAAGGCGCACACCGAGATAAATGTGTCACGGAAACAAATGTAAAATGGAGCATCCTGTAACGATGGCGGAAGGGAAAGCATGACATCGTCGATCGCGTCGCTGGCGTCCGCAGTCCTGGGCGGGCTCGCCGGGCGCTACGCCCAGCATCGCCGCGTCCTGAAACTGACGACGCCGGCGGGCGAGGACGCGCTGCTGGCCGAGAGCCTGCGCGGCAGCGAATGCTTGAGCGAAGGTTTTCGTTTCGAGGTCGCGGCGCTCTCGCTGGATGCAGCAATCCCCTTGAAATCCCTGGTCGGCCAGCCGGTGCTGCTCGAACTGCTCGCCGACGGCCTGGCGCCGACCCGCAATTTCCACGGTCACGTGACGGCGGCCGAACTGGTTGGCGCCAACGGCGGCTTCGCGCGCTACCGCCTGGTCATCGAACCCTGGACCCGCTTCCTCTCGCTGGGCCGCGACAGCCGTGTGTTCCAGGACATGAGCGTGTGCGACATCCTCGACGCGGTGTTCCAGTCCTGGGCCAACCAGGGCCGGCTGGCACCCGCCTGGCGCTTCGAGCTGAGCGACCCCGCCGTCTACCCGAAACGCAGCATCACGACCCAGTACCAGGAAAGCGACTTCGCCTTCGCCGAGCGGCTGATGAGCGAAGAGGGCCTGTTCTACTTCTTCGAGCATGCCGGCGACGGCCACACGCTGGTCATCGCCGACCACAACGGCGCCTTCGTCCCCAACGCCAGGGCCGACGTGCGCTTCACCCAGCCGGGCGCCGTGATGCGCGAGGACAGCATCGACCGCTGGCGCATCGAATCGCGGCTGCAGACCAATGCGGTGGACCTGGCCAGCTGGGACTACCGCAGCCGCACGCTGCGCGGCGCCGGCAGCGCCACGGGCGACGCCGTCACGCTCGCCAGCCGCGACCTGCCGGGCGTCTACGCCTACAGCTCGCGCGAGCAGGGCCAGCGCATCGCCGACCGCCAGCTGGAGGTGCTGCAGGTGGAGCGCGA
>CAJYQM010000116.1 GCA_913777025.1 uncultured Massilia sp. | reverse complement strand
AGCTTGCGGTAGACCTCGATGATCTCGCCCTCGGTCTTGAACGGCTTGTATTTCGCCTGCGCCGAGACCCAGGTCGGCAGGCCGGCGGCCGGGCCGTTATACCCCATCTGCGGGCCGATGCGCGCGTATTCGCCCTGGATGCGCGCCACTTCCCGCAAGCCGATCTGGTGGATCTGTTCCGGTTGCAGCCCGGTCGTGGTCTGGCTGGCCACGCGCACCTTGTACCACTCGGGCCCTTGCGGCAGGGCGTTCCAGCCGGTGCTGGCGCGGCTGGCCGGCAGGTACTCGGTTTCCAGGAACACGCCCAGCTTCGTGACCGGGGCCGACAGCTTGCCGTCGAGGACGCGTTGATACGCGGCGGTCAGCCTCTTCTTGTCGGCGTCCTTGAAACCGGCGGGGAAGTTCTTGATCGGCGTGTAGTAGATGCTCGATTCGGCGCCGCCGTAGGCCAGCTGCTTGAACTGGGGCAGCATCGAGACCACCAGCGCCTTCGGCAGCACCACGCCGCGCCGCATCCCTTCGCGCATGTTGACGATGGCCTGCTCGATCCACGGGCCGAGCTGCTCCAGGCGGCTCAGGTAAGCCTCGTAATCCTTGACCGTGTGCAGCGGCTGGGCGCCCTGGCCGCTGGCGTAGTTCGCCAGCGTGACCGGCATGCTGTCCATCTGGTTGATCGGCAGCAGGTGCTCGGGGAAGGGCTCGAAGCGCAGCGCGGTGGCCAGTTCGTAGTCGAGGATGTCGTAGCTGGTCTGGTCGCGCCGGGGCAGGGCGTCGCGGCGGATCGCGTGCAGGCGCTTGACGTAGCCTTTATAGAGTGCGAATTGGGCGGCGCGCTTCTCCGGCGCGATCGTCATGCCGAGCTGCGCGGCGAAGCGGTTGTCGCCGTTCTCGCTGGCCGAGACCGGATCGAAGCGCGCGACGGCATCGTAGTACTCGTCGGCCAGCTTGTTCAGGGCCCTGGCCTGGGCGGTGTCGACGGCCGCAGGGGCGGATCGTACAGGGGCGGATTGTAAAGCGGCGGATTGCACGGCGGCGGCGCCGGCCGGCGCGCAGGCGATCATGGCGGCGCACGCGATGGCGCCCAGTGTCGGGATGTGTTTCATGTGTGGGTGCTCGATGATGAAAACAAGGCGGCGCCAAGCATACGCCTGACGCCGCCGGTCGCCCAGTCTTTACGGAAGAACGCCCAACAAACCTTCATGGCTGCGTTGCATCGTCTCGCCGTACTGTTCGTACTGTCTTCGACGATGCGTCGGTGGGCCGCATCCCTTGCTCTGAAGGCCTGTTGGACGTTCTATGAATCAGTAACTCGCGAGCGGTGCCAACTGGCCGCCCTTGAACGTATAGACCGTGACCGCGGTCTTTTTCAGGTTGCCGGTCGCGTCGTAGCCATAGGTGCCGGCCACGCCCGGGTAGCTGGCCGTGTGCAGGACCTTGCCGACGGCCGCGGCATCGATCGATTTGGCATCCTGCATGGCCGTGGCGATGAACATGGTCTGGTCGTAGAAGGCCGGCGCGTACACGTCCGGGTCGCGCTGGAAGCGCTGCTTGTAGCGCGCCTTGAAGGCCGGGCCGCCGGCCTGCTTGTCGAGCATGGCGCCGGCCTGGGCGCACATCACGTTGGCGCCGACGGCATCGCCGCCCAGCTTGGCCATCTCGGGGCTGCACAGGGTGTCGCCGCCGAGCAGGCGCACGTTCGCCATGCCGAGCTGCTTCATCTGGCGCGCCATCGGGGCACCCTGGGGCGCGTAGCCGCCGAAGAAGATGGCGTCGACCTTCTTGGTGCGGAAGGATGTCAGGATCGAGGCGAAGTCGCTGGCCTTGTCGGTGGTGAATTCGCGGCCCGCGACGTTCAGGCCGGAGGCGCGCGCCTGGCGCATGAATTCGTCGGCGATGCCCTGGCCGAAGGCGGTACGGTCGTCGATCACGCCGACCGTCTTGATCTTGAGTTCCTTCGCCGCGTAGGATGCCATCGAGCCGCCCACCTGGGTGTCGCTGGCGACGATGCGGAATACGTTCGGGTAGCGTGCCTGCGTGATCTTCGGGCTGGTGCCGACGGTGGACATCAGGATGCCGGCGTCGTGGTAGACGCGCGAGGCGGGAATCGCGACGCCCGAGTTGTACGGGCCGAGCACGAACTTGACGCCGGCGTCGGCGAACTTCTGGGCCACGTTGACGCCGGCCTTGGGGTCGCCCTGGTCGTCTTCGGACACCAGTTCGAAGCGGACGGCCTTGCCGCCGACCTTGATCTTGCGGGTGTTGAGTTCCTCGACCGCCAGGCGCACGCCGTTCTCGTTGTCCTTGCCGGCAAAGGCGTTGGCGCCGGTCAGCGGGCCGGACAGGCCGATGCGTACGACCTGGTCCTGGGCCAGGGCAGGGTGGGACAGCAGGCCGGCAGCCGCGGCCAGTGCGGCGATCTTCATTGTCGATGGCATGTGTAGCTTCTCTCCGTGATGAATCGAACGGGCGCCATCATCGCATGAATCGAATCAGGCGGGCAGCCCGTGCGAGATCAATTCCAGCGGCAGCGCCGTGGTGGACTTGATCTGCTCCATCGAGAACGCCGAGGACACGCCGGACAGCTGCGCGGTCTTGATCAGCTTCTTGTAGAAGCGGTCGTAGCCGCCGATGTCGGTGGTCACCACCTTCAGCAGGTAGTCGACGTCGCCGCTCATGCGGTGGAACTCCAGCACTTCGGGCAGGGCCACCACGGCCGCGGCGAAACGCTCCAGCCACTTCTCGTCGTGGTTGGTCGTGCGGACGCTGACGAAGACCGTCACCGGCAAGCCCACCTTGTTGCGGTTGACGATGCAGACGCGGCTCTCGATATACCCCTCTTCCTCGAGGCGCTTGACCCGCTTCCAGCAAGGGGTGCTGGACAGCCCGACCTTCTCGCTCAGCCCGGAAATCGACAGGGTGGCATCCGCCTGCAGGGCGGCCAGAATTGCACAATCGTATTTGTCGAGTGAGTTCATATCCTAATCCTGCCAATATGAGAATAATTGTTCTACGGGGCTGGAAAAATTGGTGAGACTTTAGTACGTCTTATCTGGCATGAGTCCGTAACATATTACTCAACTATGGCGCGCTCCGCGCAATTTTTTTGGACTTTTGGCAATTAATTCATGAGCGACAACTCCCGCGGCGACACCATCTACCTCGACGCCAACGCCACTTCGCCCGTGCTGCCGGCCGCCATCGCGGCCGCGGTCGATGCGATGGGCGACCGTTTCGGCAATCCGAGCAGCAGCCACGCCTGCGGCCTGCGCGCAAAGCGCATCCTCGACGACACCCGCGCGCGGGCACGCCGCGTGATCAAGGCGGGACCGGGCCGGGTGCTGTTCACCAGCGGCGCGACCGAGGGTATCCAGACCGCGGTGCTGTCGGCCCTGCTCGCGGTTCGCGAACGGCGCGCCGCCGGCGACGCCTGCGGCGACCTGCTGGTCTACGGCGCCACCGAGCACAAGGCGGTGTCGGAAGCGCTGGCGCACTGGAACCGCATCCTCGGCACCGGCCTCACGCTGCAGGCGCTGCCGGTCGACGCCGACGGGCGCCACCGTCTCGACGTGCTGCGCGAACTGGCGCCGCGCGCGGTCATGGTGTGCACGATGGCCGCCAACAACGAGACCGGCGTGGTCTCGGATCTCGAGGGCATCGCCGGCGTGCTGCGCGAACACGGTCCGCGCGCCTACTGGATGGTCGACTGCGTGCAGGCGCTCGGCAAGCTGGCGCTGGACCTGGTCGGCACCCGCATCGACTATGCGCCCTTCTCGGGCCACAAGCTGCATGCGCCGAAGGGCATCGGCCTTCTTTACGTGCGCGACGGCGCGCCGTACACACCCTTGATGATCGGCGGCGGCCAGGAAGGCGGGCAGCGCTCCGGCACCGAGAACATGGCCGGCATCGCCGCGCTGGGCGCGGTGCTGCAGGCGCTGGAAGAGGGCACGACCTTCCGCAGCCACGCCGAGATGGAAAGCATGCGCGATCGCCTGGAAGCGGCCCTGCGCGAGGCCTTCCCCGGCATCGTGTTCAATGCGCCGCTGGCCCATGCGCTGCCGACCACGCTGAACTTCGCCGTGCCGGGCATGCCGTCGAAGGAATTGCTCGACCTGTTCGACGCCGCCGGCGTGCGCGTCAGCGCGGGCTCGGCATGCTCGGCGGCCAAGGCCGCGCCCAGCTACGTGCTGTCGGCGATGGGCCTGCCGCTGTGGCGCAGCAGCGGAGCGGTGCGCCTGTCCTTCGGGCCGCTGGCGACCATGGATTTCATCATTGAAGCCTGCGCGCGCATCCGCCGCTGCGGCGAGGCGCTGCGCGGCGCGCAGCCGGCGGCGTCGAACCTGTCGGGCCAGGCGCACGGCGTGCTGCAGCTGAGCAGCGAAGGCCGCCACGGCTGGCTGGTGTTCGATATCGATGCGTGTGCCTGCGTGGCGATCGACCCGCCGCTGGCGCTGGCGCCGCGCATCGCCGCGATGGCCGGATCGCGCGGCCTGCGCATGGCGGCGGTGCTGGGTACCGGCTGCGATCCTGACGGCATGGATGCGCGCATGGCGCTGCGCGCGGCCCTGGGCCAGGCGCAGGACGAGCCCGGCGCGCTGGGCTGGCCGAACGACGCCGGAGAGATCATGCTGGACGACGGCCATGGCCTGGCCTGCATCGCGATCGGCGGCCAGGTGCTGGCGCGCCTGCCTTCCCATGAAATGCGCGTGAGCTACCTGCTCGGCACGCCCGAAGGCAAACGCCTGCCGGCGCCGCGCATGGTGTTCACGGGCGATGCCGTCGTGGATGGCGTGGCACCCGATACCGTCGCCTGTTTCGGCGTGGATGTCGATGGCGTCCCGTTCCGCACGCTGGCGGACGATGTTGGCGAGGGCGCGATGGTGCTGACGCCGGAGGACGTGGCCGACTTCCTGCGCACGCACGAGGACGCGCTGCTGGTCGACGTGCGCGAACCGGCCGAAGCGGCGGCCGGCGCCTGCCGCCTGCATGGCCGCACGGCGCACAACGTGCCGCTGTCGCGCCTGGCCGAAAACCTGGCGCACTTGCTGGCCGAGCCGCGCCGTCCGCTGGTCTTCGTCTGCCGCAGCGGCAACCGCAGCGCCAGGGCGGCGCTGTGCCTGCGCCGCGCCGGGCACGACCAGGCCTGGACCGTGGCCGGCGGGATTGCGCTGGCTTGATGACGTGTGCGCCATGGTTCGGCGAATCCATGGCGCATACGCCACAGTCCTTGGCTGACGCGGCCGGCTCCCGTTACACTGGCGTTAATACGGCCGACCCGTGCCGGTCACTTACGGAACACCATGCGCATCACCACGACGAGATCCACCCGGCGCCACGCCGCCGCGCTGGCGCTGCTGGCCATGTCCACCGCAGCCGGCGCCGCCGACTGGAGCGACACCGCCATCAGCTGGCGCTACGGCACGCGCTTCCGCGAACCGGTCAACCCCTCCGACATCAAGAAGCACGTCTTCGCGTTCACCCACGCCAGCGCCTACAAGTACGGCTCGAACTACTTCAACGTCGACCTGCTGCAATCGGACCGGAATGATCCGGCCTCGCTGCAGCAGGACGAAGGCGCCCAGGAAGCCTACGTGGTCTACCGCCACACGCTCGACATCGGCGCGCTGCGCGGGGAACCGATCCGCTTCGGCCCGGCCAAGGGCGTCGGGCTGGTGCTGGGCTTTGACTGGAACACCAAGAACGACGTCGGCTACAACTCGCGCAAGCGCATGCTTGTGCTGGGGCCGACCCTCATGTGGGATGTGCCGGGTTTCCTCAGTACCGGCATCCTGCTAGTCCGCGAAAGCAATGCGCCGAGCGGCGCCTTCCCGCCAATCTCGAACGTGCGCGGGCGCTATACCTATGAAAACCACCCGATGTTCTCGGCCAGCTGGGGCATTCCCATCCCTGAAAGCTGGGCACCCGGGCTTTCGTTCGAAGGCTACCTGAACTACATCGCCGCCAAGGGCCGCGACGAGGTCGGCAACCCGACCGGCGCCGAGACCAACCTCGACATGCAGCTGATGTACGACATCGGCAGCCGCTTCGGCCAGCCGAAGAACCGCTTCCGCGTCGGCGTCGAATACCAGTTCTGGAACAACAAATTCGGCAACACGGCGGCGACCACCGGCAACCGTGGCCAGCGCGCCAGCACGCCGATGGTACGCGCCGAATACCATTTCTGAAGCCATTCCAGGCGCTTGAGTATTTGTCAATAAAATAATAATTATTTGACATGGGAATGATCCGCGTATCAATGCGCGAAATGATGCAATTGCAAAAATTGCATCATGAAAACCTCATTCCCGACCCCGGCTTTCGTCCTGACCTGGCCCGCGCTGCTGGCCACGGCCAGTTTGATCCACCTCGCCGCCCTGCCGGCGGCCGCGCAGGCCGCGCCGCCGGGCGCCATCGCCGCCCAGCACGAGCACCGCGAATTCGAGGCGACGCTGCTCGCGCCCTGGCACGGTGAAGGCGGCCGCCAGCCGGACGCGCGCACTTTCACGCTCTCCTTCGACTATCCCGGCCTGCAGGGACGCGTCGGCGCCCGCTGGCAGCTGGACTTGCTGGCGCCGGGCGGCCAGCCGTTGGCGCACTGGCAGGGCAAGGTCACGCTGTCCGGCCGGCCGCTCGACGTGACGGTGCGCTGGCCGGGCCAGGCGGGCGGCCGCCGGCCGGCGCCCGGCGTCTATCGCGTGCGCATGCGCGCGGGGCTTGACGACGGCGCCGAGCAGGTCGACCAGGCCTGGGGGATCGGCGTGGGCGCCACGCCCGCGCCGGTGCTGCCGGCATTCAGTCCCTTACCGACGCGGGGCGCACGGCTGCAGGCCGCGCCGGCGCCGTCCTCGCTGCCCTACACCGTCTACTACGGCAACCTGCACAGCCAGACCAGCCACAGCGACGGCGGCGCGCCGCTCGGCGACTGCAAGGGCGCGCAGGAACCGCAAACGGCACCCTATGGCCCGGACGCCGCCTACCCGTACGCGCGCGATCACGGCCTGGATATCCTCATGACGTCCGAGCACAACCACATGTACGACGGCTCGGACGGCACCGACGCCAATGCCGACCCGGCCGCCGCCAGGGCCCTGTACCAGGCTGGCCTGCGCACGGCGCATGACTTCAACGCCGCGCACCCCGGCTTCCTGGCGCTGTACGGCATGGAGTGGGGCGTGATCAACAACGGCGGCCACCTGAACATCTTCAACAGCGACGAGCTGCTGGGCTGGGAAAAGACCGGCAAGGGCGAGCTGCTGGCCGACACCGCGACCGCGCGCAGCGACTACGCCGGCCTGTACACCCTGATGAAATCGCGCGGCTGGATCGGCCAGTTCAACCACCCGTTGACGGGCGGCCAGTTCCAGGTAGATGGCGTGGCGCTGGCCTACACGCCCGACGGCGACGACGCGATGGCCTTGTGCGAAGTGCTGAACACCTCGGCCTTCTCGACCAACGACAAGGAAGGCGAGACCCGGCGCAGCAACTTCGAGCAGGCCTGCAACAAGCTGCTGGAGGCCGGCTACCACGTGGCCTTCAGCAGCAACCAGGACAACCATTGCGCCAACTGGGGCGCGTCCTACACCAACCGCACCGCCGTGCTGGTCCCGAACGGGGTGGCCCTCACGCGCGACAGCTTCGTCGAGGCGCTGCGCGCGCGCCGCGTGTTCGCGACCATGGACAAGGATGCGCAGCTGGTGTGCACCGCGAACGGCCACCTGATGGGCGAGCGCTTCGCGAGCAGCGGCCCCTTGAACCTGAAGGTGCATTTTGCCCACGCCGGCGGCAAGCGCGCGGCGGCGGTGGCGATCATGGAGGGCGTCCCCGGGCGCGGCGGCACCGTGACGAAGCTGGCCGACCAGGCCGAGGTGACGATCACGCCGGCGCCGGGCCCGCACTTCTATTATGTGAAGCTGACGCAGGATGATGGGAACATCGTGTGGTCGGCGCCGGTGTGGGTGGAGCAGGGGGGACCTGGCACGGCGTTAGTACCGATCAAGTAGCACCTCGTTCCCCCCAAGTTGCACGCGTTTCGGTAGCTCTTGCAGAAACTTGGGCCCCCGCCTGCGCGGGGGCGACGTACACAAATTAGAACCCGAGGCTGCGCCCCGCGCCCAGCAGCGTCGCAATCCCCAGCGCCACGAAGATCACGGCCGCGATCCCGTGCACGAGTTTCAACGGCGCCTTGCCCGCGATCCGGTCGCCGAAGTACACGGCCGGCACGTTCGCCAGCATCATGCCCAGCGTGGTCCCGGCGACCACCAGGGTGGCCGAGGAATAGCGCGCCGCCAGCGCCACCGTCGCGACCTGCGTCTTGTCGCCCATCTCGGCCATGAAGAAGGCCAGCACGGTGGTCAGGAACACGCCATGGCGCGCCAGCGGCGCTTCGTCGCCGTCGATATCGTCGGGCACCATGATCCAGGCCGCCATGGCGAGGAAGCCCAGGCCCAGCACCCAGCGCATCACGTCCGGCCCGAGCAGCTTACCGGCCAGCGCGCCGACCGCCGCCGCGAAGGCGTGGTTGGCGATGGTGGCGACAAAAATGCCGAGCACGATCGGCAGCGGGCGGCGGAAGCGCGCGGCCAGCAGGAAGGCCAGCAATTGGGTCTTGTCGCCGATTTCCGCGAGCGCGACGATACCGGTGGATACGAAAAAGGCGTCCATTGAAGGGGCGGGCCAAAAGGCCGGATCATAGCAGAGGCCCCCATGCGCGCGCGATGGCAGCCTGCCAACATCGGCTTCGCCCTGCCTTCAAGGCCCGCGGAGAAAGTGCTATCCTGCTCGCGCCCATTGCCAAGCAGAGGAAACCGAGAGTGCAATCCATCACCCGCATCGCAGCAGCCATCCTGTTCGCCTATTCCACCACCGCCTTCGCCCAGGCACCCGCCGCCACGCCGGCCGCGCCCACCACCGCATCGGCACCCGCAGCCGCCTACGACCTGGAAGCCGACGTCACCCGCGCCATGAAGCTGTTCGACGTGCCGGGCATCGCCATCGCCGTGGTCAAGGACGGCAAGGTGATCGCGGCCCGGGGCTTCGGCGTGCGCAAGCTTGGCGCGCCGGACAAGGTCGACGCCAAGACGCTGTTCGAAGTGGCGTCCAACTCCAAGGCTTTCACGGCCGCCGCGCTGGCGATGCTGGTCGACGAGGGCAAGCTGGCCTGGGACGACCCGGTCACCAAGCACCTGCCGGACTTCCAGATGTACGACGCCTACGTGACCCACGAGATGACGGTGCGTGACCTGCTGACCCACCGCAGCGGCCTGGGCCTGGGCGCCGGCGACCTGCTGTGGTGGCCGACCACCAGCTTTTCGACCGACGAGATCATCCACAAGCTGCGCTTCATCGCACCCAGCACGAGCTTTCGCAGCAGCTATGCCTACGACAACCTGCTCTACATCGTGGCCGGCAAGATCATCGCCGCCAAGTCGGGCAAGACCTGGGGCGAGACCATCCGCGAACGCATCCTGGCACCGAGCGGCATGACCGGCACCACCACCAGCCTGGCGGAGAATGCCGGCAACCCGGATGTCGCCAATGCCCACAGCAAGATCAACGGCAAGATCGCCGCCGTGAAGGCGATGCCGGTGCCGAACGCGGTGGGCGCGGTGGGCATCAACACCAACGCCGAAGACATCGCGCGCTGGATGAACGTCCTGCTGGCGGGCGGTAGCCTGGGCAAGGACGCAAACGGTACGGAACGGCGCCTGTTCAGCGCCAAGCAGGCGCGCGAGATGTGGACCGCGCAGACGCCGATGCGCATCAGCGAGCCGAACGCGAAGCTGGCCGGGACCAAGCCCAACTTCGCGGCCTATGGCCTGGGCTTCCAGCTGCGCGACTGGCAGGGCAAGCTGCTGGCGCTGCACAGCGGTGCGCTGCAGGGCTTCTATTCGAAGGTGGTGCTGGTGCCGGAAGAAAAGCTGGGCATCGCCATCCTGACCAATGCCGAAAGCGGCGGTTCGCTCAACGCGCTGCAGTACCAGCTGGTGGACCGCTACCTGAACCCGGCCAGCACGACCGACTGGATCGGCGCCGTCGCCGCGGTCGAGAACGAGAACCACGCCAGGGAGCAGTCGCGCCTGGCCACCACCAAGGCCGCGCGCGCCGCAAAATCGAAGCCTTCGCTGGCGCTCGCCGCCTACGACGGCGACTACCAGGACCCGTGGTACGGCATTGCTTCCATCCGCCACGTGGGCGGCAAGCAGGTGCTGTCCTTCTCGCGCACCCCGGACCTCACCGGCGAACTCGAACACTTCCAGCACGACACCTTCATCGTGCGCTGGAAGGAGCGCAACTTCAACGCGGACGCCTACGTGACCTTTGCGCTGAACCCGGACGGCAGCATCGAGCGCATGAAGATGCAGCCGATTTCGACGGAGACCGATTTCAGCTACGACTTCCAGGACCTGAACTTCACGCCCGTAAAAAAGGCACCTTGACTCATCGACCGTCACCCCCGCGCAGGCGGGGGGCCAAGTTGCGTGAGCCGACGTGACGCATGTAGAACTTGGATCCCCGCCTTCGCGGGGATGACGGCTAAGGTCAGATGGGCAGCATCTGGCGCGGCGCACAGGAAGAGCGCCCGCATCGGCTCAGGTCTTCTTGCCGTTCCAGATGTCCATCATGTCCGGTGAACCCTGGGCGCGGATGCCGTTGTCGGAGAGGATGCCTTCGGTCGCATCCAGCATCTGCTGGCGCGGCAGCACCATGGTTTCGCCCAGGCGCTGGTCGAAGCGCAGCACCACCAGCTCATCCTTCAGGTCGCGCAGCAGGGCCACCAGGTGGCGCAGGCTGCGCACCGGCACGCCGTTGACCGACTGGACCACGGAGCCGAAGCGGTTCGAGTAGCCGGCCACCAGCTTGTGCGGGAAGAAGGGCGAGCTGATCACCACCAGTTCCTCGCGCTGGGCGTCCGGTTCGTCGCCGCGGCGCGTCACCAGCGGGCTGGCGTTGATGCTCATCGAATTCATCACCGCGACGTTGGCATTCACGAAGGCCAGGTATTCGGCGGTGGCGCGCGAGAACACGATCGGGCCGTACACGAAGTAGGACGGGTAGCCGCCCTCCAGGCTCGGGATCAGGAGCGGGCGCTGGCCGCCGACCGGCACCTGCACCTGCAGGGTCTTGCCGGCGCGGACGATGGTCAGCGGCACCTTGCCTTCCTTCGCGACTTGCTGCACGCGGTACTGGAAGCGCACGCGCAGGTTCGCGCCCAGCTTGACCATGCCCTGGTTGTCGATCGGGGTGTCGCCGATGCGGGTGATCACGTCCCATTCCTTGAGCGGGTAGGCCGCGTCGCTGCGGTAGGGGCGGTGCACGATGGCGCCTTCGACCGACTTGTCCAGCTTCAGGTACTGGCGCAGCACCGGGTTTTCCAGCGTCTGCACGTCGTCCAGCAGCAGCGGCTTGCCGTCGTAGCGGCCGTCGGCGACGTCGCGCAGGAACAGCTCGACCTCTTCGTTCGGGATCACGTAGCCGATGTTGTTGGCGCCTGTCACGCCGGAGAAGGCCAGGCCGACCATCTTGTCGTTCGAGATCACCGGGCCGCCGCTGTTGCCCGGGTTGATCGGCGCGTCGATCTGCACGCGCAGGCCGGCGCTGCCGGCGCCGTAGCCTACGAATTCGACGCGCGAGACGATGCCCTTGGTGATCGACAGCGAATTGCCGCCGACCGGATAACCATAGGCCAGCACCGCGTCGCGCACGTCCGGCAGCACGCTGGCGCGCGGCACCGGCGCGTGCTTGTCGAAGAAGGATTCGTCGTCCAGCTTCAGGATCGCCAGGTCGATGCCGCGCGCGATCGCGACCACGGTGGCCCCGACCTTGTCGCCGTCCTGGCTGGCCTGGACCTGCACCTGGCTGGCATAGCCGACCACGTGGGCATTGGTGAGGATGCGCTTGCCTTCGATGACCACGCCGGAACCCGTGACGTCCTGCGGCGTCGCCTTGGTCCAGGGTTTGTAGGGATCGGGGCGGCGCAGCGTCGAGAAGATCTTGACGACCGAATTCTCGACGGCGGAGGAGGCGGCCGGCGCGGTGGGCGGGGCCTTGGCTGTCGAAGCGGGCGGCTGGCCGGCTTCCTGGGCGTGGACGGCGAAACCCGCGACGGCGAGGGCGGCTGCGGCTGCGATGCGAACGATCTTCATGGAGGCTTTCTGGTGAGCGGGCGTGTCAGGCAAAAAACGGTGGAAGCAATATACACGGGCTTGCCAGGAAAAAATGCACAAATTCTCACCGTGATGCATGGTGCATTGCAACGCACCGTAGCGGGGCATCGTGCCGGGAAGGTGCGCACCGGATGATGCACCCATAGATGAAAGTGTCCGCCAAAGCCGGCCCGGACAGCGTCCGGACACCTTGCGGACACTCGGTCGGACACCTGCGGGGGGACACTTGGGGGACACTTCGGCGTCCTCCCTTCCGGAAATTGCATATGGCATAAAGATTGCCTATTCAAAACACCGACATGCTGCTAAGGTTCAGCAGCTTTCCTGTGCGGCCCCGGCCGCAAGCCAATGACGCACCGCAGTAAAAAGAATGACGGCCCGCTGCCAGGCCACTGTCCAAAAGTCGTGTGAATCTAGGAGACACCATGGAACGCCGTACCTTCCTCAACATCAGTGGCCTGGGCCTGGGCGCGATGCTGGTTCCCGTGTTCGGGCGTGCGATCGCCGCCGAAGAACTGCTCACCGCGATGCCCGCCAGCGCCAAGAAGGCGCTCGCCGACATCGCCATGAATGCCGCCACCAAGGCCGGCGCTTCGTATTGCGACGTGCGCATCGGGCGCTACCTGAACCAGTACATCGTCACCCGCGACCTGAACGTCGAGAACGTGACCAACACCGAATCGGCCGGCGTCGGCGTTCGCGTGATCGCGGGCGGCGCCTACGGCTTTGCCGCCACCAGCGACATGAGCGCGGACGGCATCGCCGGCGCCGCGCGCCAGGCGGTGGCCATCGCCAAGGCCAACGCCAGGCTGCAGAGCGAACCGGTGCAGCTGGCCCCGGTCAAGGGCGTGGGCGAAGTGTCGTGGGCCACGCCGGTCAAGAAGGACTGGCGCACGGTCCCGATCAAGGACAAGGCCGAGCTCCTGATCGCCGCCAACAAGGCCGGCATGGACGCCGGCGCCAACTTCATGCAGTCGATGCTGTTCCAGGTGAACCAGCAGAAGTACTTCGCCTCGACCGACGGCTCCTACATCGACCAGGACGTGCAGCGCCTGTGGGCGCCGCTGACCGCCACCGCGGTCGACAAGGCCAGCGGCAAGTTCCGCTCGCGCGGCGGCCTGTCCTCGCCGGTGGGCATGGGCTACGAATACCTGGACGGACGCGCCGAGGACAAGATCAAGGCCGCCGGCGGCGTCGCCACGCTGTACACCAACTCCTACGACATCGTCGAGGATGCCCGTGCCGCCGGCCGCGACGCCAAGCGCAAGCTGACGGCGAAGTCGGTCGCGCCGGGCAAGTACGACCTGATGCTCTCGCCGGAACACCTGTGGCTCACGATCCACGAGTCCGTGGGCCACCCGACGGAACTGGACCGCGTGCTCGGCTACGAAGCCAACTATGCCGGCACCAGCTTCGCCACGCTCGACAAGTGGCAGAGCAAGACCTTCAAGTACGGCTCGCCGCAGGTGACCATCGTGGCCGACAAGACCACCCCCGGTTCGCTCGGCTGCGTGGGCTACGACGACGAAGGCGTCAAGACCAAGCGCTGGGACATCATCAAGGACGGCATCCTGGTCAGCTACCAGGCCACGCGCGACCAGGCCCACATCATCGGCAAGAAGGAATCGGACGGCTGCTCGTACGCGGACAGCTGGAGCAACGTGCAGTTCCAGCGCATGCCGAACGTGTCGCTGCAGGCGGGCCAGAAGAAACTGACCCCGGACGAGATGGTCAAGGACATCAAGAAGGGCATCTACATCGTCGGCGACGGTTCGTTCTCGATCGACCAGCAGCGCTATAACTTCCAGTTCGGCGGCCAGCTGTTCTACGAGATCAAGGACGGCAAGATCGGACAAATGCTGGAAGACGTGGCCTACCAGGCCAACACCCAGGACTTCTGGAATGCCTGCTCGGCCGTCTGCGATGAGCGCGACTGGCGCATGGGCGGCTCCTTCTTCGACGGCAAGGGGCAGCCGCCGCAGATCTCGATCGTCTCGCACGGCTCGAGTACCGCGCGCTTCAACGGCATCAACGTCATCAACACCGCCCGCAAGATCGGCTAAGGCAGGGAGACCAGCACAATGACCATCCTGACCCAGGAACAGACCAAGCGCATCTGCGATCGCGCACTCTCGTTTTCCAAGGCCGACGAGTGCATCGTCACCGTCGGCGGCAGCCGCGAAGGCAACATCCGCTTCGCGCGCAACGCCGTGTCCACCGCCGGCCTGGCCGACAACACCAGCGTGACCGTGCAGGTCGCCTTCGGCAAGCGCCAGGGCACCGCCAGCATCAACGAATACGACGACAAGTCGCTGGAAAAAGTCGTGCGTCGCGCCGAGGACCTGGCGCGCCTGGCACCGGAAAACCCGGAATTCATGCCGACCGTCGGCAAGCAGGACTACAAGGCCTCGAACACCTTCAGCCCGAAGACCGACGCCATCGACCCCGAATACCGCGCCCAGGCCGCGGCCTACGCGATCGAAGCCTGCAAGAAGAGCAAGCTGGTGGCCGCCGGCTTCTTCACCGACAGCAGCGCCTTCTCCACCGTGGCCAACTCGAAAGGCGTGTTCGGCCACCAGCAGACCACCGGCCTCGATTTCACCTGCACCGTGCGCACCGAGGACGGCCGCGGTTCGGGCTGGGTCAAGCGCTCGGCCCAGGACGCCGCCCGCTTCGACCCGCGCGAAGCGGCCGACGTGGCCATCGAAAAGGCGCTGCGCTCGGTCGATGCGAAGGCGCTGGAGCCGGGCCGCTACACCGTGATCCTGGAGCCGGCCGCGATCTCCGACCTGCTCGGCTACATGCTGTACGGCTTCGACGCGCGCCAGACCGACGAGGGCCGCAGCTTCCTGTCGAAGCAGGGCGGGGCATCGCGCCTGGGCGACAAGCTGTTCGACGAAAAGGTCAATATCTGGGCCGACCCCTGGGACAAGGACGTGGCCGTGCTGCCCTGGGATTCCAGCAACCTGATTGCGCGCCAGCGCATGGACATCGTCAAGAACGGCAAGGTCAACGCGCTGCAGTACTCCCAGTACTGGGCCAAGAAGAAAGGCGTGGCGCCGACCGCGATGCCGGGCAACATCCTGGTGGCCGGCACCGACAAGACCACGGCGGAGCTGATCGCCAGCACTAAAAAGGGCATCCTGGTCACCCGCACGTGGTATATCCGCATGGTCGACCCGCAATCGGTGCTGCTGACGGGCCTGACGCGCGACGGCACCTTCTACATCGAGAACGGCAAGATCAAGTACCCGGTCAAGAACTTCCGCTTCAACGAGAGCCCGGTCACCATGCTGAACAACATCGACGAGATCGGCAAACCGGTGATCATCGGCGGGGACGAATCGTCGTTCCAGATGTCGATTCCGCCGATGAAGATCCGGGACTTCAACTTCACGTCGCTGTCGGACGCTGTTTGACAGGACGCGAACCTTGGCATCGTCATCCCCGCGAAAGCGGGGATCCAAGTTCGTTGCGACTCGAAAAACTTGGGTTCCCGCCTGCGCGGGAACGACGTTCTAAGGTACGTCGTCCTTTGCGGGTAATGGAGAACAAATGGAACGCCGCATCTTCCTCAAAATCGGCGCCGGCACCGCCGGTGCCATGCTGGTCCCCGTCTTCGGCAACGCCATCGCCGCCGAAGAGCTGATGAACCCCCTGGCCACGAGCTTCAAGAAGTCGCTGGCCGACACCGCCATGGACGCCGCCAGGAAGGCCGGCGCCTCCTATTGCGACGTGCGCATCGGCCGCTACCTGAACCAGTACATCAACACGCGCGACCTGAATGTCGAGGGCGTGACCAACACCGAATCGAGCGGTGTCGGCGTGCGCGTGATCGCGGGCGGTGCCTACGGCTTTGCCGCCACCAACGCGATGACGCCGGACGCGGTCGCGAACGCGGCGCGCCAGGCGGTGGCGATCGCCAAGGCCAATGCGCGGCTGCAGACCGAACCCGTGCAGCTGGCGCCGGTCAAGGGCGTGGGCGAAGTCGCCTGGGCCACGCCGTTCAAGCGCGACTGGCGCCTTGTTCCCGTCAAGGAAAAGGCCGAGATGCTGATCGCGGCGAACAAGGCCGGCCTGGACGCCGGCGCCAGCTTCATGACGGCCAACCTGTTCCAGGTGAACCAGCAGAAGTATTTCGCCTCTACCGACGGCGCCTACATCGACCAGGACATCCACCGCCTGTGGGCGCCGATCACCGCCACCGCGGTCGACAAGGCCACCGGCAAGTTCCGCTCGCGCGCCGGCCTGGCGCCGCCGGTGGGCATGGGCTACGAATACTTCGACGCGCGTCCCGAACACAAGATCCGCGCCGCCGGCGGCGTCACCACGCTGTACAACGGCAGCTACGATATCGTCGAGGAAGCGCGCAATGCCGGCCGCCAGGCAAGGCAGAAATTGACGGCAAAGAGTGTCGACCCGGGCAAGTACGACCTGGTGATCGCGCCGGAAAACCTGTTCCTGACGATCCACGAGTCCGTCGGCCACCCGACGGAACTGGACCGCGTGCTCGGCTACGAAGCCAACTACGCCGGCACCAGCTTCTGCACGCTGGACAAGTGGGAGTCCAGGAAATTCAAGTTCGGCGCCGACCGCGTCAACTTCGTCGCCGACAAGACCACCCCGGGCTCGCTCGGCGCCGTCGCCTACGACGACGAGGGCGTGCCCGCCAAACGCTGGGACATCATCCGTGACGGCATCCTGGTCAACTACCAGGCCACGCGCGACCAGGCCCACATCATCGGCGAAAAAGAGTCGCACGGCTGCTCGTACGCGGACAGCTGGAGCAACGTGCAGTTCCAGCGCATGCCGAACGTCTCGCTGCAGGCGGGGAAGGCCAGGCTCACGCCGGACGAGATGGTCAAGGACGTCAAGCGCGGCATCTACGTGCTGGGCCGCGGTTCGTATTCGATCGACCAGCAGCGCTACAACTTCCAGTTCGGCGGCCAGCTGTACTACGAGATCAAGGACGGCAAGATCGGGCAGATGCTGGAAGACGTGGCCTACCAGTCGAATACCCAGGACTTCTGGAATGCCTGCGCCGCCATCTGCGACGAGCGCGACTGGCGCATGAGCGGCTCCTTCTTCGACGGCAAGGGCCAGCCGAGCCAGGTCAGCGCGGTGTCGCACGGTTCCAGCACGACCCGCTTCAACGGCATCAACGTGATCAATACCGGCCGCAAGATCGGCTAAGGGACAGGACATGAAACAGCTCAACCAGGACGAGGCCAAACGCATCTGCGACCGCGTGCTCGGCTTTTCCAAGGCCGACGAATGCAGCGTCGCCATCTCCGGCGCGCGCGAGGGCAACATCCGTTTCGCGCGCAACAGCGTCTCGACCGCCGGCCTGACCGAAGACCAGCGCCTGAACGTCACCGTCGCCTTCGGCAAGCGCCAGGGTACGGCCAGCATCAACGAGTTCGACGACAAGTCCCTGGAACGCGCGGTGCGCCGCGCCGAGGACATCGCGCGCCTGGCGCCGGAAAACCCGGAAGCCATGCCGATGATCGGCAAGCAGGAATTCAAATCCAGCGGCACGTATTTCGCGTCCACCGCCGCCATCGACCCGGACTACCGCGCCGACGTGGCGGCGCAAGCCATCGCGGCCGGCCGCAAGAACGGGCTGGTGACGGCCGGCTTCTTCAACGACAGCACGGGTTTCGAGACCATCGCCAATTCGAACGGCGTGTTCGGCCACCGCGAATTCACCGACCTGGGCTTCACCTGTACCGCCCGTACCGAAGACGGCCGCGGATCCGGCTGGGTGACCCGCTCGGCGGTCGATGCGAAGCGCTTCGAGGCGCGCGAGGCGATCGAGGTCGCGATGGAAAAGGCGCTGCGTTCGGTGGACGCCAAGGCACTGGAGCCGGGCCGCTACACGGTGATCCTGGAGCCGGCGGCAACGTCGGAGATCGTCGGCCGCATGTTCGGTGCCTTCGGTGCGCGCCAGGCCGACGAGGGCCGCAGCTTCCTGGCGAAGAAGGGCGGCGGCAACCGCCTGGGCGAAAAGCTGTTCGACGAACAGGTCAACGTCTGGGCCGATCCCTGGGACAAGGACGTGCCGGTCAGCCCCTGGGACAGCGGCTCGATGCTGGCGCGCCAGCGCACCGACCTGATCAAGGACGGCAGGGTCGCCTCGCTCGATTACTCGCGCTTCTGGGCGCAGAAGAACGGCCGCGCGCCGACGGCGCGCCACGGCAACATGATCATGGCCGGCGGCACGAAGTCGCTGGACGAGCTGATCGCAGGGACCAGGAAGGGCATTGTTGTCACCCGCACCTGGTACATCCGCCAGGTCGATCCGCAATCGCTGCTGCTGACGGGTCTCACGCGCGACGGCACCTTCTACGTCGAGAACGGCAAGATCAAGTACCCGATCAAGAATTTCCGCTTCAACGAGAGCCCGGTCACGATCCTGAACAACGTCGACGAGCTGGGCAAGCCGGTGGTCATCGGCGGCGACGAAGTGGCCTTCCAGATGGTGCTGCCGCCGATGCGCATCCGCGATTTCAACTTCACCTCGCTGTCCGACGCGGTATAAACGGTTTATTGAAGTGGCAACCTTCGATTTTTACTTCACGCGCCTGATGTACGAGTCGGGCGACTGGGACGTCGACCAGCGCATGCCGAGCAACGTGCTGAACTCCCTGGTCGAGTACACGACCCTGCGCGTGGACACGGCCGAGCGCATGGTCAACCTGTCCGACCCGAAGATGCTGGAAGCGCCGTTCTGCTACCTGGCCGGGCACAAGCTGGTGCAGTTCACGCCCGCCGAGCGCCGCAACTTCGAGCGCTACGTGAAGGGCGGCGGTTTCGTCTTCGTGGACGACTGCAACCACGACATCGACGGCCTGTTCGCGAAGTCCTTCGAAGCCGAAATGGCGCGCATCTTCGGCGCTGCGGCCATGAAGGAAATCCCGAACAACCATCGGCTGTACTCGAGCTTCTTCAAGTTCGACGGCCCGCCGAACACCGCGGTGGAACTGAACGGCTGGGGCGACGACCTGGTGCACGAGTACCTGCGCGGCATCGAGGTGAACGGCCGCATCGGCGTCCTGTATTCGAACAAGGACTATGGCTGCGAGTGGGATTACGACTTCCGCAACAAGCGTTTCCTGGCGGTCGACAACACGCGGTTTGCAGTGAACATCATTCAATACGCATTGGGAGCATAAGCAAGTGGCAGAGACGGCGTGGACGGAGAACGAGATCGGCAGCCTGGTCGACAAGGTCGAGGCACTGAAAACCAGCATGGGCCGCGTCATCATCGGCCAGAAGGACGTAATCGAGCTGCTGGTCACCTGCCTGCTGGCCGGCGGCCACGCGCTGGTCGAGGGCGTGCCGGGCCTGGGTAAAACCCTGCTGGTGAAGTCGCTGGCCCAGGCCACCGACATGCAGTTCCGCCGCGTGCAGTTCACGCCCGACCTGATGCCGTCCGATATCGTCGGCACCGAGATCCTGGAAGAAGATCAAAGCACGCGCCAGCGCGTGTTCCGCTTCCAGCCGGGCCCCGTGTTCACCCAGGTGCTGCTGGCCGACGAGATCAACCGCGCGCCGCCCAAGACCCAGTCGGCGCTGCTGGAAGCGATGCAGGAACGGTCCGTCACCTTCGCCGGCCAGACGCACAAGCTGCCCAGGCCCTTCTTCGTGCTGGCGACCCAGAACCCGATCGAGCAGGCCGGCACCTATCCGCTGCCGGAAGCCCAGCTCGACCGCTTCCTGCTGCGCATCGACGTCGGCTACCCGACCGAGGACGAAGAGATCATGATGGTCGGCGCCACCACCCACGCCGGCCTGGCCGACGCGGAACCGGCGCTGACGCTTGAAGCTCTCCTTCGCCTGCAGCAGCTCGTGCGCGACATCGAGATCGGCGACCCCATGCTGCGCTACGCCACGCGCCTGGTGCGCGCCACCCGCCCGGCTGACTCGCCGGTGGAGGCGATCCGCAAGCACATCGGCTGGGGCGCCGGCCCGCGTGCCGGCCAGGCGCTGGTGCTGGCGTCCAAGGCGCGCGCGCTGATGCACGGCCGCCTGGCGGTCACGCGCGAAGATATTGGTGCGATGCTGCTGCCGGTGCTGGCGCACCGCGTGCTGCGCAACTTCGAGGCCGAAGCCGACGGCATCGCCATTGCAGACATCCTGGCCGCACTGCGTGACGGCATCCGGGTCGAGTAAGCGGCGGTGCTGGCATCTTCCGCGCTGATCGCGCACACGACCAGGCTCGAACTGATGATCCGCCACGTGCTGGCAGGGCTCGGCCACGGCATCCACGCCGGGCGCGAACGCGGCGCCGGCGTCGAGTTTTCCGAATACCGCGCCTACGCCCCCGGCGACGAGTGGCGCCGCGTCGACTGGAAGCTGATGGCGCGCGCCGACCGCTACTTCGTGCGCGAGGCCGAGCGCGACAGCCACGTGGCCGTCTGGCTGGTGCTGGACGCGACGGCATCGATGCTGGAACCCAGCCGCAGCATCGAAGGCTTGACCAAGCTGCAGTACGCACGCGTGATGCTGGCCTGCGTGGC
>CAJYQM010000115.1 GCA_913777025.1 uncultured Massilia sp. | reverse complement strand
CGCACATGACCGAGCCCGCCCTGGCATCGACGATGGCGGCGCGGAAGGCCGGCAGATAGGTGTCCTCGAGGTCGTGCCTGGACACGAACACGTCGGCCTTGTGGCGCGTCGATTCCGGCCCGCTGTGCACGGCGAAGTGCTTGGGCGTGGCGACCACCTGCGGCAGGTCCGGGTCCGGGCCCTGCATGCCCTGGATGAAGGCGACACCCAGCGCCGCCGTCAGGTGCGGGTCTTCGCCATAGGTTTCCTGGCCGCGGCCCCAGCGCGGATCGCGGAAGATGTTGATGTTGGGCGACCAGGTGTCGAGGCCAGTGCCGATGCGGCCCAGGTGGCCGGTCTGGCGTCCCAGCGTGTGCAGCGCGCGCACCTCGACGCTGATCGCGGCCGCGACCTGGTGCACCAGCGGCGCGTCGAAGGTGGCGGCCAGGCCGATCGGTTCCGGGAAGTTGGTCGTGGGGACCGGTCCCATCGCGCCGTGCAGCGATTCGGTCCACCAGTTGTAGGCCGGGATGCCCAGGCGCGGCAGGGCCGGCGCCACGTTGAGCAGCTGGTCGATCTTCTCGTCCAGCGTCATCCGCGCGACCAGCGTGCGTGCGCGCGCCTCTGCGTCCGCGCGCACGTCCGCGCTGTGGCCGGTGGCCGGCAAGGCTGCCGCCAGGATCAGGGCGAAGGTCCAGGCCGGATGCTTGATGCGTCTCCTCGCGCGTGCTGCCTGACCCGTCGATGGGGTCTTATTGTTGTGCATGCCGATGTCCTCTTGAAGTGGAATTGCCGATGCCGGCTCGACAGCATGATGATAGAACGGGCACCGGATGATTGCGTTAACATTTACAGCGCCATCCAATGTAGTGCACTCGTTATCCCGACACTAATAACTTTTTTGGCGTTATTGATACCGCAATGGGTATCGCCTGAGGCTATCGAGAAGCAGAGTGCTCGAGTGTCTTAACAGTATTGTTGTGCGCTCCCATCGGATCCGCCTGGCCGCCCTCGCAGGCATCCCGCTGCGGGTCCCAGCATCGGGGCAGGCATGGCGCCGTCAGCCCGCCAGCGCCCGGTCGACCAGCTCGATCCAGTGCGTCACCGGCGTGCCCGTCCCCGACTGCAGGTGCGCGATGCACCCGACGTTGGCCGACACGATCTCCCCCGCCCCGGTCGCCGCCAGGTTGGCCAGCTTGCGGTCGCGCAACTGGTGCGCGATCTCCGGGTGCAGCATCGAATAGGTGCCGGCCGAGCCGCAGCACAAATGGCTTTCCGCGCACAGCACCACGTCGACGCCGGCGGCGCGCAGCACGCCTTCGACCTTGCCGCGGATCTGCTGGCCGTGCTGCAGCGTGCACGGCGGATGGAAGGCGACGCGTTCGCGGCTGCGGCCGGCCACGGATCGTGAAAATGCGGTCGCGATCTCGCCCTCGAACTCGGGCAGGATCTCCGACAGGTCGCGCGTCAAGGCCGAGATGCGCGCCGCCTTGTCCGCATAGGCCGGGTCGTGCGCCAGCAGGTGGCCGTATTCCTTGACGGTGACGCCGCAGCCGGACGCGGTCATCACGATCGCCTCGACCCGCTTCTCCGCCACGTAGGGCCACCAGGCATCGACGTTGCGCCGCATGTCGTCCAGGCCGCCGGCCTGGTCGTTCATGTGGAAGCGCACCGCGCCGCAGCAGCCGGCCTTCGGCGCCGCGACCAGCTGCACGCCGAGCGCATCGAGCACGCGCGCGGTGGCGGCGTTGATGTTGGGCGCCATCGCCGGCTGCACGCAGCCCTCCAGCACCAGCATCTTGCGCGCGTGCTCGCGGGTGGGCCAGCGGCCGGCGGCGCGGGCCGGCTGCAGCTTGTCCCTCAAGGCCGACGGCAGCAGGGGCCGTGCCACCTGCCCGGCCCGGAAGGCCGGCTTGAACAGCGCAGCGCGCGGCAGGAATTCCTTCAGTGTCGCGCGCTTGATGCGCTCGCCCGCCGGACGCGGCACGCGCGCCTCGATCACCTTGCGCCCGATGTCGGCCAGGCGCCCGTAGCGCACGCCGGACGGGCAGGTCGATTCGCAGTTGCGGCAGGTGAGGCAGCGGTCCAGGTGGAGCTGGGTCTTGCGCGTCGGCTCGGCGCCTTCCAGCACCTGCTTGATCAGGTAGATGCGGCCGCGCGGGCCATCGAGTTCGTCGCCCAGCAACTGGTAGGTCGGGCAGGTGGCGGTGCAGAAGCCGCAATGGACGCAGGCGCGCAGGATCGCTTCGGCTTCGACGCCGTCCGGCGTGCCCTTGATGAAATCGGCGAGATTGGTTTGCATAAGTTTTATTGATGCATACGGCCGGGATTGAAGATGCCGGACGGGTCGAAGCCGGCTTTCAGGCGCTGGTGGATGCGCGCGACGGCCGGCGCCAGCGGCTGGAACACGCCGACGCGCTTGTCGCCGCCGCGGAACAGGGTCGCGTGGCCGCCCACGCGGCCGGCGGCGGCACGGATACGCTGCGCGGTCTGCGCATCGGCAGGCAGGCGCAGCCAGCGCTGTGCTCCGCCCCACTCGATCAGCTGCGCGCCCAGGTCGAGCGCGCCGGCGGTCGGCGGCAGCGACAGCCGCCATACCGGCATGTCGCCTGCAAAAAAAGCGTGACGCTGCTCGCGCAGCCCGGCCCAGAAGGCGGCGCAATCCGGCATCACCTCGCCGCCGAGCAGGCGCATCGCATCGTTCACCGCGGCGCGCGCGCCGGACAGGCGCAGCGCCAGCACACCCTCATGCCAGCAACTGGCCGACAGCGGCAAGGGCTGCCCGGCCCATTCGTTGAGCTTGCGGAGGGCATCCGGCCAGGGCATCGGGAAGCGCAGCGTGGTCTCGGCCACGGCAATCGGCAGCACCTTCACCGAGACTTCGAGCAGCAGCCCGAGCGTGCCGAGCGACCCGGCCAGCAGGCGCGCGACGTCGTAGCCGGCCACGTTCTTCATGACCTGGCCGCCGAAGTTCAGCACATCGCCCTTCCCGTCCAGCAGTTTCGCGCCCAGGACGAAATCGCGCACGGCGCCGCTGCTGGCGCGGCGCGGGCCCGACAGGCCACTGGCGATGGCGCCGCCGAGCGTGGCGCCATCGCCGAAATGGGGCGGCTCGAAAGCCAGCATCTGGCGCTTTTCGAGCAGCGCGGCTTCGATCTCGGCCAGCGGCGTGCCGCAGCGCGCCGTGATCACCAGCTCGGTCGGCTCGTAGTCGACGATGCCGCTGCAGGCGCGCGTGTCGAGGATCTCGCCCTCCAGCGACTGCCCGTACCAATCCTTGGTACCGCCGCCGCGGATGCGCAGCGGACGCTGTTCATGCGCGGCCGTACGCACCTGCTCTTGAAGGTGTTCGACCATGTTGTCTCCATTGTTTTTTATACGAATCAGAAGCGTGGCAGCCCCGCGAACGGCAGCACGCCCCCGCTCACCCGCATGCGCCCCAGTTCCGCGCAGCGGTTCAGCGTGGGAATCGCCTTGTTCGGATTGAGCAGCATGCCGGGGTCGAAGGCCCGCTTGACCGTGAAGAAGGCGTCCAGTTCCTTCGCCCCGAACTGCACGCACATCGAATCGATCTTCTCGACGCCCACGCCATGCTCGCCGGTGATGGTGCCGCCCACCTCCACGCACAGCGCCAGGATCGCCGCGCCGAAGTCTTCCGCGCGCTGCAGCTCGCCCGGCCGGTTGGCGTCGAACAGGATCAGCGGGTGCATGTTGCCGTCGCCGGCGTGGAACACGTTGGCGCAGCGCAGGCCGTAGATGCCTTCCATTTCCTCGATGCGCTCCAGCACGCGGGCCAGGTGCTTGCGCGGGATGGTGCCGTCCATGCAGTAGTAATCCGGCGAGATGCGCCCTGCGGCCGGGAAGGCGTTCTTGCGGCCGGACCAGAAGCGCAGGCGCTCGGCCTCGTTCTGCGACACGGTGATCGCGCCGGCGCCGGCCGCCCTCAGGACGTCCGCCATGCGCTCGATCTCCTCGGCCACCTCGAGCGCGGTGCCGTCGGCCTCGCACAGCAGGATGGCGGCCGCCTCCAGGTCGTAGCCGGCCTTCACGAAGGGCTCGACCATGCGCGACGAGGTCCGGTCCATCATCTCCAGGCCGGCCGGGATGATGCCGGCCGCGATCACGCTGGCCACCGCGTTGCCGCCCGCCGCCACGTCGTCGAAGGAGGCCATGATCACCTGGGCCATGGCGGGCTTCGGCACCAGTTTCACGGTCACTTCGGTGACGATGCCCAGCATGCCCTCGGACCCGATGAACACGGCCAGCAGGTCCAGGCCGGGCGCGTCGAGCGCCTCGCCGCCCAGTTCGATCACATCGCCTTCGATCGTGCAGACGCGCGCGCGCAGCACGTTGTGCACCGTGAGGCCGTATTTGAGGCAGTGTACGCCGCCCGAGTTCTCGGCCACGTTGCCGCCGATGGTGCAGGCGATCTGCGAGGACGGGTCCGGCGCGTAATACAGGTTGAAGGGCGCCGCCGCTTCCGAGATCGCCAGGTTGCGTACGCCGGGCTGGACGACGGCCGTGCGGGCATGGGGTTCGAGGCGCAGGATGCGGTTCAGGCGCGCGGTGGAAATCACCACGCCGTCCGCCAGCGGCTGGGCGCCGCCCGACAGCCCGGTGCCGGCGCCGCGCGGCACGATCGGCACCTGCAGTTCGCGGCATACCTTCAGGATGGCCAGCACCTGTGCCTCGTTGTCCGGCAGGGTGACGACCATCGGCAGCTGGCGGTAGGCGGCCAGGCCGTCGCATTCGTAGGGACGCGTGTCTTCGGGATCGGCCAGGACGCAACGTTCCGGCAGCACGGCGCGCAGGGCGCGGGCGACCTCGGCACGGCGTGCGGGATCGACTGGAGTCATGGCATTCATGAGTCGATTCTAAGCACAATTGCATCGATTTGGCGTATGCTCCGGCTATCTTTTTTTATAGGTGGGGCATAAGCATGGGCAATCGATTATCGAAAATCGCGACCCGCACCGGCGACGACGGCAGCACCGGCCTGGGCGACGGCAGCCGCACCGGCAAGGACAGCGCGCGCATCCATTCGCTGGGCGAAGTCGACGAGCTGAATTCCTTCGTCGGCCTGCTGCTGTGCGAGGACATGCCGCCCGATCTGCGCGAGGAACTGGTCTCGATCCAGCACGACCTGTTCGACCTCGGCGGCGAGCTGTGCATCCCCGGCTACCAGATGATCAAGGACGAGCATGTGGCGCGCCTGGACGGCCTGCTGGAAAAATACAATGCCGACCTGCCGGTGCTCAAGGAATTCATCCTGCCTGCCGGGTCGCGCGCGGCCTCGCTGGCCCACGTCTGCCGCACCGTGTGCCGGCGCGCCGAACGCAGCATCGTCGCGCTCTCGAAAACAGACACCCTGAATCCCCAGCCGCGCCAGTACGTGAACCGGTTGTCCGACCTGATGTTCGTGCTGGCGCGCGTGCTCAACCGCCATGCCGGCGGCAGCGACGTGCTGTGGCAACACGAGCGCAAGCGCGGCTGACGGGGTCTCGATGACGGCGACCTTCGACGTCCGCTTCCACGCTCCCAGCCCCAACTGGCCCGCCAATCCCTTCCAGTTCCAGGGCAAGGGCCAGATCGCCATCGAGCCCGACTTCATCTTCGTGCGCGGCAGCCGTACCCGCTCGTTCCGTTTCCCGGAGCGCGCCGAGCACCGCATCAAGCGCGTCGACATCGTCAACGCCCACACCGACGGCCCCGACGTGTTCTTCCACATACAAGGCGTCGACGACATCCTGGTGGTCGGTTTCAGCACGCCGGACGCCGCGACGGCCGCGCGCATCGTCGCCCTGCTGCCGGAGCGCTGGACCGAAGCCTTCGCCACCGCGCATGACGACCGCAAGGTGTTCGATGCCCGCATCGACTACTGGAGCCCGTCGACGCCGGTCATCTGGGCGCTGCTGGCGCTGAACGTCGGTATCTACCTGCTGATGGCCCTCGAGCGCGCCCGCTTCCACGTGCCCCTGCTGACCGCGCTGCTGAGCTGGGGCCCGGGCAAGGCCGGCCAGCTGGACGCCTTCTATCGCATGGCCCAGATGGTGCCCTGGGGCGCGAACGCGGGCAGGTTCACCCTGCACGGCCAGCCCTGGCGCCTGGTCTCGTCGATGTTCATCCACGGCTTCCTGCTGCACCTGCTGTTCAACATGTTCGGCCTGTGGCAGGCCGGCCGGCTGGTCGAGCGCATGTTCGGCAGCGCGCGCTTCCTGGCCCTGTACCTGGGCGCGGGCGTGTGCGGCAGCCTGGCCAGCGTGCTGTGGAACCCGGCGGCGAAAAGCGTGGGCGCGTCCGGCGCGATATTCGGCATCCTCGGCGGCCTGCTGGCCTTCATGCAGCGCAAGAACAGCGGCATCCCGCCAACCGTCATCCAGGACCTGCGCACGTCGCTGCTGATGGTCCTGCTGTTCAACCTGGGGATGGGGTTCCTGTATCCGTACGCGGACAACGCCGCCCACGTCGGCGGCCTGGTGGGCGGGTACCTGGCCGGCTTCGTGCTGGCGCGTTCGCTGCACGTGCCGGCGCCGCCTGCGGCGCGCTAACGCAGCGCAAATAAAAAACGCCACCGTGGCCTGGCCAGGGTGGCGTTGATCGCATCGGGCTTGAAACCGGTCAGGTGTTGTTCACCACCAGGCGCGGTTCGCCGATGCCGAAGCGTTCGCGGATCGACTTGCCGATGCCGTGCGCATCCAGGCCGACCGAGGCCAGCAGCAGGGCCGGGTCGCCGTGGTCGATGAAGCGGTCCGGCAGGCCCAGGATCAGCAGCGGCTTGGCCAGCCCCTCGAGCGCCAGCGCCTCGGCCACGGCCGAACCGGCGCCGCCCATGGTGCAGCCCTCTTCCACCGTCACCAGGTAGTCGTGGTCCTTCGCCAGGCGCTTGACCAGCTCGACGTCGAGCGGCTTCACGAAGCGCATGTCGGCCACGGTCGCATTCAGGTCCTCGGCCGCCTTCAGGCTCGGTGCCACCATCGAGCCGAAGGCCAGGATCGCCACGCTCTTGCCCTGGCGTTTCACCAGTCCCTTGCCGATCTCGATGCCGGTCAGCTCCTGCTGGATGGCGGCGCCGACGCCGGCGCCGCGCGGGTAGCGCACCGCGGCCGGGCCCGGATAGTGGTAGGCCGTGGTCAGCATGGTACGGCACTCGTTCTCGTCGGACGGCGCCATCACGACCATGTTCGGGATACAGCGCAGGTAGGCGATGTCGTAGTTGCCGGCGTGGGTGGCGCCGTCGGCGCCGACCAGGCCGGCGCGGTCCAGCGCGAAGGTCACGTCCAGGTTCTGCAGCGCCACGTCGTGGATCAGCTGGTCATAGCCGCGCTGCAGGAAGGTCGAGTAGATCGCGACCACCGGCTTCATGCCTTCGGTGGCCAGGCCCGCGGCAAAGGTGACGGAATGCTGCTCGGCGATGCCGACGTCGAAGTAGCGCTCCGGATACTGCTGGTGGAAGCGCACCATGCCCGAACCTTCGCGCATCGCCGGCGTGATGCCGACCAGGCGCTGGTCGGCGGCGGCCATGTCGCACAGCCAGTTGCCGAAGACTTCGGTATAGGTGATCTTGGACGGCGCCGTCGCCGGCTTGATGCCTTCGGTCGGGTTGAACTTGCCGGTGCCGTGGTACAGGATCGGCTCGGCCTCGGCCAGCTTGTAACCCTGGCCCTTTTTCGTCACCACGTGCAGGAATTGAGGGCCCTTGAGCTTGCGGATGTTTTCCAGCGTCGGGATCAGGGAATCCAGGTCGTGGCCGTCGATCGGGCCGATGTAGTTGAAGCCGAATTCCTCGAACATCGTGGCCGGGACCACCATGCCCTTGGCGTGTTCTTCCAGCTTTTTCGCCAGTTCCAGCATCGGGGCGGGCAGCATGCTCTTGCCGACGTTCTTGGCGGCGGCATAGAACTGGCCGCTCATCAAGCGCGCCAGGTAGCGGTTCAACGCGCCGACCGGCGGCGAGATCGACATGTCGTTGTCGTTCAGGACCACCAGCAGGTCGCAATCGTCCTCGACGCCGGCGTTGTTCAGGGCTTCGAAGGCCATGCCCGCGGTCATCGAGCCGTCGCCGATGACGGCGATCGCCTTGCGCTTCTCGCCCTTGATCTTGGCGGCCTGGGCCATGCCGAGGGCCGCCGAGATCGATGTGGAGGAGTGGGCGGTGCCGAAGGTGTCGTATTCGCTTTCGTCGCGCTTCGGGAAGCCGGACAGGCCATTATGCTGGCGCAGCGTCGACATGCGGCCGCGGCGGCCGGTCAGGATCTTGTGCGAATAGGTCTGGTGGCCGACGTCCCACACGATGCGGTCTTCCGGCGTGTTGAAGACGTAGTGCAGCGCGATCGTCAGCTCGACGGTGCCGAGGTTGGACGAGAGGTGGCCGCCGGTCTTCGATACCGAATCGAGCAGGTAGGCGCGCAGCTCGTGGGCCAGGGGCGTGAGCTGGGTGCGCGGCAGCTTGCGCAGGTCGGCGGGGTCGTTGATGGTCTCTAGCAGTTTCATTTATGCCTTCCGCTGCACGATGAGGTCCGCGACTTCGCGCAGCCGCAGTGCTTGTTCTCCGAACGGCGCCAGCGCCTCATGCGCCTGCTGCCGCAGTTGTTCGGCCAGCGCCTTGGACGGCTCCAGCCCCAGTATCGACACATAGGTCGGCTTGTTCGCCGCCGCATCCTTGCCCGCGGTCTTGCCGAGGGTCGCCGAATCCGCGGTCGCGTCCAGCACGTCGTCGACCACCTGGAACGCCAGGCCGATCGCGCGCGCGTACGCCGCCAGCGCATCCTGCTCCCGCGCATCCAGGTCACGGCCGGCCAGCGCGCCGAGCAGCACCGACACGCGCAGCATGGCGCCGGTCTTCAACTGGTGCATGCGTTCCAGCTGCTCGAGGCTCAGCTTGAAACCCACGCTGTCCAGGTCGATCGCCTGGCCGCCGCACATGCCCTTGGAGCCGGCGGCTTCCGCCAGCAGGCGCAGCATCGTTACCAGGCGCGCGGGCGCCACGCTGCCGCCGGCCAGCACGTCGAAGGCCTGGGCCTGCAGCGCATCGCCGACCAGCAGCGCCGTGGCTTCATCATACGCCACATGCACGGTCGGTTTGCCGCGGCGCAGGGCATCGTCGTCCATGCAAGGCATGTCGTCGTGCACCAGCGAATAGACGTGGATCATTTCGACCGCGCAGGCGGCGCGTGCCACGGCATCCGCATCGGCGCCGAACAATTCGCCGGCGGCAAACGCCAGCAGCGGACGCACGCGCTTGCCGCCGCCGAGCGTCGTGTAGCGCATCGCTTCATGGAGTTTAACCGGCACCTGGGTGGCCGGGGGCAGGAAACTGTCGAGTGCGGCCTCGGTTTGGGCCTGCACCGACGCCATCCAGTCGGCAAAGGGTGTGCCGCTCATTCGTCGTCCCCGCCATCGCTGAAGGGCTTGAGCATCTCGCCTTCGAGAACTTTCACCTGGGCTTCGACCTTTTCGAGCTGGGCCGCGCAATAGCGCACCAGTTCCGAACCACGTGCATAGGCCGCGACCGATGCTTCCAGCGGCAATTGACCGCCTTCCATCTGGGTGACCAGCTGGGCCAGCTCGGCCATCGCCTGTTCGAAAGACTCGGCGGCCGGCGTTCCGGCGGCCGGCGCTCCAGGGGCTTGCGCTGGGGCTACGGCGCTCTCCGCGTTTGTTTTATTTGGCATAATGACTCTGAGTGTTTGGGGCCTGGCGCCGCGGCATGCAACCTGCGCGCGGCGCGCCAGTCTAATCGCTTATTTTAAACAATCCTACCCCTGCATGACGGTGCGCTCGGCATCGCCAGCTTGCAAGCAAAGATACATTTTATCGCAAAGCGACTTGGGATTCATGAAAACGATGCCTTTCAGGCAATTTTTGAGCATTCATGCACCACAATCCCGGGACGGCCCGAGACCGGACACGGCTTTACACGCTATAATCTCCGGTTCTGTCTCCGAATTCCGTTCTTTATCTTTATAAGTCGGTTCTCGGATTCTTTCTCTTCTTTGTGAATAATGTAAAGGGGGGTTGGGATGTCCGATCTGGCTACCCACGCCAAGCTGGCGCGTTCGAGCGCGCAGCTTCCGGTAACTGTCTACTTCGACGAAGCGCTGCTGCAGCGCGAAATGCAGCAACTGTTCCTCAAGGGGCCGCGCTACGTCGGCCATGAATTGATGGTGCCCGAACAGGGCGACTTCGCGACCCTGAAATCGGAGAACGAGGGCCGCATGCTGGTGCGTAACGCACAAGGCATCGAACTGCTGTCCAACGTGTGCCGCCACCGCCAGGCCCTGATGTTCAATGGCCGCGGCAACGCCAGCAACATCGTCTGCCCGCTGCACCGCTGGACCTACGACCTGAAGGGCGAGCTGATCGGCGCGCCGCATTTCGCGGACACGCCCTGCCTGAACCTGTCCAAGACGCCGCTCCAGAACTGGAACGGCCTGCTGTTCGAACAGAACGGCTACAACGTGATGGACAAGCTCAAGCAGATGTCGGTGACGAAGGACCTCGACTTTTCGGGCTATATGTTCGACCACGTCGAAGTGCACGAGTGCGACTACAACTGGAAGACCTTCATCGAGGTCTACCTGGAGGATTACCACGTCGAGCCCTTCCACCCGGGCCTGGGCAACTTCGTCAGCTGCGAGGACCTGCGCTGGGAATTCGGTCCGGACTACAGCGTCCAGACAGTGGGCGTGCACCGCGGCCTGCAGAAATCGGGCTCGCCGGCGTACAAGAAGTGGCAGGAACAGGTCCTGAAGTTCAACAACGGGCAGCCGCCGAAGTATGGCGCGATCTGGCTGACGCTGTATCCGAACATCATGGTCGAGTGGTATCCGAACGTGCTGGTGGTGTCGACGCTGTGGCCGATGGGTCCCCAGAAGACGCGCAACGTGGTCGAGTTCTACTACCCGGAAGAATTCGTGCTGTTCGAACGCGGCTTCGTCGATGCGGAACGCGCGGCCTACATGGAAACCTGCGTCGAGGACGACGAGATCGCCCTGCGCATGGATGCCGGCCGCAAGATCCTGATGGAACGCGGCGTCAGCGAGGCCGGTCCCTACCAGTCGCCGATGGAAGACGGCATGCAGCACTTCCACGAGTGGTACCGCAGCCGCCTGCAAGACATCGCACCGGGATCCTGATGCCCGCTGCGTTATCGATGCTGTTCGCCAGCTTCGCGTTCGCCGCCATGGGCGCGGCCGTGAAGCTGGCCTCCTCCTTCTACTCCACCTCCGAAATCGTGATGTACCGCGGGATCATCGGCAGCATCCTGCTGCTGGTGATCATCCGCCACCAACGCGGTACGCTGCGCACGCCCTTCCCCCGGGAACACCTGTGGCGCAGCATCGTCGGCGTGGTTTCGCTGTGGCTGTGGTTCTACGCCATCGCCAAGCTGCCGCTGGCAACCGCCATCACCCTGAACTACATGGCGCCGATCTGGCTGTCGGCCTATATGTTCCTCAAGGGCTGGTGGCAAGGCAAGGGCTTGAGCGAGTGGCCGCTGATCGTGGCCGTGGGCATGAGCTTCGTCGGCGTGATGCTGGTGCTGCGGCCGGATGCCGGCGGCGACCAGTGGCTGGGCGGCGTGGTCGCCGTGGCCTCGTCCGTCATCGCGGCGATGGCCTACATGCAGGTGCGCCGCCTGGGCCAGATGGGCGAGCCGGAATACCGCGTGGTGTTCTATTTTTCACTGACGATGGCGCTGGCCGGCCTGGTCGGCACGCCTTTCGAAAACGGCTTCGCGACGCCCCTGCACCCGCACAACTGGCACGGCATCGGCCTGCTGCTGGCGATCGGCATCCCGGCGCTGATGGCGCAGATGGCGATGACGCGCGCCTACCGCCTGGGCAAGGTGCTGGTGGTGGCCAACCTGCAATATACCGGCATTATCTTCTCCAGCCTGTGGGGCATGATCCTGTGGGGCGACGTGTTCGGCTGGCAGGTCTGGCTGGGCATGGGCGTGATCCTGGCATCGGGCATCGCGGCGACGTTCTACAATACCCAGCGCACGGCGCGTGGCGCCGTCATCAAGGACACCGACCCCATCGCCAGCGAATAGAGGAGACCGTATGTACACCACCCTGATCGATCCAGCCGCCCTCGCCGACCACGTCAACGATCCCGACTGGGTCATCCTCGACTGCCGCCACGACCTGGTCAACCCGGCCGCCGGGCGCGACGCCTATGCGGCCGGCCACCTGCCGAACGCGCAGTTCGCGGACGTCGAGACCGAACTCTCGGGCGCCAAGCGCGGTACGGACGGCGCCTTCCGCGGCCGCCATCCGCTGCCGGAACGCGAAGTGTTCATCGAACAGCTGCGCGCCTGGGGCGTGAACGACGACACGCAAGTCGTCGCCTACGATGCCCACGGCGGCATGTTCGCGGCGCGCCTGTGGTGGATGCTGCGCTGGGTCGGCCACGCCGCGGTGGCGGTGCTGGATGGCGGCCTGCCGGCGTGGCAGTCGGCTGGACAGGATGTCACCACCGAAGTGCCGGCGCAGCGTGCACGCGGCACGATCGCGCTGCGCGATGCGCTGGTGGCGACGGTCGACGTGAAGGCGGTGCTGGACAACGTCAACCAGGGCGGACGCACGGTGGTGGACGCGCGCGCGCCGGACCGCTTCCGCGGCGAGAACGAGACCATCGACCCGGTCGGCGGCCACATCCCGGGCGCAAAAAACCGCTTCTTCAAGGACAACCTGCGGGCGGATGGCCGTTTCAAGTCGCCGGACCAGCTGAAGACGGAACTGGAGGCGGCGGTGGGCGCCCCCCAGGCCGCTGTCATGCAGTGCGGTTCCGGCGTGACCGCCTGCCACAACCTGCTGGCGCTGGAAGTGGCGGGGTTGACGGGTGCGGCGCTGTATCCGGGCTCGTGGAGCGAATGGAGCGCCGATCCGGCGCGTCCGGTGGCCACGGGTTCCTAAAAGTCGTAGGGCGCGGGCAGGATGTCCGCGAACGTGAACATCACGACGGCCACGACAAGGCCGCCGAACAGCCAGGCGCTGCTGCGGATCGGCTTTTCGCGCAGCGCCGTAACCAGTTGATCGATGAGTTTTGCCATGCTCGCCTCCACATTGGACTGACGGTCCAGCATAGGAGGCGAGGAATTCCCCTGTCAATCCGCCGGCGCAAGGCCGGGCGGCGCATCAATGGCCGTGCGTCAGGAACAGCACGATCACCACCCCCAACCCGATCAGGAGCAGTTGCGGAATCGACTCGCGCACCGTGGCGCGGCGCTGCATCTGCGGCATCAGGTCGCTCACCGCGATGTAGATGAAGCCCGAGGACGCGAACACCAGCACGTAGGGAATCATGTCGCTGGCTTTATCGAGCGTGTAGTAGCCGAGCAGGCCGCCGCACACCGCCAGCATGCTGCACAGCAGGTTGAAGACGTAGGCGCGCACGCGCGAGAAGCCGGCGTTGAGCAGCACGATGAAGTCGCCGATCTCCTGCGGGATCTCGTGGGCGATGATGGCCACGCCGGTGACGATGCCCAGCTGCGGGTTGGCCATGAAGGATGCCGCGATCAGGATGCCGTCGGTGAAGTTATGCATGCCGTCGCCGATCAGGATCATCCAGCCGGCCTTGCCGGCCTGCTGCGCGTCGTGGCCGTGGTGGTGATGGTGGCCGTCATGCTCGTGGTGGTGCGAATGGCGCAGCAGCGCCACCTTTTCCAGCACGAAGAAGGCCAGCAGGCCGCCCAGCAGGGTCGCGAACAGCTTGTGCGGATCGGCCTTCGACTCGAACGCCTCCGGCAGCGCGTGCAGCAGGGAGGTCGACAGCATGATGCCGACCGACAGGCTGACCATGCGCTCGACCAGTTTCGAGAGCAGGGTGAATGAAAATACCGCGGCAGCCGTGATGCTGACTACGCCCGCCAGCCCGGTGGCCAGCAGGATGGAAAGGAGGACGGGGTCGATTTGAAAGCCTCTTGTTCTGCGGGGTCTCGCAAACCTGCTGCGCGTTGCACTGCCGGTTGCTAAGGTTTTCGAAACCCCGTTATTTATTGCCGAGCCGGGCATTTTACCGCTCCCGGCCCCTGCACGTGCAACTCAGCGGGACTTCAGGCGACGCCGTGCTGCCTGAACCAGTTCAGGGCACGGCTCCAGCCATCCTGCGCATCCCGCGCGTTGTAGCTCGGGCGGTAGTCGGCGTAGAAGGCATGGCCGGCGTCCGGATAGACCACGACCTCGGAACCGCTGCTGCCCTGCGCCAGCGCGGCCTTCATCTGTTCGACGGTATCGAGCGGGATACCGGTGTCCTGGGCGGCGTACAGGCCCAGCACGGGGACGCGCAGGGCGGGCGCGACGTCGACCGGGTGCCGCGGCTGGTTCGGCGAGGTGGCGCCCGCCAGGCGGCCGTACCAGGCCACGCCGGCCTTCACCTTCGGGTTGTGGGCGGAATACAGCCAGGTCGCGCGGCCGCCCCAGCAGAAGCCGGTGATGCCCAGTTTGTCGATGTTGCCGCCGTTCTGCGCCGCCCAGGCCACGCAGGCATCGAGGTCGCCGTTCACCTGTGCGTCCGGCGCTTTCGAGACGATGTCGCGCAGCAGCGTGGGAATGTCGGCAATGGTGGAGGGGTCGCCCTGGCGCACGAACAGTTGCGGCGCCAGCGCCAGGTAACCCTGCTTGGCGAAGCGGCGCGCGACGTCGGCGATGTGCTCGTGGACGCCGAAGATTTCCGAGATCACCAGGATGACAGGCAGGTTCGCGGGCAGGCCCGGCTTGCCCGCGGGCTGGGCACGGTAGACGGGAACCGCCTGGTCGTTCACGGTCAGGTCGATCCAGCCGGCGGTCAGGCCGTCGGTGTCGGTGGTGATCGCGTTGTCCGTCGGCGGCGTGGCGGCTGCAAAGCCGGCGCCGCTTTTTGGGACTTGATCTGTCATTCGGGATTCTCCGGTCGAAATAGCAAGGGGGCTATCTTAGCAGCGGCGCCCATGCCGCGCCGGCGCGCGCCCCGTTTCCTGAACGCATGCAAGCTGGGTATTGACCCGTCATAAAACGGCGAACGGGCACTGCCGTACAGTGCGGCGTGACCCGTTTTCTGGAGACCTCATGAAACTGAAACCCCTGCTTGCAGCCTGCGCCATCGCCGTGTCGACGGCCGCCCTGCCCGGCTCTGCCCTGGCGCAACAAACCGCCGGCGTGACCCTCGGCCACCTGGATGTCCGATTGATCGACCTTGCCCCGGACGACGGCATCGACCCGTGGATCGGCTTGAACAGCTACGCCACCCACGCCTACGCTCACGTCTACGACCAGGAAGGGAACGACATCGCCGGCACGGACATCGACCGCTTCGGCAGCACCGGTTTCGACAACGCTTATGCCAGCCTACATGCGCAAACCGGCGCCGATGCCGCCAGCGTGCTGCTGGCGCTGCACAGCGGCTGGGGTTACGTGAGCGCCAACCGCAGCGTGCGTTTCCTGCTGTCGCCGAACACGCAGGTGGACTTCAGCGTGGATGCCGATCTGTGGGCCAGGCCGGAAGCGCCCGGGGTATCGTGGCCCACCGCGATGGCCGAGCTGTATGGCTCGCTGCAAGGGTTCAACGATGGGGAACGCTTCACCAGCACCTTCCGGCTCGAGGATGGCGTCCAGCATGGCACGCTGTCGGTGACGGCGGCATCGCAGGGGGACTGGGTGGCGGGTTACCTGGCCTTCGATGCGTATGCGGTGGCGGAGTCGCAGGCCTTGCCGGTGCCGGAGCCGCAGACGTCGATGTTGTTATTGAGTGGGTTGACGGCATTGGCGCTCGTGAAGCAATTGCGCCGGCGCCGCGGCGTGTAGGTAGATGACGCACTGATTGAACGCGTGGACGGAATACCCGTCCACCCTACCCGTGACGCTCGCATTACCGGTAGGGTGGACAGCTTGCTGTCCACGCGTTCAACACAGGTTTGAGGAAGCTCAGTGCGCTTCCTCCCAGTTCCGCCCCACCCCGGTCTCGGCCACCAGCGGCACCTTCAGCGTGGCCACGCCTGCCATCAGTTCCGGCAGCTTCGCCTTGACCAGTTCCAGCTCGTCCTCCGGCACTTCGAGCACCAGTTCGTCGTGCACCTGCATCACCATGCGCGTGCCCAGCTGCTCCCGCTCGATCCAGTCCTGCACCGCGATCATGGCCAGCTTGATCAGGTCGGCCGCCGTGCCTTGCATCGGCGCATTGATCGCCGCGCGTTCGGCGCCGGCGCGGCGCGGGCCGTTCGGGGAGTTGATCTCGGGGAGCCACAGGCGGCGCCCGAACACGGTTTCCACATAACCCTTGGCCTTGGCCGACAGGCGGGTCTCGTCCATGTACTGCTTGACGCCGGCGAAGCGCGCGAAATAGCGCTCGATGTAGTTGCCGGCGGCGCCGCGTTCGATGCCCAGATTTTGAGCCAGGCCGAAGGCGCTCATGCCGTAGATCAGGCCGAAGTTGATCACCTTGGCGTAGCGGCGCTGCTCGCTCTGCACCTCTTCCGGCGCCACGTTGAAGATCTCGGCAGCGGTGGCGCGGTGGATGTCCTCGCCGGCGGCAAAGGCGCGCAGCATCGCTTCGTCGCCCGAGATGTGGGCCATGATGCGCAGCTCGATCTGCGAATAGTCGGCCGACACGATCACGCTGCCCGGCGGCGCAATGAAGGCTTCGCGGATACGGCGGCCTTCGCTCGTCCTCACCGGGATGTTCTGCAGGTTCGGATCGCTCGAGGCCAGGCGGCCCGTGATCGCCACTGCCTGCGCGTAGTTGGTGTGCACGCGGCCGGTCTTCGGGTTGATCATCTTCGGCAGCTTGTCGGTGTAGGTCGACTTCAGCTTCGACAGGCCGCGGTGCTCGAGCAGGACCTTCGGCAGCGGGTAGTCCTCGGCCAGCTTCTGCAGCACCTCTTCGTCGGTGGACGGCGCCCCGGTGGCGGTCTTCTTGATCACCGGGAGCTTCAGCTTGCCGAAGAAGATCTCGCCGATCTGCTTGGGCGAGCCCAGGTTGAACGGACCTTCGGCCAGCTCGTAGGCCTGCTGCTCCAGTTCCATAATGCGCGCGGCCAGCTCGTTCGACTGCGTCGCCAGCAGCGCGGCGTCGACCAGCACGCCGTTGCGCTCGATCTTCTGCAGCACGGTGGAGGTCGGCAGCTCGATGTTGCGGTAGATGTAATCCAGGCCCTTGTCTTCCTCGACGTGCTTGATCATCGTCTGGTGCAGGCGCAGCGTGATGTCGGAATCCTCGGCAGCATACTCGGTCGCGCGCCCCAGTTCGACCTGGTCGAAGCAGATCATGTTGGCGCCCTTGCCGCACACGTCGACGAAAGGAATCGTGGTGTAGCCCAGGTGGCGCAGCGCCATCGTGTCCATGTCGTGCGGCTTGTGCGACTCGAACACGTAGGATTGGAGCAGCGTGTCGTGCACGATGCCGCGCAGCTTGATGCCGTGGTTCTCGAAGATGTGACTGTCGTACTTCAGGTTCTGGCCGAGCTTCGGCTTGTCCGGGTTCTCCAGCCAGGCGCGCATCTTTTCCAGCACGTCTTCGCGGTTCAGCTGCTCGGGCACGCCGGCGTAGCGGTGCGCCAGCGGGATGTAGGCGCCCTTGCCCGCCTCCACGGACAGCGAGATGCCGACCATTTCGGCCGTCATCGGGTCGAGCGAGGTCGTCTCGGTGTCGACCGAGGTCAGGGGCGCCGTGTCGATCAGGGCCAGCCAGCGGTCCAGTTGCTCGGCCGTGGTGACGGTTTCGTATTCGCCCTTGATGATGGGCATGTCCGGCTGGGTGCCGGCGGCGGCGCCTTCCGGCGAATTCAGCGGGGCCGCGCCCGGCGAGGTGTACTTGGCGGCATTGCCGTTGCCCAGTTCCTTCAGCATGGTCTTGAAACCATAGCGCTGGAAGAACTCGCGCAGCGCCTCCTTGTCTTCCGGCCGGCCGATCAGCGATTCCTCGATCGACACCAGGTGGTTCGCCAGGTCGCAATCGGTCTTCACGGTGATCAGCTCGCGGCCTTTCGGCAGCCATTCCAGCGCCGCCTGCAGGTTCGCGCCGACCGCGCCGCCGATGGTGTGGGCATTCTCGATCACGCCGTCCAGCGAGCCGTGCAGGGCCAGCCACTTGACCGCGGTCTTCGGGCCGCATTTGCTCACGCCCGGGACATTGTCCACGGTGTCGCCGATCAGGGTCAGGTAATCGATGATGCGGTTCGGCGGCACGCCGAACTTGGCGACGACGCCGGCCTCATCGAGCTTTTCGTTGCTCATCGTATTGATCAGCATGACCTTGTCGTTGACCAACTGCGCCAGGTCTTTATCTCCGGTCGAGACCACGGTGTTCATGCCGCGCGCCGTCGCCTGGGCCGCCAGGGTGCCGATCACGTCGTCGGCTTCCACGCCTTCGACCATCAGGATCGGCCAGCCCATGTGGCGCACCACTTCGTGGATCGGCTCGATCTGCTTGGACAGGTCTTCCGGCATCGAGGCGCGCGTTGCCTTGTATTCCGGATACATCTCGTCGCGGAAAGTCTTGCCCTTGGCATCGAACACGCAGGCAATGTAGGCGGCCGGGAAGTCGGAACGCAGGCGGCGCAGCATGTTGACCATGCCGTGCATCGCACCGGTCGGGTAGCCATCGGGGCTGCGCAGGTCGGGCAGCGCGTGGAAGGCGCGGTACAGGTAGCTGGAACCGTCGACGAGAAGGAGAGTATTGTCCATGGAAACGAAAATCAGGTGAGCCGCGGCGGCACGGCGAAACGTGCGCCATTATCGCAGAATCGGGGATGGGAAAAGCGCAACAGGGCTGTTCCCCTCGCCTACCACAGATGGGGACGCTTGAGACTTTTCACAGGGATCTGTCACTGTTTGTTAAAATGGACGAAACGACAAAGGTGACCACCATGCAGCGCACATCCTCCAGCCTGACATTCCTCGCGATTTTCCTGGCCGCATCGAGCGGCCTGGCTTTGGCCCAGACCGGACAATCGAGCCAGAACCAGGCGCCGCCGGCGAATGCCCAGCGCATCGAACCGGGCAGCGACGTGCCTGTCACCAATATCCCACCGAAACGCGGCACCGAGATCGTCGAGCGCCGCGACGGCGGCCAGGTCACCGAAGTCGAAGTCACCAGTGGCGGCAGCCATTACTACATGAAACCGAACAGCCAGCCCGGCAATGCGCAGACCAATTCGATCCGCGCACCGCAGTGGAAAGTGGGCGAGTTCGACCTGTCGGGCAAGCGGCGCGCCACGAACGATGCCGGCCAGAACACCCCGACCGCGGCCGACGTGCCGCCGCCTCCTCCCATGCCGGCTACCGCCGAACCGGGGAAGAAGTAAGCCGTCAACCGGGGCCGCCTTGCGCGGCCGTTACAGCGACCCTCATTCCTAGTTAAACTTTAATGGCAGTGTTCACCTCGGTCACACTGGACGACCTGTCCCAGTGGATCACGCAGTTTCCCCTCGGCAAAGCCCTCGACTTGCGAGGCATCGCCAGCGGCATTGAAAACACTAATTTCTTCCTGACGACAGAACGCGGCGAGTTCGTCCTCACCATTTTCGAAAACCTCGGCTTCGAGCAATTGCCCTTCTATGTGCAATTGATGCGCCACCTGGCCGAGCGCGGCGTGCCGGTGCCGGCCCCGGTGCCGACCGTGCATGGCGAACTGGTGGTGGGCCTGCACGGCAAGCCGGCCATCATCGTGAGCAAGCTCGAAGGTGCCTCGCAGATGGACCCGCAACCGGTGCACTGCGCCGAAGTCGGCGCCATGCTGGCCCGGATGCACCTGGCCGGCCGCGATTTCGACCTGCACCAGCCCAACCTGCGCGGCCTGGACTGGTGGACCGAGACGGTCCCGTCCATCCTGCCCCAGCTCGATGCGCCGACTGCGGAACTGCTGCGCGCGGAGCTGGCGTTCCAGCAGGATTTTGCCCGTAGCGAAACGTATCGCGCGCTGCAGCGCGGTCCGGTGCACGCCGACCTGTTCCGCAACAACGTGATGTTCGTCGGCGACAAGCTCTCCGGCTGCTTCGATTTTTATTTCGCCGGCTGGGACACTTGGCTGTTCGACATCGCGGTGACCGTCAACGACTGGTGCATCGATCTCGACACGGGCGTGCTGGACGAAGCGCGCGCCGTCGCCCTCACCCGCGCCTATCACGCGGCGCGGCCCTTCACGCAGGCCGAGCAGGACGCCTGGCAACCCATGCTGCGCGCGGCCGCGCTGCGGTTCTGGGTGTCGCGCCTGTATGATCTGTACAAGCCGCGTGCGGCCGAGATGTTGACGCCACACGATCCGACCCACTTCGAGCGCGTCCTGCGCCAACGCATCGACACCCCCGCACCTCGCCTGACAGCATGAACAACCTGCCCGCAAGCACCGGCTGGGACTGGCTGAAACAGGGCACCGGCCTGTTTCGCAAACAGCCGGCCGCACTGACGACCCTCCTGTTCGCCAACATCCTGATCAGCATCGCCCTCTCGGCCGTGCCCCTCATCGGGCCGGTGGTGGCGGTGGTGCTGGTCCCTTCGTTCTCGATGGCCTTCATGCAGGCTTGCCTGATGATCGAGAACGGCGCCCGGGTCACCCCGGCGGTGCTGCTGACGGGCTTCCGCCAGCCGGCGCTGGCCTCGTTGTGCAAGGTCGGGCTGATCTATTTTGCGGTCGCCATCGTGCTGATGATCATCACCCAGTTGCTGGGCATCCAGGAGCTGGTGGAAAAGATGAGCAAGGCGGCGGCCGATCCGAAGAATCCGCCGGAAGTGTCCGCCATGGACATGCTGCCGCTGTTCGGCCTGTTCCTGCTCGACATCGCCGTCATGGTCACGCTGTGCTTCACCGCCCCGCTCACCTACTGGAAGCACATGGGGCCGGGCAAGGCCGCGTTCTACAGCTTCTTCGCCGTGGTGCGCACCGCGCGGGTATTCGTGGTGATGCTGGTGTCGTGGTTCGCCATCTTCCTGGGCGTGATGACGGTGATCGCGCTCATCTTCGGCAACGCGTCGGTCGGACGGGTCGTCATGATGTGGCTGATGTTCCTGTTCGTGCTGCTGCTGCAGTGCGCGATGTACGCGGGGTACACGGCGATTTTCGGCAAGCCGGGCGAGAAGGACATGCAGCCGGCTTGATGGCGCGGTTCGCACGCGCCGCATGAACGCGTGGACGGGGAACCCGTCCACCCTACCTGCGGTGCATGCCTTGCGGTAGGGTGGACGGCTCTGCCGTCCACGCGTTCAAATCCCGCCTGAACAGACGGATCAACGGCTGACCCGTTCCAGCTTCGCCACAGACAGGTCCAGCACCTTCATCCCCGCCGCGCCGAAATTGATGCGTGCGCGCGTATCGCCGCCCCCGCCTTCGATCGTCACGATCACGCCCTCGCCGAAGCGCGCATGGCTGACCGTCTCCCCGATGCGCCAGCCGCTGCCCTTGCCGCTGTCGGACTTCTGGGTGATCTGCTGTGCAATCAGGTTGTCGCTGCCGCCTTCGCGGAAGTTGGCGTCGTCCCAGGCCGTGGTCGACTTGCGGCCGGCAAACCAGTTGGTCTGCACGCGCGGCGACAGCCATTTCAGCGATTCTTCCGGCAATTCGTCGAAGAAGCGCGACTTCATGTTGAAGCGGGTCTGGCCGTGCAGCATGCGCTGCTGGGTAAAGCTCATGTACAGGCGGCGCCGGGCGCGCGTGATCGCCACGTACATCAGGCGCCGTTCCTCGTCCACGCCATCCATTTCGCGCGCGCTGCTCTCGTGCGGGAACAGGCCTTCCTCGATGCCGGTGATGAACACGGCGTCGAACTCCAGGCCCTTGGCCGAGTGCACGGTCATCAGCTGCATCGCGTCCTGGCCGGCCTGGGCCTGGGCATCGCCCGCTTCCAGCGAAGCATGCGCCAGGAAAGCCGACAGCGGCGACATCACCGTGGCCAGCGGCGCATCGGCCTCGATCAGCTCGACGCCATCGGCGTTCACGATGGCTTCGCCGCTGCTGGCAATCGCCTGCGGGCCGAGGTGGGCCGGCGCGTGGGCGCCAAATCCCTCTTCCTGCACGAACTGGGTGGCTGCGCCGACCATCTGCTGCAAGTTCTCGATGCGTTCCTGGCCCTCTTTTTCCTTCTCGTAATGGGTCAGCAGCGTGCTGCGCTCCAGCACCACCCGCACCATTTCCGGCAAGGGCAACTGCTGGGTCTCGAAGCGCGCGCTTTCGATCAGCTTGACGAAGTTGCCCAGCGACGTGCCGGCCTTGCCCGTCATGTAGGGCACGGCCGCGTACAGCGAGCAGCGATGCGCCTCGGCCGCCATTTGCAGCTGCTCGATCGAGCGCGCGCCGATGCCGCGGGTCGGGAAATTGACCACGCGCAGGAAGGCCGAGTCGTTGTGCGGGTTGTCCATCAGCTGCAGGTAGGCGATGGCGTGCTTGACCTCGGCGCGCTGGAAGTAGCGCAGGCCGCCATACACGGTGTACGGCAGGCCGGCGGCGAACAGCGCGTGCTCGATCACCCGGCTCTGGGCGTTCGAGCGGTACAGGATCGCGATTTCGCTCCTCGACATGCCCTCGGCCATCAGGCTCTTGGACTCGTCGATGATCCACTGCGCCTCTTCCAGGTCGGACGAGGCTTCATACACGCGTACCTGCTCGCCCTGCCCCGCGTCCGTGCGCAGGTTTTTCCCCAAGCGCTTCGTGTTATTGGCGATCAGGAAGTTGGCGCTGTCGAGGATGTGGCCGTGCGAACGGTAGTTCTGCTCCAGCTTGATCAGGTTCTTGACTTCGAAGTCGCGCTCGAAGGCCTGCATGTTGCCGACGTTGGCGCCGCGGAAGGCATAGATGCTCTGGTCGTCGTCGCCCACGGCGAAGATGGCGCCGCCACGCGGCTCGCCATGGCCGGCAAGCAATTTCAGCAGGTTGTACTGCAGGTCGTTGGTATCCTGGAACTCGTCGACCAGGATATGGCGGAAGCGCATCTGGTAGTGCTGGCGCAGCGGGTGATTGCGCTGCAGCAGCTCGTAGGCGCGCAGCAGCAGTTCCGCGAAATCGACCACGCCCTCGCGCTGGCATTGCTGGTCGTAGAGATCGTACAGCTCGACCATGCGGCGCTGGACCTGGTCGTAGGCTTCGACGTCGGCCGCGCGCAGGCCCTGGTCCTTGTTGTTGTTGATGAAGTACATCAAGTCCTTGGCCGGGTACTTCTCGTCGTCGACGTTCAGTGCCTTCAGCATGCGCTTAATCATCGACAACTGATCCTGTGAATCGAGGATCTGGAAGGTCTGCGGCAGCGCGGCATCGCGGTAGTGCGTGCGCAGCAGGCGGTTGCACAGGCCGTGGAAAGTTCCGATCCACATGCCGCGCGTGTTCACCGGCAGCATGCTCGACAAGCGGGTCAGCATTTCCTTCGCGGCCTTGTTGGTGAAGGTCACCGCCATGATGCCGGCCGGCGACACTTGCCCGCTGGTCAGCAGCCAGGCGATACGGGTAGTCAGCACCCGGGTCTTGCCGGAACCGGCGCCGGCCAGGATCAGGGCGCTTTGTTGGGGCAAGGTGACAGCCGCAAGCTGTTCTGGATTCAGGTTGTCGAGGAGATTCATGGGGACATTATACCGTCGCGACAGGCTGGCGGCTGGGACGCCCCGGCATTTTTACTGATGATATATACAGTATCACAACAAGCGTAGCGAGGCGTTTCTCTTGCCACCAAAAACTTTCCACACGGCTCCAGAGCGCCACGAAGACAGCAATTGCCGTAATTTTGACGACAGATATGTTTTCGAGGTGGCCCGACCCGCGAGCATCCGTGCTGCGCGCCTCGGGCCTTTGTTGTCAATCGCAAAGCGCGTTTCTGCAATAAGGAGATAAGAATGCTGAATCGAGTCGTTACTGTTGCGGCCCTGGCCGTGGGCGGCATGATGCTGTCGAAGCAAATGAAAAAGAACCGCGGATCGGGCATGGATTCGTCGATCGTCGAAACGATCGAAGTCAACGTGCCGGTAAGCACTGCCTACAACCAGTGGACCCAGTTCGAGGATTTCCCGCAATTCATGGCCAGCGTCCATGAAATCCGCCAGATCGACGACAAGCACCTGCACTGGAAAGCCAACGTCGCCGGCGAAGAGAAAGAGTGGGATGTCGAGATCACCGAACAGATCCCGGACAAGCGCATCGCCTGGCGCAGCACCAGCGGCGTGCCGAACGGCGGCGTCGTGACCTTCCACAAGATTTCCGACAACCTGACCCGCATCGCCCTGCAGATGGATTACCAGCCGGAAGGCCCGCTGGAAAAACTGGGTGACGCCTTCGGCGCCGTGCGCATGGAAACCCGCGGTAACCTGCAGAAGTTCAAGGACCTGCTGGAAAAACGCGGTAGCGAAACCGGTGGCTGGCGCGGCAGTATTTCTCAGCATTAAGCATCGAACGTCTGACAAAACGCCGTCTTGTGCGGCGTTTTTACATTTTGTGACCAAACGCACCGAGCACCAGGGTATTTCAGGACTAACATGGTTTCATGTCAACAGGAGAAACCATGGCAAGCATCCACTATCCCACCCAGCGGCGGCCACGCGATGCGTTCGCCGAGAGTCCGATCCAGACCCTGCGCCGCGACCATGACATGATCCGCAAGCTGGCGGATAAATTTTTCAACGGTCACAGCCTCGACGTCCGGCACCAAGCTGCGGAGCAATTGCTGCGCGCCGTCTACACCCATTCGCGGCTCGAGGAATCGGTGTTCTATCCCGGCGTGCGCAAGATCGAACCGAACCTGGTTGCCCACTTCGAGGAAGAGCACCTGAACGTCGACGACATGCTGGCCGTGCTGCAGGACATGCACCTGGGCGAAGCGCGTGCCGACGGCTTGATGCGCGACATGATCGAAGCGCTCCTGGCCCACATCCGCGAAGAGGAAGAGGAACTGTTCCCCATGCTGGAACTGGCCAACCTGGACCTGAGCGCCATCGCGCTGGAGATGCAGATGTTCGAAGCCAACCTGGTGCACATGCAGGCCCGGTTCGGCAAGCTGGGCGTACGCCATTGAAGCCGCCCGAGCTTGCACCAGCTACGACAACGCCACCCGAGGGTGGCGTTGTTACTCATAAAGCCTGAATCACATCACCAGACGCGGCAACGCTTTTCCTTCACCATCGGCTGGCCCGGCTTGCAGTTGAACGCTTGCTGGAACTGCGGCATGTTCACCACCAGCCCGTTCACGCGGAACTTGCCGGGCGAGTGAGGGTCGGTCATCGCCGTTACGCGCAGGTTTTCTGGGCGGTCGTTTTCGCAGGCCCATTGTGCATTGCCGATGAAGAAGCGCTGCTCCGGCGTGAAGCCGTCGCGCGGCTGGGCCTTCTGCGGCATCGACGCCATCTCTTCCTGCCAGGCCATCCAGCCCAGGATCAGGCCGCCCAGGTCGGCGATGTCCTCGCCCAGGGTCAGCTTGCTGTTGATCTTGATGTCGTCGACGACCGTGTACTGGGCGTACTGGTCGACGATGCACTGGGCGCGCTCTTCGTATTCCTTGGCATCCTTCTTGGTCCACCAATCCTTCAGGTTGCCCTTGGCGTCGAACTGGCGGCCTTCGTCATCGAAGGCGTGAGTGAGTTCGTGGCCGATGGTGCCGCCGGTGTTGCCGTAGTTCGGGGCGTCATCCATCTTCGGGTCGAACAGCGGCGGTTGCAGCACGCCGGCCGGGAAGTTGATGTCGTTCATCTGCGGATTGAAATAGGCGTTCACCGTCGGCGGCGTCATGCCCCACTCGCTGCGGTCGAGCGGCTTGCCGATCTTGGCCAGGTCGCGCCGCTGCTCGAACATGTTGCCGCGCTCGACGTTGCCGGCAAAGTCGCCCGGCTTGACGGTGTAGGCGCCGTAGTCGCGCCATTTGTCCGGGTAGCCGATCTTGTTGACGATGGCGGCCAGCTTTTCCTGGGCGCGCTTCTTGGTGTCGGGGCTCATCCACTCCAGCGAGTCGATGTCCTTCTTCATCGCCGTTTCGATCTGGCGCGTCATGTGCAGCGACTTTTCCTTCAGCTCCGGCGAGAACGCGCGGCTGACGAATTCCTGGCCCAGCGCCTCGCCCAGCTGGCGGTCGACCAGCGCCACGCAGCGCTTCCAGCGCGGCTGTTGCTGCTGCACGCCGCGCAGGGTCTGGCTGAAGAAGGCGAAGTGCTCCTGGTCGAAGGTCGACGACAGGGCCGGCGACATGATGCGCGCCACATGCCAGCGCAGGTAGGTGCGGGTCGCATCGATGTCCTGGCCCTGCCACAGCTTGGCCAGCGCCTTGAAAAAGGCCGGCTCGGTGACGTTGAAGGTCTTCTGCTTGCCCTGGCCGAGTTCAAGCAGGTAGGCGTTCCAGTCGAAGCCCGGGGTCAGCGCCTGCAGGCCTTTCGCATCGACCTTGTGGAACAGTTTATAGGGGTCGCGCTTGTCGACGCGCGACAGCGAGGCCTTGGCCAGCGTGGTTTCCATTGCCATCACGCGCTCGGCGTTGCGCCTGGCCGCCTCGGGCGCATCGCCCAGCAGCGCGAAGGTGTTGGCGATGTGGGTCACGTACTTGGCGCGCACGTCCTGCGACTTGGCATCCTGCTTGAGATAGGAATCGCGGTCGGGCAGGCCCAGGCCGCCGGCGGTGGCGAAGGCGATCACGCGCGAGGAATCGCCGAAGTCCTGGCTCGAGCCGAAACCGAAGAACAGGCCGGGATCGGCCAGCGACAGGTGCAGGCGCGCCAGCAGGCGCGGCAGGTCACGGTTCGAACGCAGGGCCGCGATCTGGTCGAAATAGGGTTTGAGCGGTTCGGCGCCGCGCGCCTCGATCGCGCGCTCGTCCATGCAGGCGCCGAAGTAATCGCCGATCTTCTGCTGGCTGGCGCTGCGGCCTTCCTGGCGCTTGGCCAGGTCTTCGAGGATGCCCCACAGGTAGCGCCGGTTGTCCTGGGCCAGCTTGCCGTACACCGACCAGCGCGCCTGGTCGGCCGGGATCGGGTTGTTCTTCATCCAGCCGCCGCAAGCGTACTGGTAGAAGTCCACGCAGGGGTCGGCGCTGCGGTCCATCGAATTCACGTCCAGGCCGGGCGTGTACGGGAAGGCCGTGGCCGGGCGCTCGGCGGCGGGCGTGGCCGCTGCGGCCGGCGCAGGTGGCGTGGTCTGGGCGGTGGCAAGGGCGCCGAGGCCGGCAAGCGCGGCGGACACGGCAAGGCGAACGATGGGTCGCATGGGCAGATTCCTGTGGGTGCGGGATGAAGAATGCCGCTGGGTCAGCGGCGCCGCCATGCTGCCATACAAATGCCAACCCGACAATAACAAAAGGCAGCTGCCCGATACGGTCAGCTGCCTTTCAAAACCTGCTGCGGGTCCGGATCAGCGGAACTGCCAGACCAGGCCGACGCTGTAGTTGGTCGAATCGCTCGATGGCTTCTGCGCCTCGATGCGGCCCGACAGGGTCGGGGTGAAGTTGTAGTTCAGGCCGACACCGTACAGGCCGCCGTCGGTGTCGTTACCGTACTTGTAGCCGCCGTACGAGGCTTCGCCGCGCAGGTTGTTGTAGCCGATGCGGCCGTACACGTCGAACTGGGCGTTCAGCGGGTAGGAACCGACCAGCGACAGGTGGGTCTGCTTGGCCTTCAGGTCGACCGGACCGAAGTCCCACTTGCCCAGCTGGCGGTAGCCCAGCTCGACAGCGAAGAACTGGTTGAAACCGTAGCCCACGAAGGCGCCGACGCTGGTCTTGTTACCGTCCAGGTTGTCGATGTCGGTCGAACCGACGTCCAGGCCGCCGTAGAAGGCGGTCGGCGCGGCTGCGAAGGACGAGGAGGCGACCAGCGCCAGGGCTGCGGCGGCAGCGAGTTTCTTGAACATGTATTTCCCCAATTAATGTTAATTGAGCAATTGAAACTATTTGTCAATTGCAAGCAGGAAATTATAACAGTTCGGTTACAAGCTCGCACGCCGCTGGTGCATTCGTGCGCCACTTTGTGGCATGAATGTTACTTAAACGATCAGTACACCACGACCGAACGGATCGATTCCCCCGACTTCATCAGGTCGAAACCTTCGTTGATGCGGTCCAGCGGCAGATGGTGGGTGATCAGGTCGTCGATGTTGATCTTGTTTTCCATGTACCAGTCGACGATGCGCGGCACGTCGGTACGGCCGCGGGCGCCGCCGAATGCCGAGCCCTTCCATTCGCGGCCGGTGACCAGCTGGAACGGACGGGTCGAGATTTCCGCGCCGGCTTCCGCCACGCCGATGATGATCGACTGGCCCCAGCCCTTGTGGCAGCACTCCAGCGCCTGGCGCATGGTGGTGGTGTTGCCGATGCACTCGAACGAGTAGTCGGCGCCGCCATCGGTCAGCTGGACGATGGCGTCGACCACGTTGCCGACTTCCTTCGGATTGACGAAGTGGGTCATGCCGAACTTGCGGGCCATGTCTTCGCGCGCCGGGTTGATGTCCACGCCGATGATCTTGTCGGCGCCGACCATGCGCGCCGCCTGGATCACGTTCAGGCCGATGCCGCCCAGGCCGAACACGACCACGTTGGCGCCCGCTTCCACCTTGGCGGTGAAGATCACCGCGCCGATGCCGGTGGTGACACCGCAGCCGATGTAGCAGATCTTGTCGAACGGGGCGTCCGAACGGACCTTGGCCAGCGCGATTTCCGGCACCACGATGTAGTTCGAGAAGGTCGAGGTACCCATGTAGTGGTAGATCGGCTTGCCGTCCAGCGAGAAGCGGCTGGTGGCGTCCGGCATCAGGCCGCGGCCCTGGGTCGAGCGGATCGCCTGGCACAGGTTGGTCTTCTGCGACAGGCAGAATTTGCACTGGCGGCATTCCGGGGTGTACAGCGGGATGACGTGGTCGTCCTTGCGCACGCTGGTCACGCCGGGGCCGACATCGACCACCACGCCCGCGCCCTCATGGCCGAGGATGGCCGGGAACAGGCCTTCCGGGTCCGCGCCCGACAGGGTGTAGTAGTCGGTGTGGCAGATGCCGGTCGCCTTGACTTCGACCAGTACCTCGCCCGCCTTCGGACCTTCGAGTTCGACTTCCTCGATCGTCAGCGGCTTACCCGCCTGCCATGCAATCGCTGCCTTGGTTTTCATGTTCGATACTTTCCTGGTTGGTTATGCGATGCGGCCATTATCCGCACAAGCCCGGCCGCGGCCAAGGGGCGCACCATCGGATGGCCGGAAATGGTGCAATAATGACCGGATTTGCCAGCCCTCAATATCTTCAGCAACAGCATGCAAGACAGGCCAGCCAGTTCACCGATCACCATCGACATCATCGTGTACCCGGGCTTCAAGGCGATGGAAGCCATCGGACCGATGTCGGTGTTCGAATATGCCAACGTGCACCTGGGGCGCGCCGGCAAACCGGCCGCCTACGCCGTCCAGGTCGTGTCCACGCGCGAGGGCACTATTCCTTCCGATACGCTGATGTCGCTGCAGGCCACCAGGGCGCTCGATAGCCACGCCTTGCCGCATACCGCCATCGTGGTCGGCGCGCGCGACATCCAGGGTGCGCTGGCCCAGGGCGGCGCCATCGTCGACTGGGTGGCGCGTGCCTGTCCGCGCCTGCGGCGCCTGGCCTCGCTGTGTTCCGGCGCCTTCTTCCTGAGCGCCGCAGGCGTGCTGGACGGCAAGGCCGCGACCACCCACTGGAGCGTGGCCGCCTCCCTGCAGGCCGACTACCCGGGCGTGGCGGTCGATGCCGACGCCATCTTCGTGCGCGACGGCCACCTGTGGACCTCTGCCGGCGTCACCGCCGGCATCGACCTGGCGCTGGCGCTGGTCGAGGAAGACTTCGGCAAGGAGCTGGCGCTGCAGGTCGCCACCGACATGGTCGTGTACTTGAAACGCCCCGGCGGCCAGTCACAGTTCAGCTCGCACCTGCTGAGCGAACGGACCGCACGGCCCGGCATCCGCGACATCCAGAAATGGATACTGGACAACCTGCACGAACGGCTGTCGGTGGCCCAGCTGGCGCAAAAAGCCATGATGAGCGAGCGCCACTTCGCCCGCGTGTTCCTGCAGGAAGTCGGACTGAGCACCCAGGAATTCATCGCCACCTGCCGCTTCGAGCGCGCCAAGCAATTGCTGTCCGACCTGGCGCTGCCGCTGAAGACGGTGGCGGCACGCGCCGGCTTCAATGGCGAAGCGCAGATGCGCCGCGTGTTCCAGAAACGGATGGGCATCGCGCCCACCCTGTACCGCGAACGCTTCGCCACGACCGGCGTGTCCGCCGCCAAGTAGTCATTTGCCGCGCAGACGCCCCGCGAACGCGCCGTGCAGGCTGTTGAGCAGCTCTTCCGCCGCCACCAGCTGCTCGGCCACCTCGTTGATCTTGCGCCGGTTCGAACGCGCGTGGTCGCGCAGCACCTCGAACGCGGTATTCCGGTCGACCTGGTAGCGCGCCATCAGCAGGCCGACGGCCAGGCTGGTCTCGCGGCCGGCGGCCAGCGCGGCGTTCAGGTTGGCTTCGGTGCGGCGCAGCTGGCGGATCTCGTCGGCGCGGGCGAGCGCGGATTCGAAGGCCGCCAGCAGGCGCCCGGCATCGACCGGCTTGACCACGAAGCCGACCGCGCCGTGGCTGGCGGCCTGGCGCGCGGTCTCGGCATCGTCGACCGAAGACAGGAACATGAAGGGCACCTGCGTGTGGTCGCGCAGGCGGCGCGCCAGGTCGATGCCCGACATGCCGGGCATGTTGATGTCGAGCAGGGCCAGCGCGATGTCGTTCTCGCGCTCGGCAATGCGCTGCAGCGCCTCGGGCGCGGAAGCGGCTTCCAGCGTGTCGTAGCCGGCATGCTTCAGGACGGTGGACAGGTATTCCAGCAGGACGGCATCGTCGTCGACCAGCAGGACCAGGCGGCGGGGGGAAATTGGCGCGCTCATTGTTATGGTTCTCGCGTAAGAAGGGGTGAACCGCTCATTGCGACTGCAATGTCACAAGACCGAAATTCGACGGCCAAAAATATAGCATGCTGGCAAGGCGATTCGTCAATCAAATTGCATGTTCCATCGATAACGCAACACCGAGCGCACACGATTGAAAATCAATTGCATACGTAAATATTCTCAAAATCAACCCGATTTTGCTGCCCAATCATGCTCTACGGGTAGAGACGTGCGATGCACCCAGTACGACGGGCTTTGAAGGCCCGCATTTGGCGTCAACTATAATTACACCGTTTGGTGCCCGCGCGCTTTTCAAAGCGCGCAGTTAAACGGGAAACACATGGCCGCGCCGGTTCCATCGGCAGGCCAGGGTGTGCTGCCCCCGCAACGGTAAGCAAGCGTCGTCGCTGACGACAGGCCGTCTCGAAAGCCACTGTGCACTTGAAAACTGCATGGGAAGGCGGGATGGTCCGCCTTGCCAGCCCGGATACCGGCCAGACAGGTAGTGCGCGCGGCCGCGAGGCAGCGCGCACCGTTCAGCCGCGCTTACGGGGAAGTGGGTGCGGCGGCAGCTTGACATCCATCCTATGAAAACAAGAGTGATACTCGGCGTCGCCGGGGCGCTGTGCGCGGCCGCGCACGCGCATGCGCAACAACCGGCGGAGAACCCGCCACAGGAAACGTCCAACATGGTCCGCGTGCTCGGCCACTACGACAACGGCGTCGGCACTTCCGACGCCGCCAGCGAAGGCAGCGTGACGGCGGCCTTGATTGCCAGCCGCCCGGCGCTGCGGCCGGGCGAAGTGCTGGAATTCGTGCCCGGCGTGATCGTCACCCAGCATAGCGGCGACGGCAAGGCCAACCAGTACTTCCTGCGCGGTTTCAACCTCGACCACGGCACCGACTTCGCCACATTCGTCGACGGCATGCCGGTCAACATGCGCACCCATGCGCATGGCCAGGGTTATACGGACCTGAATTTCCTGATCCCGGAACTGGTCAGGAACATCCACTACCGCAAAGGTCCTTACTACGCCGACGAAGGCGATTTTGCCTCGGTCGGCGCCGCGCACCTGACCCTGCTCGACCGGCTGGACGAGGGCTTCGCCGCACTGACCGCCGGTGCCAACGCTTACCGCCGCGGCGTGGTCGCGCGCTCCACCGCCGCCGGCGACGGCAACCTGCTGTATGCGCTGGAACTGGCGCACAACGACGGCCCGTGGCGGACGCCGGAAGCCTTTCACAAATCGTCCGCCCTGCTGCGCTACAGCGCCGGCACCGCCGCGGAGCGCTTCAGCCTGACTGCGATGGGCTACAAGGGCGCCTGGCACGCCACCAGCCAGGTCCCGCTGCGCGCGGTGCGTGACGGCGGCCTGGCCCGGTTTGCAGCGGTCGACCCCAGCGACGGCGGCAGCACGGCGCGCTACAGCCTGTCGGGCGAATGGCGCCGCCGCGGCCTTGATACGCTGACTGAAGCGCATGCCTACGCGGTCCGCTCCGACCTGGCCCTGTACAACGACTTCACCTACTACCTCGACGACCCGGTGAACGGCGACCAGTTCCTGCAGACCGAACGGCGCAAGATGGGCGGCTTCGATCTGTCGCACACCCGGTTCGGCCGGCTCGGCGAGCGCGCCATGAACAACGCCATCGGCATCCAGGGCCGCTTCGACCGCATCGCTCCGCTCGGCCTGTATGCCACCGCCCGCCAGCGCGTGCTGGACACCATCGCCGAATCGCAGGTGTCCGAGGCCAGCGCCGCGCTGTGGTTCCAGAACACCGTGCAATGGGCGCCGTGGCTGCGTTCCATCGCCGGCGTGCGCTACGACCGTTACCGCTTCAAGGTCGGCAGCTCGATCGCCGAGAATGCCGGCAGTGCGGACGACCACATCGCCTCGCCCAAGCTGTCGATCGTGTTCGGCCCGTGGGACAAGACCGAATTCTTTGCCAACTACGGCGAAGGCTTTCACAGCAACGATGCACGCGGCACCACGGCCCGGCTGTCGCCGCGCGCACGCGCGCCGGTCGAGCCGGTGACGCCACTGGTAAAAACCCGCGGTGCGGAGATCGGCCTGCGCAGCGAGATCGTGCCCGGCCTGCAGACCTCGATCGCGCTGTGGGGCCTGCGCTCCGGCTCCGAACTGGTGTTCTCGGGCGACGCCGGCGACACCGCGCCGAGCCGCGCCAGCAAGCGCTCCGGTCTCGAGTGGAACAACCACTACGTGGCCAGCCGCTGGCTGCTGCTGGATCTCGACCTGGCGGCATCGACCGCGCGGTACACCGGCTTTGACCCGGCCGGTGACCACGTCCCGGGGGCGGTCGAGCGGGTCGCCTCGTTCGGCGCCACCGTCAAGGACCTCGGTCCCTGGTCGGGCGCCTTCCAGCTGCGCTATTTCGGGCCGCGGCCGCTGGTGGAAGACAACAGCGTGCGCTCGGCTACCACGGCGATCGCCTACCTGCGCGCCGGCTACCGCCTGGACCGCCGCTGGCAGTTGACGGCCGACGTGTTCAACCTGTTCGACCGCAGGGCGAGCGACGTCGACTATTACTACACCTCGCGCCTGCCGGGCGAGCCGGACGAAGGCGTCGACGACATCCATACCCACCCGGTGGAGCCGCGCACGCTGCGGCTGACGCTGCGCGCGGCGTTCTGATCCGCTCAAAAAAGCGGCAACAAGGGGAAACAAGCAGGGAGCGCTTCGGCGCTCCCGTCATTTATAATGGCCGTTTCGCTATATTTACCCCTTTACCCCCGACCGCCAATCATGGAATTAGCAAAGTCTTTCGAGCCAGCCGATATCGAACAATTCTGGCGCACCGAGTGGGAACAGCGCGGCTACTTCGCCGCCACCATGGACGCCGACAAGCCCTCGTTCAGCATCCAGCTGCCGCCGCCGAACGTGACGGGCACCCTGCACATGGGCCACGCCTTCAACCAGACCGTCATGGATGGCCTGACCCGCTACTACCGCATGCGTGGCTTTAACACCGCCTGGATCCCGGGCACCGACCACGCCGGCATCGCGACCCAGATCGTGGTCGAGCGCCAGCTGGACGCCCAGAAGGTCTCGCGTCACGACCTCGGCCGCGACGCCTTCGTCGAGAAGGTCTGGGAATGGAAGGAAAAGTCGGGCAGCACAATCACCGGCCAGATGCGCCGCCTGGGCGCGTCCGCCGACTGGAACCGCGAATACTTCACGATGGACGAGCCGCGCTCGAAAACCGTGGCCGAAGTCTTCGTGCGCCTGTACGAACAGGGCCTGATCTACCGCGGCAAGCGCCTGGTCAACTGGGACCCGGTGCTGGGCACCGCCGTGTCGGACCTGGAAGTCGACTCGCAGGAAGAAGACGGCTCGATGTGGTACATCAAGTACCCGCTGGCCGACGGTAGCGGCCACCTGACGGTCGCCACCACCCGTCCCGAAACCATGCTGGGCGACGTCGCCGTCGCGGTCGACCCGACCGACGAGCGCTACACCCACCTGGTGGGCAAGATGCTCAAATTGCCGCTGGTCGGCCGCGAGATCCCGGTCATCGCCGACGAGTATGTCGACAAGGCCTTCGGCACCGGCTGCGTGAAGATCACGCCGGCGCACGACTTCAACGACTATGCGGTCGGCCAGCGTCACAAGCTGCCGATGCTGTCGATCATGACGCTGGAAGCGAAGATCGTCGACGACGCGCCGGAAGCCTACCGCGGCCTGGACCGCTTCGTGGCGCGCAAGAAGATCGTCGCCGACCTCGAAGAACAAGGCCTGCTGGAACAGCTCAAGCCGCACAAGCTGATGGTGCCGCGCGGCGACCGCACCGGCGTCGTCATCGAACCGATGCTGACCGACCAGTGGTTCGTCGCCATGAGCAAGCCGGCGCCGGAAGGCACTTTCAATCCGGGCAAGTCGATCACCGAAGTGGCGCTGGAAAAAGTCGCCAGCGGCGAGATCAAGTTCGTGCCCGAGAACTGGAGCACCACCTACAACCAGTGGCTGGGCAACATCCAGGACTGGTGCATCTCGCGCCAGCTGTGGTGGGGCCACCGCATCCCGGCCTGGTACGGCCCGAACGGCGAGATCGTCGTGGCCCGCAGCGAGGAAGAAGCGCAGGCCAAGGCCAAGGAGCAAGGCATCAGCGGCGCGATCGAGCGCGACGACGACGTGCTCGACACCTGGTTCTCCTCGGCCCTGGTCCCCTTTTCGACCATGGGCTGGCCGGAGCAGACGAAGGACATGGACCTGTTCCTGCCCTCGTCCGTGCTGGTCACCGGCTTCGACATCATCTTCTTCTGGGTCGCGCGCATGGTCATGATGACCGCGCACTTCACCAACAAGGTCCCGTTCAAGACCGTGTACGTGCACGGCCTGGTGCGCGACTCGTCCGGCCAGAAGATGTCCAAGTCGAAGGGCAACACGCTCGACCCGATCGACCTGATCGACGGCATCGACCTCGAGTCGCTGGTGGCCAAGCGCACCACCGGCCTGATGGACCCGCGCGCCGCCGAGAAGATCGCGAAAGCCACCCGCCGCGAGTTCCCGGAAGGGATCGCGGCCTACGGCACCGACGCCGTGCGCTTCACGATGGCCAGCTACGCTTCGCTGGGCCGCAACATCAACTTCGACCTCGGCCGCGCCGAAGGCTACCGCAACTTCTGCAACAAGCTGTGGAACGCCACCCGCTTCGTGCTGATGAACACGGAAGGGAAAGACTGCGCCAAGCCGGATCCGCAAGACCTGTCGCAGGCCGACCGCTGGATCATCTCGCTGATGAACCGTGTCGAGCTGGACGTGGCCAAGGGCTTTGCCGACTACCGCTTCGACAACATCGCCAGCAGCATCTACAGCTTCGTCTGGGACGAGTACTGCGACTGGTACCTGGAACTGGCCAAGGTGCAGGTCCAGCAGGGTACGGAAGCCCAGCAGCGCGCGACCCGCCACACGCTGCTGCGCGTACTGGAAGTGATCCTGCGCCTGGCGCACCCGATCATCCCCTTCGTGACCGAAGCGCTGTGGCAGGCGGTCGCGCCGCTGGCCGGCAAAACGGGCGAGACCATCATGCTGCAGCCCTACCCGATCGCCGACGAGTCGCTGATCGACGCAGGCGCCGAAGCCTGGATGGACCAGTTCAAGAAGCTGACCGACGCCACCCGCAACCTGCGCGGCGAGATGAAACTGTCGCCCTCGGTGCGCGTGCCGCTGATCGTCGAACCGGGCTCGGAAGCCGACCGCATCGCCGCGCAGGGCTTCGCGCCCTACGTCCAGCTGCTGGGCAAGCTGTCCGAAGTGCAGATCGTCGACGTCCTGCCGGATTCGCCGGCTGCGGTGGCTATCGTCGGCACGACCAAGCTGATGCTGAAGGTCGAGATCGACGTCGCCGCCGAGCGCGAGCGCCTGACCAAGGAAATCACCCGCGTGAAGGGCGAGATCGCCAAGGCCGAGGGCAAGCTGTCGAGCGAAAGCTTCGTGGCGCGCGCGCCGGCCGCCGTGGTGGCGCAGGAGCGCGAGCGCGTGGCCAACTTCAGCGCGACGCTGGCGAAGATGGAAGAGCAGCTGGCGAAGTTGCCGGTGGCTTGATCCAGCTTCCTTGACCGTGAAAGCCGCACCGGGCCTTGCCTGATGCGGCTTTTTTCATGCCTGTCGAATGACGATTCCCGGGATGCCATGGCGCCAGCACGCACTTCCTTCCTGACGATTTTCGCGGTCTTCCTGCGCCTCGGCTTGAGCTCGTTCGGCGGCCCGTCCGCCCACCTGGGCTACTTCCGCGACGAGTTCGTCGTACGGCGCGGCTGGCTGGGCGAGGACGCGTATGCGGACCTGGTCGCGCTGTGCCAGTTCCTGCCGGGGCCTGCGTCCAGCCAGGTCGGTTTCAGTCTCGGCGTGATGCAGGGGCGTGGCCTGCTCGGCGGCTGCGCGGCCTGGCTCGGCTTCACCCTGCCTTCGGCCGTGATCATGTTCGCGTTCGCGCTGGGTGCGGCAAGTTTCAGCGGTCCGCTGGCGCAGGGACTCATCCACGGTTTCAAGCTGGTAGCCGTGGCCGTCGTCGCGCATGCGGTGCTGGGCATGGCGCGCAGCCTGGCGCCCGACGGCCGGCGCGCGGGGATCGCCCTCGGGGCCCTGTGCATCGTGAACTTCATGGGCGGGATGTTCGGCCAGGTGGCGGCCATCGGGGCCGGCGCGCTGGCAGGCTGGCTGCTGTGCCGGAGCGCGGCGCCGTCGCTCACGGCGCATGTGGCGTTTCCGGTGTCCCGTACCGCGGGCATCGCCGCGCTCGTGCTGTTTGCCGGCCTGCTGCTCGGGACCTCGCTGCTGGCCGGCGGGGCGGCGCCCGGGAACGCGTCCCTGTTCGACGCCTTTTATCGTTCCGGTGCGCTGGTGTTCGGCGGCGGCCACGTCGTGCTGCCCTTGCTGCGCGCCGAACTGGTCGCGCCGGGCTGGATCGGGGCGGACCGCTTCCTCGCCGGCTATGGCGTCGCGCAGGCGGTGCCCGGCCCCCTGTTCACCTTCGCCGCCTACCTGGGCGCCGCCAGCGGCATCGCGGCCGGCCCGGCGAGCGGCGCGGCGGTCGCCCTCGTCGCCGTCTTCCTGCCCGGGCTGCTGCTGGTCTACGGCGCGCTGCCGTTCTGGAGCCGGCTGCGTGCCTGGCCGGGGGTGCAGTCGGCGATGCGCGGGGCGAATGCGGCGGTGGTCGGCGTGCTGGGTGCGGCGCTGTACGACCCGGTGTGGACGGGTGCCGTGCTGGAGGCGCGCGATTTTGCGGCGGTCGTTGCGGGGTTCCTGATGCTGACGGTGTGGAAGGTGGCGCCGGGGGTGGTCGTGGTGGTGTTGGCGGCAGTGGGGATGATGTTCAAGCTTATGTAGACGGCGACCAGTTGCCTTAAGGCTGCGCGAGTAACAGTAACGTCCGCTTCCAACCGAATCGGCCTTTCAACGTTACCACGCAGCGGTCACAGAACTATGTGTTAGCGCTTCGCTCCACTTCGCCAGGAGCAGCAAAAGGCCTACCATCATCAGTCAGCAAGATGTCATCGATTGCCCGAATTACTTTTACCATAGTGTCAACGTCGGGGCCGATACCTGCTGCCGAGGTCAAGGCTCGTTGCGTAGGTTTCCCCGATCAGTCGGGTTCCGTCCAGCATGTTCCATTCCTCGCGGCGGAGGCACGCTGATGGCAACAAAGGCACCAAGCCAATTCACGCTCGGTTGCGGAGCGCAGCACTGTTGAGCAGGCTCACCGGAGGTCGCCGAGCGCGCAGTTAACCTGAGCGCATGAATACATCGATAACCCGCAGGTGCGGCACGGACCGCTCCAACACTAGACTTGTCACTGTAGTGGACGCGGCGTTGACCATGCTTGAGCAGCAAGGGTCCAAGACCACCGTTGACTACTTGGCGAAACGCGGCGCCATCTTTTACGCTGATTCGCCGCGTGTTGGCCGAGCCATATCGACGGCGCTCAGCCTCCTTAACGCGCAGAGCGTGGCGAGGCTTAAGCCAAAATACCGGTTTCACCTCTAATGAAGCCGCTCCCCACCAAGACTCTGCCGCGACGTTGAGCGTTTTGCACTCAGCATGCCGAAACCTTATGGCTGAGCACAAGGCCACCTCGAAAAATCTCCGCTGAGATGCCTGCCCTGGGTCGCTTTAAACGGCGGTTTGGCAGCGACTGCCATGGTCAAGGCGTCTGACGCTTGAAAATCCCGCTGCTGAGGCGATGCTAAATGTGGAATCAAGTTTCGCGGGGCTTTGCTTACATCGAAACTGGGTTATCCGAGATGGCTATAGTAGAGATCTAGATAATCCCAACTCTAGACCAGGAGGAAAAAACAAGTCAGCAATACGTCTTAGTTAAAGGAAAACTGGAGCGTCCTATAACGCCTTCATTAATCTACTAAAGACAACTATGAAAAACGGTATCTTGGCAGTATTCGTCGTTGTGGGACTCGTTTCGTCCGTGGCATCTCAAGCTCAGCAACGTGCGGTACCGGTATCAGGCTCTGTATCCAAACAGGCTCCGGTAGTGCAGAATCCAACCGCAATCAAATTCCAGGGCAATACACTTCAAGTTTGCAAAAAGGATTCGAAAACTGGGGCGGTGCAGAATTCTTGCCGACATGGCTATTTCCCGCCCTCCGTCGGGACGGTGATGAGGAACGTCGAGGTGAGTTTCATTTCGAGAATAAGGCATACCTGGATCGCGGTGGAAGAGCAGAATGCCAGCCTCTGTTACTTCGAAACTCGCACCAATTCCGTTCACTGCCTGCCCATTCCTGCACCGCTCCCGCAAGGAATGAACGTTTCATACGTCGATGTCACCGATGCCGTGCGTTACCTGAGGTTCACAACCAGACCCGGAATGGCTAACCAGGACCCCAATGGTGTTGCAGCCAATAAGTTCATGAAGGCATTCATGAAAGCTGCAAATCTGACCCGATCGAATATCAAAAATTCGGCCAAGCTGGTCAAGCTCAGCGGTGGTGCAGCCTGCTCGCCAGCCGAGGTATCCTGGGGCCTCTGCGTGCAGTCGCCTCATCACGTAGAGGATGAAGGTAACGAAGACGGTGAGGGGGAGATAGTCGAGGATACGCCCCGTGACAACGGGGAAGGTGGTGGTGGTGGTGATGTTGGTGGTGGCGATGTTGGTGGTGGCGATGTTGGTGGTAATGTTGGTGGTGTTGATGGTGGTGGTGATGGTGGGACTGCGTGTTCACGCCAATGGGATCAATCTGCGTCATACACGGTAACAGGGATACGCCGCCAATGGCAGATCCAGAAACTCAGCCACTTCCCGCAGGTCCTACCCCGTGGTTCCCGCAAAGCTGGTGTGACTTCGCAACTATTTTATGCACCAATGGGCAGGAGCCAAGAGATAACGACCGAGGTTCCAACTCCACCCTAAGTGGCAAAACCTTGGAGGAGCTAATCAACATCTGCTATGACATTAAATTCACTGAAGATGATGTTTGCTATGCGAACTACTTAATGCACAGGGACGCTGGAGTACTCAATGCGTGCAGGGAAAAAGCATGGGCAAGACTCCGCGAATGTGAAGCTACTGCAAAGAGGGTCACCGATAACGGAACCCACGTAGCACCCTGAACGTTTAAAGGTAAGACCAGCAGTTAACATTTGCTGGTCTTTTAACTTGAGGAGGTAATAATGAGAGATCCGAAAGTAAACGTAGCACTCTCGAGCTTAGAAGAGCGGGATAGCCTGGTCTTGGTGTCCAGTGGAGAAAGTAACGTACTTCACACGCTCAAGTGGGAACTAGGGGACCTTGAGAAGGAGGGATACATGGGGGCATGTGAGAAGCTGGGCAACGCAGTGATGCGCTTGCTGGCGAGGGATCATCCCGATGTATTCGAGAAGTATCCGTTGATTAAGCCGCCGAGAACCTTGGTGTCAGATCCAGTACACATGGTCATGGAGCTCATGGACATGTGTCTAAAGTTCAAAAGTAAAGAGTACATACCAGCGATCGACGAGATGTTCAAGCGCTACCATAAGGAATTGAGTACGACCAGCCTACCAGATAGCTGGTCGGGCATACGGGAAAGCTTCTTGCGATTCCCGTAGTAAGTTACAACCACCCCGCATTCCTGGCCACCCGGTACGCCTCCACCCGGTTCCCCGCCCCCAGCTTGCTGATCGCCTCCGACAAATAATTGCGTACTGTCCCCTCCGACAAATGCACCTGCTTCGCGATCTCGGCACTGGTCCTGCCCTCCCCGGCCAGGCGCAGCACCTGGCGCTCGCGTTCGGACAGCGGGTCCTGGCCCGCGCTCCAGCTTTCCAGCGCCAGCTCGGGCGCGATCGCGCGCCCACCCGCGTGGACCTGGCGGATCGCCGCGGCCAGGTTCTCGGCCGGCGCATCCTTCAGCAGGTAGCCGCGCACGCCGGCTTCCAGCGCGCGGCGCAGGTAGCCGCTGCGGGCAAAGGTGGTCACGATCACGACTTTGCAAGGCAGCTTGTCCTGCGCCAGCTGGCTTGCAAGCTCGAGGCCCGTCATCTGCGGCATCTCGACGTCGGTCAGCACGATGTCGGGACGCAGTTCGCGGCACCTGGCCAGCGCGTCCTTGCCGTTGCCGGCGGTGCTGACCACCGCGATATCGTCTTCCAGGCCGAGCAGCGCGGCCAGTGCGCCCAGCACCAGGGCCTGGTCTTCGGCGATCACGATGCGAATCATGCAGTCTCTCCAATAGGTATGCGCAGTTCGAGCCGCAGCCCGGCATCGACGCTGAGCAGCAGCTTGCCGCCGACGCTGGCCGCGCGTTCGCGCATGCCGGCCAGGCCGTTGCCGGTCCGGACCTCGCCGCCGGCGCGCAACGCGGTGCCGTCGTCGGCCACGCGCAGCACGGCGCTGCCCTGCTCCAGTGCCAGGCCCAGCGTGCAGCGGGTGGCGCCGGCGTGGCGCACCACGTTGGTCACGGCTTCGCGCAGGGCCAGGGCCAGCACGTGCTCGGCGGCCGGGGCCAGCGCGAAATCCTCGACGCTCTCGCGCAGTTCGACGTTCGCGGCCAGCAGGCTGGCGCGGGCGCTGGCCAGGGCGCCGGACAGGCCGCTCTGGCGGTAGCCGGTGACGGCGGCGCGCACCTCGGCCAGGGCCTGGCGCGCGCTGGCTTCGATGTCGCCGATCTCGCGCCTGCAGGCTTCCGGATCGCGCCCGGCCAGCTTGCCCGCCAATTCGGCCTTCAGTGCGATCAGGGACAGGGAGTGGCCGAGCAAATCGTGCAGGTCGCGCGAGATGCGTTCGCGTTCGGCGATGCGCGCCATGTGCTCGACCTCCTCCTGCTTGCGGTGCAGCTGGCGGCGCGAGGCGCGCAAGCCTTCTTCCATGATCGAGGCCACGCCGACCGACAAGCCGATGGTCCAGGGCGCCAGCAGGAAGGCCAGCCCGTACGGCGACAGCAGCCAGCCGGCCAGCGTCGCCAGCCCGATCACCCCCGCCAGCAAGCGGTAGGCGCGGCGCGCGGGCTTCAGGCGCCCGCACATGCCGCTGGCGAAGATGAAGAAGCAGCCGGCACCGGAGTTCCAGGGCACCCACAGGCAGCCGATCAGGCAGGCCAGCAGCACGCACAGGACCGTCTCGCGCCCGCTGACCCAGAAACTGACCAGGTAGATCGGCAGGAACAGCAGCGCGGTGAGGCCGAACATCGACAGTTCAAACGCGGTGGGCGGCTTGAAGAAGTACTGCCACAGCATGAAGGTCAGCGAGCAGGCCCACAGGTAGGGCATCTTGCCCATCTCGGGCGGCACCCAGGGGCCGGCCAGCGCGCGCTTGATTCGTTCCATCGCTTATTTTCGAGGTTTATTCCCGGGTGAGCCTGACGTCGGTGATTTCGAAGCGGTAGTCGCCAGGTTGCGGCCCGGCATTAAATCCTAACATGACCACCGCCGCCGGATCGACGCCCGCAAAGGCGCTGAACGGGATCGCCACTTCCTGCCACTGGGTGCCCGCCGTGAACGGCAGGCTTTTCGGGATGCGCATGCCGCGCGACATCGTCGTTACCTGGTACTGCTTGCCGTCGCCGCGCACGCGGAAGCGCACCGTCCTGACCACGCTGAGGTCGGCGTCCTGGGCCGGCGCCGTCGACGGCACGAAGGCCATGCCGGCCCAGGGGAACATGAAGCCAGGCCTGACGCTGGCGTCGACGGTCACGATCGCCCCGGCCTCGCCCGCCTGCGTGGTCAGTTTGACGCTCGATGCGCCGCCGATCATCTTGTCGTCCGACGGCACCCAGCCGACGCCGAAGGGACTGGCCAGCTGGCCGTCTTTCAGCAAGCTGATTCGGCCATCGGCCGGCAGCGCAACCGGTGCCGACTGCCGCGGCAAGGCTTCCTGCGCCACGTGCCGGCGTTGCTGCTCGCGCAGCGCGGACGTGCTGTCGCCATCCTTCCAGACGTCGACGATGCGGCGCGTGGCCGTGATGTCCAGCAGCGGATTGCCCTCGACCAGCACCAGGTCGGCCTTGTAGCCCTGGACGATGCGGCCGCGCTGGCCCAGGTGGAACACGATGGCCGGCGCGCTGGTGGCCGCGATCAGGGCTTCCTGCGGCGTCAGGCCGGCATCGACCAGGCGCGCCATCTCGTGGTGCAGGCTGGCGCCGTATTGCGTGCCCGGGTTGCCGGCGTCGGTGCCGGCCAGCAGCGGCACGCCGGCGCGGCGCATCGCGGCAGTCACGCTTTTCAGCGCGGTGAGCAGGCCGGGGGCCGGCGATGGACGATAGCTGTCCTCGAGGGCCTTGCGCTC
>CAJYQM010000114.1 GCA_913777025.1 uncultured Massilia sp. | reverse complement strand
ATCCGTCACGCCGGCCTATAATGGCCCCGTGTGGATTCCCGCGAGCGCCCATGAACACCTTGTTGGTCTTCGATTTTGAAACGACAGGCACGGATCCGGTCCGCGACCGGCCCGTGCAGTTCGCATGCGTCCGTACCGATCTCGATCTCGAGATCGTCGGCAATCCCACCACCCTGCATTGCCAGCCGGCGCCGGATCACCTGCCGGATCCAGGCGCCTGCCTGCTGAACGGCATCACGCCCCAGTATTGCCGGGAGGTGGGTTTGCCCGAACTGCGCTTCGTCGATGCCGTCCACCGCGAGCTGGCCACGCCGGGCACGATCAGCTTCGGCTACAACTCGATCGCCTTCGACGACGAAATCACGCGCTTCATGCTGTGGCGCAACCTGATGGACCCCTACGCCCGCGAGTGGAAGGATGGCTGCGGGCGCTGGGACCTGCTGCAGCTGGTGCGGGCCGCCTACGCGCTGCGTCCCGATACGCTCGAGTGGCCGCGCGACGAACAGGGCAGGGTATCGTTCAAGCTGGCGCGCATGAGCGCGGCGAACGGCCTGCTGCACGAGTCGGCGCACGACGCCCTGTCCGACGTCTACGCCACGCTGGCCCTGGCGCGGCGCATCCGGGAGCGCCAGCCGCGCCTGTATGCGCACTGCTTCTCGATGCTCGACAAGAACCTGGCGCTGCGCGAGATGGATGTGGCGCAGCACAAGCCCTTCCTCCACGTCGGGCGCGACACGGCGCGCTCGGCCGGCGTGCGCCTCCTGCTGCCGCTCGCCCTGCATCCGGTCAACCGCAACGAAGTCATCGCCTGGGACCTGTCGCAGGACCCGCGCCAGCTGCTCGACATCGATGCCGAAACCCTGCGCAGGCGCCTGGCGCCGGCCATCGACGACCATCCCGGGGATGTCGAGCCGATCCCGCTCGCCCGCATCGCCGCCAACCAGTCGCCGCCGGTGTTCCAGAACCTGAACGTGCTGTCGCGCGAGCGGGCCGCCGAACTGGAGCTCGACCTCGCGGCCGCGCTCGCGAACCTGCCCGTGGCCCTGGGCGTGCTCGAGACGGTCGACCTGGCCCGGCTGCTGCAGGCTGCCTTCGACCGTCCGGAACCCGGGTGCGATCCCGAGCAGGCCCTGTATGCGGGTTTCATCGGCAACGCGGACCGGCGCGCGCTGGAGATGCTGCGGACCATGGATCCGGCCAACCTCGCGGCCGTCGAGCCGGAGTTCGGCGATCCCAGGCTCGGCGCGCTGTTCCTGCGCTACAAGGCGCGCCATTATCCGCAGCTGCTGTCGCGGCGCGAACAGGACAAGTGGGAAGAGTACCGCTTCGACAAGCTGGTGACCGGCGATTGCGGCAGCCGCACCGTGGCGGCGGTGCGCGCGTCGGTGGCGGCCTGCCGGGAGCGGCTGGCCGGGGCGGGACAGGCGCCCGATCCCGCTGCGCAGGCGATCCTCGATGAGGTGGTGGCGCATACGGACAGCCTGGCGGCCGAAATCGATCCTTTCGATACCGGCACGCCCGCGCCGCCCAGCCCTGCCGAAAGCGCCGCGCCGCCGGCCGCGCCGCCGGTGCCGCCACCCCAGCCGGTCCAGCCCGACTTCTTTGGCGGCGTGGACACGGCCCCGTCCAGGCGCCGCGCTACGGCGCGCCGCCGCTGAGCAGCCGCGCGACCACCTCGGCCGGGTCGATCCCTTCTTCGAAATCGAAACGCTGCCGCTGCGTGCTGAAGACGCCGCCGGCCTGCTCCAGCAGGCGCCGGATGTCGGCCAGCCGGCTCAAGTCCTGGATCGGCAGGTTCAGGCACCGGCCTTCCGGTTCGAGCGCGGCCAGTTGCTCGCGCAATTCCTCGTCGCTGTGCGGCGCCGGTGCCGCCGCGGGCGCGGGCGGCGGTGCGGGCGGGGCGCTGGCGCGCAGGCCGGCCAGCACGGGATCGGCGCGGTAGACCGGGGCGAGCCGGCACGCCAGGGATGCGACGTCGAAGCTGCCGGCGTAGCGGCGGCCCGCGTGCACCCGGCACGTCAGGAACAGGCGGCCATCGTCGCCGGCCTCGAGCAGGTAGTCGTCGGCCAGGTGGAGGGCGTCGGCCGGGCCGCAGATGCCGACGCGGTCGATAAAGTCCGTGAGTTCGCCGCTGGCCTGTACGCGCACCGAAAACGCGGCGGCGAACACGCGCACATCGTCGGGATCCAGTTCCGCCAGCCTGAGCGCCCGGGCGCGTATCGCGTCCCCTATGTGCAGGGTGAGTTCCCCCGGGCCGTGGGCCGGCACCCCGGTCGCGTAGCGCACCGCGCCCGGGCTGCCCGGCCGCGGCAGCACGATCGATTCGAACAGGCCGGCCATACCCGCTTCGCTCAGGACCGTGCGATAGCGCGGGTCGAGGACCGCCAGGGTGACGCCGTCCGCCATGCCGTCGGCCAGGCTGCGCTCGCGCAACGCCCGGTAGGCCGGATCGGCCTCGAGCTCGGGGGCGGGAAAGCGCAGTTCCCGGTCGATGCGCTGGCCATCGTAGGCGTGCACGCGCGCGGCCCGGAATTCCTCGCGGCTCGATGCCACGGTCGGCCAGCGCTTGTGGTAGGTCGCGAAGACCTTGCCCAGGCCGATGTAGTAGGACAGGTCGTGTACCGCCTGTTGCCGGCCGAGGGGGAGTTCGAGCTGGGACGTCGATGCCTGCGCCGCATTCGCTTTTCGCTTCATGGTCGTTTGCCTGGAAAGCTTGTCGTTTGCCAGGCACGATACAGGATCGGCGTGCGGCCCGGCGCCCGGGTCTTGGTACAATGACATGACCATGAGAAAAACCGCCATCTCCCTCATCTGCTGCGTGAGCCTGACCGCGGCGTTGTCCGCCTGCGACAGCAAGACCTCCGCCAACGACAAGAACTTCGGCATCACCGTCACTCGCTACCTGGACCAGAAGGGCGAGATGTGCCTGGACCCCATCAAATGGCCGGTCGACGTGTATGAAACCGACCTGCGCCAGCAGAAGCTGTATCCGGACGGCGTCGCCGGCCAGATGGCCGCGCTGGAAGCGGCGGGCCTGGCGCGTGGCGAGGACGTGGAACTGGCCGGCCTGTTTACCGACGGCAAGCCGACCGGGCCCAAGGTGAAAGTCAGGCGCTACACGATGCTGGACGCCGCGAAGCCTTACCTGCACGGCGGTGCGCAGCAGCCACAGCGCATCTGCTGGGGCCACAAGCTGCTTGACAAGGTGGTGAGCTGGGCGGAGCCGGCCAAGGTGCGCGAGCACGAGGTCTCCAGCGTGATCTACACCTACAAGCTGGCCGACGTGGCCGCCTGGGCCAGGAAGCCGCAGGTCAAGGAAGCCTTCCCCGACCTGGGCCGGACCGTCGACGGCGAACACCGGCAGAAGGAAAAGCTGAACGTCAGGCTGACGCCGCAGGGCTGGGAAGCGCCCGTGTCGAAGGACTGAGCGGCGCACTGCGGGCGCGCACACCCATCGGTGCGCCTGCTTGTCCGGGCCTTGCCTAGAATGCTCGCACATCAACGACATGCGCGAGTCCCTCATGAACGAGCAACGATCGATTTTCTGGATGCGCCGCGACCTGCGCGCCCATGACAACGTGGCCTTGCATGCCGCGCTGTCGACATCCGATGAGGTCGTTTGCGTGTTCGTGTACGACCGTACCATCCTCGACGAATTGCCACGGACGGATCGGCGCGTGGCCTTCATCCACGCCAGCGTCGCCGAGGCAGGGGAGGTGATCGCCAGGCTGGGTGGCAAGCTGATTGCGCTGGAAGGCGATCCGTCCCGGGTCATTCCCGACTTCGCGCGGCGGATCGGTGCCGGCCGCGTCTTTGCGAACGAGGACTACGAGCCATCGGCAAGGCGCCGGGATCAAGCGATCGCCACGGCCCTGGCGCGCGACGGCAGGGACCTCGTGCTGTCGAAGGACCAGGTCTTGCTGCACAAGGACGAGGTTCTCAGCAAGTCGGGCACGCCCTATACCCGCTTCACCCCATACTACAACGCCTGGCTGCACCGGCTCGGCCAGGATGACGAGGTACTGGGCGATTACGATCCGGCACCCATGAAGGAGAACTTCGACGCCTCGGTGGATGGTGTGCCGAACATTCCGCTCGACCAACTCGGCTTCGACGAGGTCGATCTGGAAAACCTGAGCCTATATCCGGGTACCACGGGCGCGCGCCGCGTTTTCGACGAGTTCCGGGGTAAGGTCGGGAACTACCTTGCGCTCCGCGATGCGCTGCCGCTGCCGGCAACCTCCGGGCTGGACATCCACCTGCGTTTCGGCACCATGTCGATCCGGGAAATTTTCCGCGAACTCGGGAAGCACGCCGATGTCCACGCCGCCGGCGTGCGCGCCTGGATTCGCGAGGTTTGCTGGCGCGAGTATTTTTCGCAACTGATCTATCACGTACCGCGGGTCGCCGACGGCCCTTACCTGCGGAAATTTGCCGAACTTGACTGGGTCGGAGGCAAATTGGGGGAGGAACGGATGGCAGCGTGGCAGAGCGCGTCGACCGGCTATCCCATCGTCGATGCGGCGATGACGCAGTTGAACACGACTGGCGCCATGCATAACCGCGCACGGCTGATCGCCGCCTCCTTCCTGGTCAAGACGCTGGGCGTCGACTGGCGTCGCGGCGAGGCCTATTTCGCCCTGAGACTGAACGACTACGACCAGGCCTCCAATAACGGCAACTGGCAATGGGTGGCGTCGACCGGGGCAGATGCCCAGCCGCCATACCGTATATTCAATCCGTCGGCGCAGTCGAAAACGCACGATCCGGACGCCACATACATCAAGCATTGGCTGCCGGCGCTGGCGCCGATCGATGCGGGCCACCTGCACGAGCCGTGGAAGCGCGAGTCGCCCATTCCGGATTATCCGGCGCCGGTCGTGGACCTTGTGGCATCGGTCGAAGAATGCAAGCGGCGGTATGCGCGCGCGAGCGTGCGCAGCCGTACAGTTGACAGTTGATCTATTCCGCTAATCTGGGCTTTGTAATTAAAAAGCTTAGAGGACATATCGCATGCCGATAAACAGGGCTGTTCGATCGGAGACGGTGCCAGCCCATGGCGACGCGTCCATTACCGCGGCCAGCGTGCGGGATGCGGCCGGCCTTCGACGCCTGCTCGCAGGGCTGGACTTCAGCGGCGACATCATCGTGGTATCGAACCGTGCGCCCTTGATCCATCGGCGCGCAGGCGGCACGATCGTCGGCGAGCGGCCAGCCGGCGGTCTGGTCACCGCGCTCGAGGCCGTCCTTGCGGGCCAGGGGGGCTGCTGGATTGCGCATGGCAGCGGCGCGGCTGACCGGGATGCCTGCGACACCAGTGGACACGTGCTGGCTTCCTACTTGCCGGCAGCCTACCGGCTGCGCCGCTTGTGGCTGTCCGAAGCCGATGTCGCCGGCTACTACGACGGCATGGCCAACGAGGCGTTGTGGCCCTTGTGCCACCGCGCCGGTGTGGCCCCGGCGTTTCGTGACGCCGACTGGGCCTGTTACCAGCGTGTGAACCGCTTGTTTGCCGACGCCGTCGTGGCCGAAGCCCGTAGCGAGCGTCCGGTGGTCCTGGTCCAGGACTATCACCTGGCGCTGGTGCCGCAGTTGGTGCGCGCGCGCCTGCCGCAAGCTGTCATCGTCACTTTCTGGCACGTTCCATTTCCGGCACCCGATGCGCTGGCGCGCTTTCCGTGGCGCGCCGCCTTGATGGAGGGCCTGCTGGGCAGCACCCTGGTAGGAGTCCAGACGGCAAGCGACCTGGCGCGCTTTACTGCGGCGCGCGCGGCATGCGCTGCGCCAGGCCAGGTCGTATCGACCACCGGGACCGGATCGACGCGCCGCCTGGTCCAGGCGGGCTCGTATCCTGTTTCGATTGCCTGGCCCGCGTTGGCGCCTGACTCCCGCGGGGCCGATCGCCAGCGCATCCGCGAGCGCTTCGGGATCGCCGAGAACACGCGTCTGCTGCTCGGGATCGACCGCATGGACTACACCAAGGGCATCGTCGAGCGTTTGCGTGCGTTCGCGCTGTTCCTGGAGCGGCATCCGCAGCAGGTCGGCAAGGTCGTGCTGTTGCAGATTGCCGCACCGGGCCGGATGGCGCTGGCAGCGTACCGCCGGCTCGACCGCGCCGTGCGCGTGCTGGCGGCCCGCATCAACCGTCGTTTCGCCACGGCCGATTACACGCCGGTGCTGCTGCACCTGGGCGGGCTCGATCCGCAAGGTGTCGCCGCATGCTACCGCGCCTGCGATGCGTGCCTGGTCACCAGCCTGCACGACGGCATGAACCTGGTGGCCAAGGAATTCGTCGCCGCGCGCGCCGACCTGCTCGGCGTACTGGTATTGAGCCGTTTTGCCGGCGCATCCGAAGAGCTCAAGCATGCGCTGCCGGTCGATCCGCGGGATAT
>CAJYQM010000113.1 GCA_913777025.1 uncultured Massilia sp. | reverse complement strand
ACTTTACGGCGATGCGTGCACCGGCAGGTATTCGGCCGGTATCCAGCGGTAGCTCCTGTCCGCGCCGGGCTGGATCCGCCCGAGGCCGGGGAAGGGCAAATGGGCGCCGGCGACCCACCAACGGTTCGATGTCGCCTGGCCGAGCAGGTCGCGCCGGGTCGATATCGCACGCCGCTGGTCCGAGTCGAATTCGATCGACACCTCCGGGTGCGGGAACTGGACTGCGGCATTGTGAATGATGTCGCCCCAGGCCAGCAGGCTTTGCGTCCCGGATGAAAATAGATAAGCGGTATGGCCCGGGGTATGGCCCGGCGCCGGCACGGCGCGCACGCCCTCGCGCAGCGTTTGGCCGGGCTCGAACACGATGAGCCTGCCGGCTTTGAGATAAGGTGCGACCGCGTCGCGCGACATGGCGAACAGCGCCTGCTTGTCCTTCGGCGCCGCCGCTGCCGCCTCGCGGCTCAGCCAGTAATCGGCATCCGCCTTCGGCACGAATACCTGTGCATTCGGAAATGCCATCTTGCCCTCGCTGGTGAGCAGGCCGCCGGCGTGATCGGGATGCAGGTGGGTCAGCAGGACAGTGTCGACGTCGGCCGGCGAATAACCGGCTGCCTGCAGGTTCTGTGGCAGAAAGCCGAGACGGTCGCCGAACAGTTTTGCGGTACCGGTATCCACGAGGATCAGGTGCGCGTCCGTACGCACGAGATAGCCGTTCACTGCGGTCTGGAGCGCAGCGCTGCGCGTCTGGAATGCGCTTGCGAGCGCACGATCGATGGTCGCCCGTCCGGCGCCGCCCAGCAGTGCCGCGTCGATACCGACGTGGCCGTCGTACAGCGCAGTGACGTCGAAGCTGCCGAGCTGCATCCGGAAATAACCGGGCACTTGCGCTGACGTCGGCGCCTGGGGTTCGGCACCGATCGCGCTTGCCGCGCTGACCACGGCAAGTGCGGCAAGCGCAACCCAGCGGCGCAGCCGCGCGCGCGCAGCGCCGGCGAGGATGTTGTCGAGGTGGTCCATCATGTGAAGCTTCCTTGAGTTTTCGGATGCGTCAGCATAGGTGAGAACTAATCTCGCCAGTGGAGAATGTATTATTAGCAGTGGAGAAAAAAATTCACCATTGCGAGAGGTGTCATGGTTGACCAGTTGAGCGGTATCGCCGCATTCGTACGGGCGGCTGAAGCGTCCAGTTTCGCGGTCGCCGCGGAGGGAATGGGCTTGTCGCGTTCGGCCGTCGGCAAGGCCATTGCCCGGCTCGAAGCGCGCCTTGGTGTGCAGCTGTTCCATCGGACCACGCGCAGCCTGCGCCTCACCGAGGAAGGCGCGGCATTCTACGAGCGCTGTGCGGGCGCGCTTGCCGATATCCGGGATGCCGAGGAGAGTTTCGATATGGCGAAACGGCATGTGGCCGGCCGGGTTCGCATCAGCGTACCGGTGCTCCTGGGACGCCATTGCATCGCCCCGATCCTGGTCGAACTCGCGGCGGCACATGCGCGGCTGGAACTCGAAGTCGCCTTTACCGACCGGTCCGTGGATTTGCTGGCGGATGGCATCGACCTGGCCGTGCGCACCGGGGCCCTGGGCGACGAGACCGAGCTGAAGGCCCGCCGCCTGGGTGTGCAGTCGATGGTGCTGTGCGCTTCGCCTTCCTACCTGGACCGGCACGGCATGCCGGCGCAGCTCGACGAGATCGCTTGCCACGCCGTGCTGGCATACGGCAAGGGCCAGCGCGTGGTGCCCTGGCGCTTCGACGCCCATGGGCAGCCGCGCGAGGTCAAGCCCGCCGGACGGCTCCGTTTCGACGACCTGGAAGCGATCGCGGATGCCGCGGCCAGCGGAAGCGGGCTGGCATGGTTGCCGTCATGGCTGGTGGCCGCGCGCCTGCGGTCCGGGCAGTTGCTTGAAGTTCTTCCGGCACTGCGTGGACCGGGCTTCGAGATCCACGCAGTCTGGCCGCTCGGGCGCTATCTGCCGATGCGGGTACGCACCGTGATCGACGCGCTGGTCCGGCAACTGCCGGCCATGCTCGACCACGGCTGATACCGCCCGGCGCAGGCCGGCAGCCTGTCGCCGAGGTGTCCGCTTATCGGGCGTTCTTCGCCAGCCACGCATCGATCTCCGGCATGCGCTCCTTCTTCACCTTCACGCGGTCCTGGATCGAAGCGATCGCCGCCTCGACGTCCCCGCGCGCGCTCGGTGCCAGGTTGGCCCCGGCGTAGGCGTTCAGCTTGCCGACCATCGCCGGGTCCGAGGAGCCGCCGGCCAGGCGGGCGAAGTAGCGGCTGCGCGACGTCGCGTCGACGCGCTGGTTGATCTTCTCCTGGTTGGCCAGGGCGAAGTCGAAGGCCAGGTCCGGGTAGCGGCCGGACACCGTCGAGATCATGCCGGCGCTGGTGGTCTGGGCCGGTTCGTCGGTCAGGGCCAGGTTCAGCGCGCGCTGCGCCAGGCCGCGGTCGGCGGCGCTCGCCAGCATCATGTACAGGTTGGTCTTCAGCAGCGGCGTCTTTTCCGCCTGCGCGCGCTTGTGCAGGTCGTCCCAGGTGGCGGCGTCGGCGTTGCGCGCGACCACGGCCAGGATGGTCTTGCGCAGCGGGCCCGGCACGGCGGACGGATCGCTGTCCATCGCGGCGTAGCGGCGGCGTGCCTCGGCGATGGTGTTCGCGTCGCCCAGCTCGCTCAATACGCCGATCAGCTGCTCGCGCAGGTTGGCGACCGTCGATGCTTCGCCGGTGCGCGCGGTCCAGCCGACTTGCGCCATCACCGGCGCCAGGCGCGCGATGGCAAAGGCGTCGAAGGTTTTTTGACGCGCATCTTCGCCCTGGTAGCGGGCATGGAAGCCGGACAGCACGCCGGCGATGCGCTGCCACACCTGCGGCTCGGCGCCGGCCGGCGTGGATTTGGCCAGGTCGAGCACGCTCGATGCCGGCTGCAGGCCGGCCATGCCCAGCGAAGCGCTGTCGGACAGCAGGCCGATCTGGTCGATCGGCGCCAGCGTGGCGAAGGCTTGCGCCAGCTGCGCGAATTCCTTCGGCGCGTACAGGGTACGGTAGTAACCGCTTTGGCCGGCGTTGACGACCACGGCGCCGCAGCCCGGCACGGTGATGCTGCCCTTGCCGCCGGAGACCAGGGTGCTGGCCGTTTTGCCGCTGTTATTCCCACCTGCGGCGATCTGGGCGATGACCGGCACGCGCCAGGCCAGCGGTTTCTTTTCCGGGCGGTCGCGCGAGAACTCTTCCTGGGTCAGCGCGACGGTGGTATTCCCGTTCTTGCAGACCGGCTCGCCCACGCGTACCAGCGGCACGCCCGGCTGCAGCGTGAAGTCGTGGGCGATGGCCGTCACCGGCTTCTTGGCCGCCTTTTCGATCTGCTTCCACAGGTCGTCGGACACCGTATTGCCGTAGG
>CAJYQM010000112.1 GCA_913777025.1 uncultured Massilia sp. | reverse complement strand
CGGCCAACGGCCGCCATACCTCGTTCACCTCGCTGTTCGTGTATCCGGAAGTCGACGAGTCCTTCGAGATCGAGATCAACCCGGCGGACGTGCGCATCGACACCTACCGCGCATCCGGCGCCGGCGGCCAGCACATCAACAAAACCGATTCCGCCGTGCGCCTCACGCACGCGCCTTCCGGTATCGTGGTGCAGTGCCAGAACGACCGCTCGCAGCACCGCAACAAGGCCGAAGCCTGGGACATGCTGCGCGCGAAACTGTTCGAGCTCGAGCTGCGCAAGCGCATGGCCGAGCAGCAGAAACTGGAAGACTCCAAGACCGACGTCGGCTGGGGCCACCAGATCCGTTCCTACGTGCTGGACCAGTCGCGCATCAAGGACTTGCGCACCGGCTTCGAAACCGGCAACACTAAGAACGTGCTGGACGGCGACCTCGACGACTTCATTTCCGCCTCGCTGAAACAAGGCGTATAACAGAAAGCACAGCACACGATGACCCAGGCACGCGCATTCATCTTCGACATGGACGGCACCATCGTCGACAACATGGCCTTCCATACCGACTCCTGGCTCGCCTTCTTCGCCCGCCGCGGCAAGGAATACGAGGCCGACGCCTTCTTCCGCGAGACGGCCGGCGCCCAGGGCCGCGAGATCCTGCGCGCGCGCCTGGGTCCGGACGTCACGGACGAGGAAATCACCAAACTGGCGCTGGAAAAGGATGCGCTGTACCGCGAGATGTACGGCCCGCACCGCCGCGCGATCGAAGGCTTCGAGCACTTCGTGGCCGGCGCGCGCGCGCAGGGCATGAAGCTAGCTGTGGCGACCTCGGCCCCGCCGAAGAATATCGTGTTCACCCTCGACGAACTCGACCTGCGGCGCCACTTCGACACCGTGGTCGGCGCCGCCGACGTCAAGCACGGCAAGCCGCATCCGGACGTGTTCCTGAAGGCCGCCGAGCAGCTGGGCGTCGCCCCGGCGGATTGCGTCGTGTTCGAAGACGCGCCGATGGGCGTGGAAGCGGCACGCCGCGCCGGCATGCGCGCGGTGGTCATCACCACCACGCTGCCGGCCGAGGCCTTCAAGGATTACGACAACGTGATCCGGGTCGTGGACGATTACGCTGACCTGGACGCCGCCGCCTTGTGCGCGAGCCTGTAAAACAAGACTAGACTGATACCTGACATGAGCAACAACCAAGAACAAACCGGCGCCCAGGAACAAGGCGCGCACGACCGGAACAGCGCGATCACCGCGGACGACAACAAGATCATCGCCGAGCGTCGCGCCAAGCTGGCCGCGCTACGCGAAAAAGGCGTGGCCTTCCCGAACGACTTCGTCCCGCAGCACAAGGCGGCCGACCTGGTCGAGCAATACGGCGGCTGGAGCCGCGAAGAGCTGGAGAAGGAGCCGCAGCAGGTGGTGCTGGCCGGCCGCATGATGCTCAAGCGCGAAGCCGGCAAGAAGGCCGCGTTCGCGACCCTGCAGGACGCGTCGGGCCCGCGCGCCGACGGCCGCATCCAGATCTACGTGACCCTGGACAACCTGGGCGAAGAGGCGATGGAAGCCTTCCGCCGCTACGACCTGGGCGACATCCTGGGCATCGAAGGCACGCTGTTCAAGACCAAGGTCGACGAGCTGACCGTCAAGGTCAGCAAACTGCGCCTGATCACCAAGTCGCTGCGCCCGCTGCCGGACAAGTTCCACGGCCTGGCCGACCAGGAGACCAAGTACCGCCAGCGCTACGTCGACCTGATCATGAACGAAGAGACGCGTCGCACCTTCAAGGCGCGTACCGCCGCCATCGCGTCGATCCGCCGCTTCATGCAGGAACACCAGTTCATGGAAGTCGAAACCCCGATGCTGCACCCGATCCCGGGCGGCGCCGCGGCCAAGCCTTTCATCACCCACCACAACGCGCTGGACATGCAGATGTTCCTGCGTATCGCGCCCGAGCTGTACCTGAAGCGCCTGGTGGTCGGCGGCTTCGATCGCGTGTTCGAAATCAACCGTAACTTCCGCAACGAGGGCGTCTCGGTCCGCCACAACCCGGAATTCACGATGATGGAGTTCTACGCGGCCTACACCGACTACAAGTGGCTGATGGACTTCACGGAAGCCGTGATCCGCCAGGCCGCGGTCGATGCCCACGGCACCGCCGAACTCACCTACGGCGGGCGCGCGCTGGACCTCTCCAAGCCCTTCCACCGCCTGACCATCGTCCAGGCCATCAACAAGTTCGCCCCGGCATACACGGCCGAACAGCTGGACAGCGCCGAATTCCTGCGCACCGAACTGGGCAAGTTCGGCGTCAAGCCCCTGGCCCACGCCGGACTGGGCGCGCTGCAGCTGGCCCTGTTCGAAGAGACCGCGGAAGCCCAGCTGTGGGAACCGACCTTCATCATCGACTACCCGGTCGAAGTCTCGCCGCTGGCGCGCGCCTCCGACACCCGCGCGGGCATCACCGAGCGCTTCGAGCTGTTCATGGTCGGCCGCGAAATCGCCAACGGCTTCTCGGAGCTGAACGATCCGGAAGACCAGGCCGCGCGTTTCCTGGCCCAGGTGGATGCGAAGGAAGCCGGCGACGACGAAGCGATGTACTACGACGCCGACTACATCCGCGCGCTGGAATACGGCATGCCGCCGGCCGGCGGTTGCGGTATCGGTATCGATCGCCTGATGATGATCATCACCGATTCGCCGAACATCCGCGACGTGCTGCTGTTCCCTCACCTGCGCAAGGAAGACTGATCATTTGATCGGTTGAAACGCCAAAAAAAGGCGCGCACGGGCAACCGTACGCGCCTTTTTTATTGCCGCCACGGCGTCGTCCCCGCGGAGGCGGGGACCCAAGTTGCAGGCGCTGCCACGAACTTGGGCCCCTGCCTGCGCAGGGGCGACGGTTTTACGGCCAACTCAGCGAACGACGCGATAGCAAGGCACATACTCCTTGCCCGGCAACTTCATGCGGCTCTGCTCGACGAAGGACTGCAGCAGCGCATCCATCGGCGCCATGATCTCGGCTTCGCCATGGATCTCGAACTTGCCGAACTGCTCGATCGCGCGGATCCCCTCTTCCTTCACGTTGCCCGCCACCACGCCCGAGAAGGCGCGCCGCAGGTTCGCGGCCAGCAGGTGCGTTTCCTGGTTCTTGTGCAAGGACAAATTGCGCATGTTCTCGTGGGTCGGGCGGAACGGGCGCTGGAATTCGGGGTCGATCCTGAGGCCCCAGTTGAAGTAATAGGCGTCGCTGCGCGACTTGCGGAATTCGCGCACCTGGCGGATGCCGGTGTGCATTTCCTTGGCCACCGCTTCCGGATCGTCGACGATGATCTTGTAGCGTTTGCGCGCCTGCTCGCCCAGCGTCAGCCCGATGAAGTTGTCGATCTGCTCGAAGTATTCGCGGCTGGTGGCCGGGCCCGTGAACACCAGCGGGAACGGCACGTCGGCGTTATCCGGGTGCAGCAGGATGCCGAGGATGTAGAGGATTTCCTCGGCGGTGCCGGCGCCGCCCGGGAACACGACGATGCCGTGGCCGGTGCGGACGAACGCTTCCAGGCGCTTCTCGATGTCCGGCATGATGACCAGGTCGTTGACGATCGGGTTCGGCGATTCGGCCGCGATGATGCCCGGCTCCGAGATGCCGAGATAGCGCCCGCCCTGCAGGCGCTGCTTGGCATGGCCGATGGCGGCGCCCTTCATCGGGCCCTTCATCGCGCCCGGGCCGCAGCCGGTGCAGATGTCGAGTTCGCGCAGGCCGAGCTGGTAGCCGACGTGCTTCGAATAGTTGTACTCGATGCGGTTGATCGAGTGGCCGCCCCAGCACACCACCAGGTTCGGGTTGCGCTGCGGCTGGATCGCGTTGGCGTTGCGCAGGATGTGGAAGACGGCATCGGTGATGCCTTCCGGCCGCTGCAGGTCGAAGCGCGGATTGTCGGTCACCTCGAAGTTCACGTACACGATGTCGCGCAGCACCGAGAACAGGTGTTCGTGGATGCCCTTGATCATCTTGCCGTCCACGAAGGCGTGGGCCGGCGCGCCGCGGATGTCGAGCTTGATGCCGCGTTCGCGCTGGATGATCTTGATGTCGAAGTCCTTGTAGCGCTCCAGCAGTTCCTTGCCGTCGTCGATGGAGCTGCCCGAATTGAGCACCGCCAGCGCGCATTTGCGGAAGACCTGGTACAGGCCGCCCTGGCTGGTATCGAGCAGCTTGGCCACCTCGGCCTTGGACAGGACTTCGAGCCGGCCTTCCGGCGAAATCAGGGTATCGACAACCTCGTAATTCATGTTCGCTTTCCTTTACTCTTCTGTGATTCATGTGGCATTTCCATCAATATACGTCAACTCGCCAAGACTTTGTGTCCCGCTAGGCGCCACGGCCGATCGGGTCAATATGACTTCCGGAAAAAGTTGCCAGATGGCGCAGGATTTCCACTAAAATGCGACGCTATTGGCCAGCGCCCATACCCTGGGCGGGAAAGCCTTTAAGACACCATTCTTATAAAACGATCTTGGGAGGGAACCGCATGAGCGGTGCAGCTACTTCAACCGCCGACCAGAAGGCGATCCCCGAATTCAGGCAGATCATGGGGCACCCAGCACCGCTGTGGATGCTGTTCATGACCGAATTCTGGGAACGCTTCGCCTTCTACGGCATCCGTTGGGCCCTGGTGCTCTACATCGTCGCCCAGTTCTACGCCGGCAGCGGCGCCGGCCAGGCCGATGCCAACCTGACCTACGGTTCCTACCTCGCGCTGGTCTATGCCGGCGCCGTGTTCGGCGGCTACATCGCCGACCGCGTGATCGGCTACCAGCGCTCCATCCTGGTCGGCGCATCCTTCATGGTGCTCGGCCTGTTCGCCATCACCGTGCCCGACCCCAACGTGTTCAAGCTGGGCCTGGCCACCATCATCGTCGGCAACGGCATGTTCAAGCCGAACATCTCGACCATGGTCGGCCAGTTGTACGGCATCAACGACACCCGCCGCGATTCGGGCTTCACCATCTTCTACATGGGCATCAACGGCGGCGGCTTCATCGCCCCGATCCTGACCGGCTTCCTGGCCGAGGCCCTTTCCGCCAAGACCGGCGTGCCGGCCTACAAGGCGGTGTTCTTCGCGGCCGGCGTCGGCATGCTGCTGTCGCTGGTCTGGTTCCAGATCGGCCGCCGCGGCCTGAAAGGCATCGGCGCCGCCACCGGCCCGATGGCCAACCCGGTGCGCGTCGTCAGCGTGGTCATCGGTTCCTTCGTCGTGATCCCGGGCGTGTACTTCCTGCTGCAGATGGGCGCCGAAAAGCTGCAGGGCATCCTGACCGTCCTGTTCATCGCGCTGGCCGTCATGCTGCTGGTCGAAGGCTTCCGCAACGGCAAGGTCGCGCGCGACAAGGTCATCGCCATGCTGGTGATCTTCTTCTTCAACGTGATGTTCTGGTGCTTCTTCGAACAGGCCGGCAGCTCGTTCACCTTCCTGGCCGAGAACATCGTGCGCCGCGACTTCGGCGGCTGGACCTTCCCGACCGGCTGGTTCCAGTCGGTGAACACGCTGGCCATCATCGTCTGCGCGCCGATCGTCGCATCGGTCTGGGTCATGATGGGCCGCGCCAACCCATCGATCCCGCGCAAGTTCGGCCTCGGCCTGATCTTCAACGGCCTGGCCTTCCTGCTGCTGATGTTCTCGCTGCAGCAACTGGTCGGGCTTGACAACAAGATCCCGTTCTGGACCCTGTTCATGGTCTACGTGATCCAGTCGATCGGCGAGCTGTGCCTGTCGCCGATCGGCCTGTCGATGGTGACCAAGCTGG
>CAJYQM010000111.1 GCA_913777025.1 uncultured Massilia sp. | reverse complement strand
GAACCGCAACTTCTGGTCGATCGCGGTGCCGCGCTTCCTGTCGGAGCCGGCCTGGCAGACCTTCAACGCCTGGATCCCGCTGTACATGGCGACCGAACGCCACATGAACATCAAGGAAATCGCGATGTTCGCCTGGCTGCCTTTCCTGGCGGCCGACCTGGGCTGCGTGCTGGGCGGTTACCTGTCGCCGTTCTTCCACAAGCATTTCAAGGTCTCGCTGTCCAACTCGCGCAAGTGGGTCATGACGGTGGGCGGCTTCCTGATGATCGCGCCCGGCTGCATCGGCCTGGTGGCGAGCCCGTACACGGCCATCGCGCTGCTGTGCGTCGGCGGTTTCGCGCACCAGGTGCTGTCGGGCGCGCTGTATTCGATCACCTCGGACGTGTTCGGCAAGAATGAAGTGGCGACCGCCACCGGCCTGGCCGGCATGTCCGGCTACCTGGGCGCGACGCTCTTCACCCTGCTGTTCGGTATCCTGGTCACCCACGTGGGCTACAGCCCGCTGTTCGTCGTGCTGGCCGTGTTCGACGTGCTCGCCGCCATCGTGGTCTGGACCATGGTGCGCGACAGCGGACCGCGTCCGCCGGTCAAGGCGACGCCGGCGACGGCCGCCCAATCCTGAGCAGCCGGGCAGCGGTATTTTTTTATAATTGACGGATTTTCAGAACACGACACGAGGAGCACGATGGAAGCCCAAACCGTCTACGCGATCGGCGAATGCATGATCGAGCTGCAGCGCAGCGCCGACAACCCTGCCGGCGGCATGGACTACCGCTTCGGCGGCGACACCCTGAACGCGGCGGTCTACATGGCGCGCCTGCTGGATCCGGCCAAGGTGCGGGTCGCCTACGTGACCGGCCTGGGCGTGGACGGCATGTCGGCCGAGATGCTGGCCAGCTGGGAACGCGAAGGCATCGATACCGGCTGCGTGCAGCGCCTGCCCGACCGCCTGCCGGGCATCTACCTGATCGAGACCGACCCGTCCGGCGAACGCCGTTTCCACTACTGGCGCCGCGACTCCGCCGCGCGCCACTGGCTGGAGGCCCCGCAAGCGGGCAAGGTGCTGGTGCAGCTGGCGGCCTCGCCGATGGTCTACCTGTCCGGCATCAGCCTGGCGATCCTGTCCCCGGCCGACCGCGAGCTCCTGATCGCCGCCCTGGCCCAGTGCCGTGCGCGCGGCGGCCGTGTGGTCTTCGACAACAACTTCCGTCCGCGCCTGTGGGAAAGTCTCGAAACCGCGCGCGAAGTCTACCGCCGAGTGCTGGCCAACGCCGACATCGCGCTGCTGACCCTGGACGACGAGATCGCCCTGTACGGCCAGGAAAGCGTGGCCCAGGTGATCGAACGCACGCGCGGCTACGGCGTGGGCGAGGTGGTCATCAAATGCGGCGCCGAACCCTGCGTGATATGGGCGGACGGCAGGCAGGTCGAGGTCGCCCCGGCACCGGTGAAGGACGTGGTCGACACCACGGCCGCCGGCGATTCCTTCGGGGCGGCCTACATGGCGGCGCGCCTGTCCGGCAAGGACCCGGAACAGGCGGCACGTGCCGGCCACCGCCTGGCGGGCGCGGTCATCCGGGTGCGCGGCGCGATCATCCCGCGCGACGCCATGCCGTCCCCGGCCTGACTGGCGCGCGGCTTTTCGCTAGACTGCCACCATGAATAGCCCGTTACCACCGCAATCCGTGGCCGAAGCCGGCCTCACCGCGTCGCGCCGCGTCTACCTGTGCCTGCGCCAGCGCATCGTCGAGATGAGCATGCTGCCGGGCGAGCGCGTCGTCGAGCGCGACATCGCCGAGGAATTCGGCACCAGCCGGACGCCGGTGCACGAAGCCGTGCAGCGCCTGGCCGACGAGGGCCTGATCGAGGTCGTCCCGCGCTCGGGCACCTTCGTCGCCCGCATCCCGCTCGACGCCCTGGAAGAAGCCAACCTGGTGCGCCATGCGCTGGAAACCGCGATCATCGAAAAGGCCGCGACCAAGGCCGGCCCCGAGTGCGCGGCCAGCCTGCGCGCGATCCTGGAAGAGCAGGCGGTCGCGATCGCCGCCAGCGACTTCCAAGCCTTCCACCGCACCGACGAGCAATTCCACGCCACGCTGGCCGAGATGTCGGGCTATCCGGGCGTCTGGCCCATCATCCAGCAGGCCAAGACCCAGATGGACCGCTACCGCCAGCTGACGCTGCCGATGGAAGGCAGGATGGCCGGGGTGCTGGAAGAGCACCGCGCGGTGGTCGAAGCGATCGAGGCGCGCGATCCGGAAAGGGCGCGCGCGGCCATGCGCGAGCACCTCGACCACGTGATGCCGGTGCTCGAAGTGACGCGCAAGCTGCGTCCCGAATTCTTCACGGCCCAGCTGAACCGCCATCCCGTTCGCTAGATCGCGCCCGGCGTTTGCTAACATGGCGCCTTGTTCACTTTTTATGAATCCGCCATGCCCAACAACAAGCGCCCAGCCCCCCGCAAGACACCGAAACCGGCTGCGGAGCCCGATCACGAGGCCGTCGCCCAGAACCTGGTCGACCTCTCCCTCGAGATCACCGAGCGCGAAGACCCGGATCCGGCCGTGGTCGAGGCGCGCGAACAGGACGTGCTGACGCTGGTGCGGCGCGCGCTGCGCCGCCGGCACGACGAGGTGCTGTACGGCGCCATCGACGTGGCGCGCCACACCGACCCGG
>CAJYQM010000110.1 GCA_913777025.1 uncultured Massilia sp. | reverse complement strand
CATCCAGGACATGATCGCTTCGATGACGGCGGCGGCCGGCTACGAGCACTACGAAGTGTCGGCCTATGCGCGCCCGGGCCGGCGCGCGCGCCACAACCTGAATTACTGGGCGTTCGGGGATTATCTCGGCATCGGCGCCGGGGCGCATTCCAAGCTCTCCTTCCCGCACCGCGTGCTGCGCCAGGTGCGCTACAAGCAGCCGGCCTCCTTCATCGAGGCCGCGCGCAAGGGCAATGCCGTGAGCGAGGAACACGAGATCGGCCGCGCCGACATGGGCTTCGAGTTCATGCTCAACGCCCTGCGCCTGACCGAGGGCTTCGAACCGAACCTGTTCGGGGAGAGGACCGGCCTGTCGATCAATGCGATCGAGAAGGCGCTCGACGAGGCGGAGCGGAAGGGCTTGATCTACCGCGATTTCAAGGTCATCAAGCCCACCGAGCTGGGGCAGCGTTTCCTGAACGATTTGCAGGAGATGTTCCTGGCCGAATAAGGCGCTCAGGCTGGGCCGGCGTGGATTGAACGCGTGGACGGGGAGCCCGTCCACCCTACCCGAAAGGCCCGCATCACGGGTAGGGTGGACGGCTGTGCCGTCCACGCGTCCAGCCGATGCCAGATCAACCATCCATCAAGTCTGCGCCCCGGCCGCCAACGCGGTAATCGTCCGCGCCAACCCGGACACCACGCGCGCCACGCTCGCGTAATCGACCTTGTCCGGCGTATCCTCCGCCGTGTGGTAATACGGATAACGCATGAAAGCCGTATCCGTGATCATGATCGCCGGATAGCCGAAGCGCTTGTACGAGGAGTGGTCCGACAGCGTCACCCCCTGCACATAGGCCGGCGCCGCCAGCCCGTGCGCGGGGAAGTCGGACGCGCGCTGGAAGCCGGACAAGGCTTCCTGCACCAGCTTCGAGGATTCGAGCGTGCCGACAAAGGCGATGAAGTTGCCGGCGTCCGGCGTCCGGGCGTCCGGGCGTCCGGCGTCCGGGTAGCGGCCCTCCAGCCCCGGCGGCAGCTTCTGGCTGTGGCGCGCCTGCGAATAGTAGCCGACAGTCTCCAGGATCAGCGCCCCTTCCACGTTCTGCCCCTCCTCGTGCAGCTTGCGCGCATGCTGCATGCTGCCCATTTCCTCGCCCATGAAGAAGGGCGGCTCCTCGTTCACGAAGAACACGAATTTCACCTCGGTGCCGCGGCTGGGGCGCAAATCCTTCAAGAGGCGCGCCAGTTCCAGCACGGCCGCCGTGCCGCTGCCGCTGGTGTCATCAATGCGGTTGGCGCCCGGGGCGCCCCGGGCCGAATCGTAGTGGGCGCCGATGATGAAGATGCGTTCCGGTTTCGCACCTGCAGCCACGTTCGACACGGACACCTCGATGTTGCGCACCGTCTGCCCGCCGGCCCGGTAGGCCTGGCACCGCACCTTGTAACCCTCGCTGCCGAGCACGTTCTCGATGTAGCCGGCCGCCTGCTCCAGCCGTTGCGGCGTGGCCGTGTTGTGCTCGGTGGAGGCGATGGCGGCCACGTCGGTGTGCAGACGGGTGGCCAGCGAGGCTTCGGGCATGGCTGAGCTTGGACTGAAGGTGAGCGCCGCGAGCAGGATCAGCACGAGGATGGCGACGATGGCTTTCCAACGGGCGCGGAGAAAGGTTCGCATGGCGTCGGGGCGCGGCGCAAAAGGCATCCGCGTCCGGTAGACCGCACCCCCGGCCTGGGGTTCCAGGCATGAAAAAGACCGGGGCCGGCCCGCGATTTCATGATACCGAAATCGCGAAACCGGCCCCGGTCGGGACCTTCAATCGTGCGGCCTTGGCCTCAAGCCATCAGCGCGCCGCCGTGTTGGCGTTCGGCGCCGGCTCGCTCCAGCCGCCGCCCAGCACGCGGTACAGCGTGACCTGGTTCTGCAGGCGCGCCAGGTTGGCCTCGATGGCCTGCTGCTGCGCGGTGAACAGCGAATGCTGGGCATCCAGCAGGTCGAGGTAGCTGGCGGTGCCGCTGCGGTAGCGCAGGTCGGACAGGTTGAAGCGGTCGGCCTCGGCCTGGGCCACGGCCTGCTGGGCACGCAGCTGCTCGCTGTAGGTCGCCTGGCCGGCCAGCGCGTCCGACACTTCGCGGAACGCGGTCTGGATCGAGCGCTCGTACTGGGCCACCGCGATGTCGCGGCCGGCCTGCGCGGTCTCGACGCCGGCGCGGCGGGCGCCGAAGTCGAACAGCGGCAGGATCGCCTGCGGCGCGAAGGTCCAGCCGAAGGTGCCGCCCTTGAACAGGCCGGACAGCTCGGTGCTGGCGCTGCCGGCGCTGCCGGTCAGGGCGATGCGCGGGAAGTAGTTCGCGCGCGCCGCGCCGATGTTGGCGTTGGCCGCGATCAGCTGCTGCTCGGCCGAACGGATGTCCGGACGGTTGGCCAGCAGGTCCGAGGGCAGGCCGGCCGGCAGGTCCGGCAGGTTGGTCTTGGCCAGGGTCAGGCCCGGCGGCAGGTTGTCCGGAATCGGCTGGCCGATGAGCAGGGTCAGCAGGTTCAGGTCCTGGGCGCGCAGGCGCTGGGCCTGGGCCAGGGTGGTGCGGGCCTGCTCGACCAGCGAGATGGCCTGGTCCAGGTCCAGCTTGGACGACACGCCGTTCTCGAAGCGCAGTTGCGACAGGCGCAGCGATTCCTCGCGCGTCTTGAGGGTCTGCTGGGTCAGCGCCAGCAGTTCGTCGTCGGCCAGGAAGGTCAGGTAGCCGTTGGCCACCGACGCGATCAGGCTGATCTGGGCGGCCTTGCGCGTTTCCTCGGTGGCCAGGTACTGCGCCAGCGCGGTTTCGGTCAGGTTGCGCACGCGGCCGAACAGGTCGAGCTCGAACTGGCTGACCTGCAGGCCGGCCTGGTACAGGCTGCTGATCGGCTGGTCGCGGCCGGTGGTCTGGCGCTGGCCGGTGACGGCCGCGTTGATCGTCGGGAAGCGCTCGGCGCGCTGGATCTGGTACGCGGCGCGCGCCTGCTCGATGTTCAGGATCGAGACGCGCAGGTCGCGGTTGTTGGCCAGGGCCAGCGTGATCAGCTGCTGCAGGCGCGCATCGCCGAAGAAGCTTTGCCAGGCGATGTTGGCGGGCGCCTGGGACGCGACCGGGTTACCGCTGCTGACGCTGCCTTCCACGGTCGGGAAGCCGCCGGCCACCGGCGCCGCCGGGCGCTCGTACTTCGGCGCCAGGTTGACGCAGCCGGCCATGGCCAGCGCCAGCACGAGGGGAACTACGCGGGGAGTGAGTCGTTTTGGATTGAACATGATCAGATTTTTTCCTTCACTACGCTGCCGGTGTCTTCGTGGTGGGCGCGCAGCTCTTCCTGACGCTTGCTGCCCTTGAAAAAGCCGCGGATCACGACGAAGAACACGGGGACGAAGAACACGCCCAGCGCGGTCGCGGTGATCATGCCACCCATCACGCCGGTACCGATGGCGCGCTGGCCTGCCGCGCCGGCACCGCTCGCGATCACCAGCGGCAGCACGCCGAGGATGAAGGCCAGCGAGGTCATGATGATCGGACGGAAACGCAGGTGGGCCGCTTCCAGCGCCGCTTCGAACGGCGACTTGCCCTGCTCCTGCAGGTCCTTCGCGAATTCCACGATCAGGATCGCATTCTTCGCCGCCAGGCCGATGATGGTGATCAGGCCGACCTTGAAGTACACGTCGTTCGACAGGCCGCGCATCGACGCCGCCAGCAGCGAACCGAGCACGCCCAGCGGCACGACCAGCAGCACGGCCACCGGGATCGACCAGCTTTCATACAGCGCGGCCAGGGCCAGGAACACGGCCAGCAGCGCGAAGCCGATCAGGATGAACACGGTCGAGCCGGCGAGCACTTCTTCACGCGACTGGCCGGTCCATTCGAACGCGAAGCCGGGCGGCAGCTGGGCTGCCAGGCGCTGCATTTCTTCCAGTGCCTGGCCGCTCGAGTAGCCCGGGGCCGGTTCGCCGGTGATCTTCATCGACGGATAGCCGTTGTAGCGCACGGTCTGCATCGGACCGGTGACCCACTCGGTGGTGGCGAACGAGGACAGCGGCACCGGACGGCCCTGGCTGTTCATGGCGTTGATGCGCAGCAGGTCGTCCGGCTGCATGCGGTCCTTGGCGTCGGCCTGCACGATGACGCGCTGCAGGCGGCCGGCGTTCGGGAAGTCGTTCACGTAGGCCGAACCCAGCGAGGTCGACAGCGCCTGGTTGATGGCGCCGAAGGTCACGCCCAGGGCTTGCGCCTTGTCGCGGTCGATGTTCAGCTTCAGCTGCGGCGCGTCTTCCAGGCCTTCCGGACGGATGCCGGTCAGGACCTTGCTCTGCATCGCCATGCCCAGCATCTGGTTACGCGCGGCCACCAGCGCCGCGTGGCCGTTGCCGCCGCGGTCCTGCAGGCGGAACGAGAAGCCGGTACCGGTACCCAGTTCCGGGATCGGCGGCGGGCTTACCACGAAGATGAAGGAGTCGCGCAGCGCGCCCATGTGCATGGTCACGCGGTTGGCGAAGGATTGTGCATCGTGGCCGTCGCCCTTGCGTTCGTCCCAGGACTTCAGCGGGATGAAGGCGAGGCCCATGTTCTGGCCCTGGCCGGAGAACGAGAAGCCGGTCACGGCGACCATGTTGGCGTATTCCGGCTGCTTCAGGACGTAGTCTTCCATCGCACGGATCACGACGTTGGTACGCTCGGCGCTGGCACCCGGCGGCAGCTGGATGTTGGCGATCACGTAGCCCTGGTCCTCGTTCGGCAGGAAGGCGTTCGGCAGGCGGGTGAACATCAGGCCGACCAGGCCGAGCAGCAGCACGAAGGCGACCAGCGCGCGGCCGGAACGCTTCAGCATCGCGCCGACGAAGCCTTCATAGCGCTTGGCGCCACGGGTGAAGGTGCGGTTGAACCAGCCGAAGAAGCCGCGCTTGTCCATGTGGTGGCCGGCCTCGACCGGCTTCAGCAGGGTCGCGCACAGCGCCGGGGTCAAGGACAGCGCCAGGAAGGCCGAGAACGCGATCGAGGACACCATCACCGCCGAGAACTGGCGGTAGATGTTGCCGACCGCGCCGGAGAAGAAGGCCAGCGGCACGAACACCGACATCAGCACCACGGTCACGCCGATGATGGCGCCCGAGATCTGGCCCATCGCCTTGCGGGTGGCCTGCAGCGGCGGCAGGCCTTCCTCGGACATGATGCGCTCGACGTTCTCGACGACCACGATCGCATCGTCGACCACGATACCGATCACCAGCACCATGCCGAACATGGTCAGCACGTTGATCGAGAAGCCCAGCGCCAGCAGCGAGGCAAAGGAGCCCAGCAGCGCCACCGGCACCACGATGGTCGGGATGATGGTGTAGCGGAAGTTTTGCAGGAACACGTACATCACGAGGAACACCAGGATCACCGCTTCGATCAGGGTCTCGACCACCTGGTGGATCGAGATCTGGATGAAGGTGGTCGAGTCGTACGGGATCGCGTACTTCATGCCGTGCGGGAAGAACTTCTGCAGTTCCTTCATGCGGGCCGTGATCAGGTCCGCGGTTTCCAGCGCGTTACCCGACGGCGACAGCTGCACGCCGATACCGGCGGACGGCTTGCCGTTCAGGCGTGCCGAGGTGGCATAGGCCTGTCCGCCGATTTCGATGCGGGCCACGTCCTTCAGGCGCACTGTGGAGCCGTCCGGATTCGCGCGCAGCACGATGTTGCCGAACTGCTCGACGGTGGCCAGCTGGCCGGCCACGACCACGGTCGCGGTGATTTGCTGCCCTTGCGCCAGCGGCAGGTCGCCGATGGTGCCCGACGCCACCTGGGCGTTCTGCTGGGTGATCGCGGTGTTGACGTCGGACGGCGACAGGTTCAGGCCGACCAGCTTGGCCGGATCGATCCAGATGCGCATCGCCTTCTCGGTACCGAACAGCTGGGCCTGGCCCACACCCTTGATACGCTGGATTTCAGGCAGCACGTTGCGCGACGCGTAGTCGCCCAGCGCCACCGGATCCCAGTTCGGATCGTCCGAGGACAGGATGGTGAACAGCAGGAAGTTCGAACGTGCCTTGTCCACGCGCACACCCTGCTGGGTCACGGCGGGTGGCAGGCGCGGGGTCGCGCGCGACAGGCGGTTCTGGACGTCGACCTGTGCCAGGTCGGGGTCGGTGCCGGTCTCGAACGAGATGGTGATCGTACCGGTGCCATTGGCCTGGCTGGTCGATTCCATGTAGATCATGCCCTGGGCGCCGTTCATCTCGCGTTCGATCACGGAGATGACGGAGTCTTCCAGCGTCTGCGCCGACGCGCCCGGATAGGCGACGGTAACGACGATCGACGGCGGCGCCACGGTCGGGTATTGCGCGATCGGCAGGGACTTGATGGCGACGCCGCCAAGCACCATGATGAACAGCGCGATCACCCAGGCAAAGATGGGGCGGTCAATAAAAAAACGTGCCATTGATATTCCTAGTATCCCGAGTGCTTATTGGCGGGTTTGGCCCGGCGTGGCGGCGCCCGCGACCGGCGAGCCGTTGGCAGGCGTGCGCGCGCTGACCGCGGCATTCTGCGCCGAGGCGCCGGTGGCGTTCGGTTGGGCCGGGTTGCCGGCGGCCGCCGGGGCAGCGTTCGCGTTCGGCGCGGTCCATGCGACCGGCTGTACCGGCGTGCCCGGCGGCATCATCTGCAGCTTCTGGAAGCCGTCGACCATGACTTTCTCGCCTTCCTTCAGGCCGTCGACCACGACCCAGTCCGCGCCTTGCTGCGACGCGATCTTGACGGTGCGCGGGGTCGGCTTGTTGTCGGCGCCGATGACCATCAGGGTGTCGCCGTTCTGGCCGCCGCGGGTGACGGCCTGTTGCGGCACCAGGATGCCCGACGGCAGCTCGGCCTGGGCCAGGCGCACGCGCACGTACTGGCCCGGCAGCAGGGCATTGTCCGGGTTGGCGACTTCGGCGCGCAGGGTGACCTGGCCGCTGGTTTCATCCACGGTCACGTCCGAGAACAGCAGCTTGCCCTTGCGCGGCAGCACGGTGCCGTCGTCCATCACCACGGTGACCGGGAGGGCCGAGTCGATGCCCTTGCCGCCGGCCTTCTTGCGCAGGTTCTGCAGTTCGGACGCCGACTGGGTGATGTTCAGGTACATCGCGTCGGTCTGCTGGATCAGGGCCATCTGGGTCGCCTCGGCGGCGGACACCAGCGCGCCTTCGGTGACCAGCGCGCGGCCGATGCGGCCGGAGATCGGCGCATAGACGTTGGCGTAGTCGACGTTGATCTTGGCGATGCGCTGCTGGGCCTTGGCCGAATTCACGTCAGCCTCGGCCTGCTTCTGGGCGGCGACGGCGTTGGTGTATTCCTGCTTGCTGACCGCGTTGGCTTCGACCAGCGGCTTGTAGCGTTCGACGATGGCGGCGGTCGAGGTCAGGTTGGCCTGGGCGCGGCCGACCGCGGCGGCGGCGGCGTTCAGCTGGGCCTGGTAGGGCTCGGGATCGATCTGGAACAGGGACTGGCCCTGCTTCACGGTGCTGCCTTCGGTGAACAGGCGCTTCAGCACGACGCCGTTGACACGGGCGCGCACTTCGGCGACACGGATTGCCTGCACGCGGGCCGGCAATTCGGTTTCCAGCGCGACCGGCTGGAACTTGGTGGTGATGACACCGACCTGCGGCGGCGGCATCTTGGCGCCGGCGCCCGGGCCGGCGCCCTTGGCGTCATCCTTGTGACCGCAGGCCGACAGCAGGGCCACGGCGGTCAGGGTGCACGCGGCGATCCTGGTCAAGGAAAGAGTGGAGTGAGCAGAGCGCATTATTAGTATGCTTCCTTCAGTTGAAAAAAGTACAAATCGTCCCGCGGCACTACGCTGGCGCTGCGTACGATTTTATGTCTGACGTTGGGAGAAACCCGGATATACTATCATGAGTGTATGTTTAATGTTTTGACCCCCAGAAAAAATGGAGAGTGCAACGAATGGCCCGCAGGACTAAAGAAGAGGCCGCTGCCACGCGTGACAGCATCCTGGATGCGGCAGAAAAATTGTTCGTCCAACAAGGCGTCTCGCGGACCACGTTGCAGCATATCGCAACCGAGGCCGGCGTGACGCGCGGTGCCATTTATTGGCATTTTGACGACAAGGGCGCACTCTTCAATGCGATGATGGAACGCGCGACGCTGCCGCTCGAAGGCGAGCTGCAGGTGCTCGAGCAGTCCGATTCCGACGCTCCGCTCGACGACTTGCGCGCCTACATGCTGGCCGTGCTGCGCCGCACGGTCGAGGATCCGCAGGCGCGGCGCGTGTTCGAGATCTGCACCCTGAAAGTGGAATTCGTCGAGGACGACGAGATGGATGCCGTGCTCCAGCGCCGCCAGGACAACTTGAACAACTGGATGGCGCGCGCGGATCGCCGGCTCCGCGTCGCCGTGGAAAAAGGCATGATCAAGCCCGACCTCGACACCGCCGCCGTGGCGCTGGCAATGTGGGTGATCGTCGATGGCCTGATCCGCAACTGGATGTTCGACCCGGAAGCCTTCGACTTGATGCAGATGGGTAGGTGCGTGATCGATCCCTATGTGGATGGCCTGCGCAGGAAGCCGGTTTGATCGACGTATAAAGTTTCCATGTGGAAATGGTAAAATAATGGCCAGGCGTCCGGCATCGCATGTGCGATATCACGCCTGAAGCTTGTCCGTTTGCCATCATGTCCCGAAAAGCCCCCGGTTCCGCGCCCGATTCACTGCCCAGGTATATCGCTTGCCTCGACATCGCCGTCGTCGTGTGCGTCCTGGTCGTCGCTGGCCGTCCAGACGGCATGGCGATCACGGCCACCGCCGTGATCGTGTCCGTGTTCGCCCTGGTCTACCGCCACATCCTCAAGGTCAAGGCCGAGCTTGCCGCCAAGGCGCGGCAAGAAGCTGCCCGCAAGGAAGCGGCGCAAAGGGCGGCCCAGAAAGCGCAGGCGGCGGCAGCGAACGCCCTGGCCGCCGCCGGTGGCGCCAGGGACAAGTCATGGCTGCGCGGCGACGACTGAGGCTGCCGCCGGCGTTCCGGCGGCCTGCAGCTGCCTGACCAGCCGCGCCAGCGCCAGCGAAGGCTGGCCGCGCCAGACCAGGTGGGTACGGTTGACGGCGATGCGCTTCGGCAGGTGGTGCTGGTTCACCTTGTCGGTGGCCTGCAGCGCGTCCAGCAGCGACTTCGGCACGATGGCGAAGCCGGTACCGGCCGCCACGCAGGCGATCATCCCCTGGTAGGACCCGAACTCCAGCACCCGGGCCGACATCATGTCCTGTTCGCCCAGCCATTCGTCGAGCCGCTTGCGGTAGGAACAGCCGTGGGCGAAGGCGATCATGGTCAGGTGCCCGAGGTCGCGCGCGCCGCCGACCCGCGCCACGCCGCGCGGCGTGATCAGGACCAGCTCTTCCTCGAACACCGGCAGCGCCTGCAGTTCCGAGGCCATGAACGGCTCGGACACGAAGGCCGCCTCGATCTCGAAATTCATCACGCGGGTGAGCAGGCCGGCGGTGGTGCCCGTCACCAGCTCCACCACCACGCCGGGATTGTCCGCATGGTAGCGCGACAGCACCGGCGCCAGCCGGCTGCCGGCCGTGCTTTCCAGCGAGCCGAGGCGGAAACTGCCTTGCGGCCGCCCGGTGCGCAATTCGTCGACCGCCTCGTCGGCCAGGCGCAGCAGGCGCACCGCGTAGTTGAGCAAGGTCTGCCCTTCGGCCGACAGGCTGAGCGTGCGGCCTTCCTTCCGGAACAGGCGCACGCCCAGGTAGGCTTCCAGCTGGCGGATGCGGGTGCTGACGTTGGACGGCACGCGGTGCAGCTTTTCCGCCGCGCGGATCACGCCGCCCTCGTCGACGACGGTGCGGAAGATCAGCAGGGATTCGAGGTCGATCGTTCTCATGCCGAGAATGATAGTTCAAATTTATTCATTAGTCAGAATGGGCCTGCCGGGTTTTAATACCGGCATGACAACGATCTCCCTCGATACGCAGGCGAGCCGCAGCGCGGCCCTGGTCTGTGCGGCAGCGATGACGGCCCTGGCCGTGGCCATGGGCGTCGGCCGCTTCGCCTTCACCCCGCTGTTTCCGCTGATGGTGCGCGACGGCTTGCTCGACAGCGGCGCCGGCGCCTGGCTGGCGGCGTCCAACTACCTCGGTTACCTGGCCGGAGCGCTGGTGGCCGGGCTCATCCGGCTGCGCGCCAACGCGCTGATGGCGCTGGGCCTGGTGGCCACCGTCTTGATCACGGCGGCGGTGGGCTGGACCGGCACCGTGGCGGCCTGGGTGCTGCTGCGCTTCCTGGCCGGCGTCGCCAGCGCCTGGACCCTGGTCGCGACCAGCGCCTGGGGCCTGGGCTGGCTGGCGGCAATGGGTCGCGGCGCCCTGGCCGGCGTGCTGTTCTCGGGCGTCGGGCTGGGGATCATGGCGGCGGGCTTGTACTGCCTGCTGCCGGCCGGCCCGGCGCCGGCGTCGCCCGGCATGTGGGTCGGGCTGGCCGGGCTGGCGGCGCTGGCCTCGGTGCTGCCGCTGGCCGTGAGCCTGCGCCTGCCCCTGGTGCCGCCCGGGTCCGGC
>CAJYQM010000109.1 GCA_913777025.1 uncultured Massilia sp. | reverse complement strand
AGTACGGGCAGCGCCGGGTCCCGCGCCGGCGGCTGCTGGCATGGGTGGCCGTGCTCACGGGCCTGCTCGCGGTGTGCCACGGCGTGGTGGATGCGCCGCCGCTGCGCATCGCACTGAGCTCGCTGGCGCACGGCGTGCTGTATGGCGCCATCGCCCGCACCTTGTGGCGGCAGGGGGAAAGCCATGGCCCCGACTATCCGCGCCGCTTCGCGACCTGGGTGGCCGTGGTGCTGTGCGCGCTGCACGCGGCGCGCACGCTGATCTACGCGGCGCATGTCCAGGCCAGCGTGTCGCTGTTCGACAATTCTGCCCTGAACGTCGCCTTCTTCGCGGCCGGCACGCTGGCGCTGCCGGCGCTGACGCTGGGCGCCGTGATGATGGTGAACGCCGATATCATCGGCCGCGCCACCTGGGCCGCCGACCACGACCACCTGACAGGCGCCTGGTCGCGCCGCGCCTTCTTCGCCCTGGCCGAACGCGAAGTCGAACGCGTGCACCGCGGCGGCCAGCCGCTGTCCGTGCTGGTCTTCGACGTCGACCACTTCAAGGCCATCAACGACAACCACGGCCACGCCTGCGGCGACCGGGTGCTGGCCGACATCGTGCTGCGTGCCGAAACCGCGATCCGCAGCATCGATGCCTGCGCGCGGCTGGGCGGCGAAGAGTTCGCGGTGCTGCTGCCGGATACGGGGGAGGCGACCGCGCGCGTGGTGGCCGAGCGGCTGCGCGCCGCCCTGGACCGCGGCATGGATGCCGGCGAGACAGGCCTGGTCCGCTACACGGTCAGCATCGGGCTGGCGACGCTGCGGACCGGGGAACCGCTGGCAGGCCTGCTCGGGCGCGCCGATGCGGCCTTGTACGACGCCAAGGCGGGCGGCCGCAACCGGGTGTGCGCCGCGGCGGTCGGGACCGGGCTCGCGGCCTGAGCCGGTAGCCCGGCCGATTGCCGCAAGCTCGACAACTAACACTCCCGCTGCCGCCCGTAGTACAATCCTGCCCGGCGCGGGCATGGCGAAATTGGTAGACGCATCAGACTTAAAATCTGCCGCCGCAAGGCATGCCGGTTCGATTCCGGCTGCCCGCACCACCTCCTTTCTTCCGGCGGTCCACGACCGCATCCGTCCGTTCCCGCGCATCCCGCTTTAGTTGCACCGCCGCATGGTGTAGCATGCATACCGAAGCTGCACACGCAAGGAACGACATTGAACATCACCATCAACGAAGAACTACTCGCATTCATCGACCCCCTCACGCCCGCGGAATACGAAGCCCTCGAGCACAGCCTGTTGACCGAGGGCCCGCGCGAAGCGCTGATCCTGTGGCGCGACGTGCTGATCGACGGGCATAACCGCTACGCCATCTGCCGCAAGCACGGGATCGAATTCCGCACCATCCAGAACGACAAGTTCGAGTCGATTGACGACGTCAAACTGTGGATGATCGACAACCAGCTGGCGCGGCGCAGCGTCACCGACTTCCAGCGCGGCCTGATGGCCTTGCGCAAGAAGGAAATCATGGGCGCGCGCGCGGCCCAGAAGAAGGACGCCGAGCTGCAGACCGAGGAAGACCAGTCGGTCCCGTTCACGCCGCCCTGGAATACGCGCGAGGAGGTCGCGCGTGCCGCGCGCGTCTCGCCGAACACCATCACCCAGATCGAACGCATCCAGAAGGCCGCGGCGCCGGAACTGGTGGAGGCCGTGCGCAGCGGGACCATCTCCGTCAGCGCCGCCGCCAACGTGGCCTCGCTGCCGAAGGAAGCCCAGGTTGCGGCCGTCGCCGGCGGCAAGAAGGAACTGCAGCAGGCGGCGCGCCAGGTGCGCGAGCAGAAGACCAGCGCGCGCCCGAAAAAGGAAATCGACACCCTGCCGCCGGAAGACCAGGTCAAGGCCCTGCGCGCCGAGATCCGCGAACTGAAGGACCGCATGGCGACCCTGCTGAACGAGAACGACGTACTGAAGTCGAAACTGGCGCACCTGGGCGCCGCCTGAGCCACCCTGTCCTGGAGCTGTCTTGAACCCGATTCCCCGCTTCCTCGTTGCCACCGTCCTCGCCTGCGCCGGCCTGGGGGCGCTGACTCCCGGCGTCGCCGCACCCGCCGGTGGCGCTGCTGCTGCCAGCGCGTTTTCCCCTTCCGAGCTGGCGCGCATGAAGGCCGGCGCCGCCCGCGTCACCATCCTGCGCGACAAGTGGGGCATCCCCCACGTGTTCGGCAAGAGCGATGCGGATGCGGTGTTCGGGATGGTGTTTGCGCAGGCGGAGGACGATTTCAACCGCGTCGAACTGAATTACATCAACGCGATGGGGCGCCTGGCCGAGGTCGAGGGGGAGAAGGAGATCTGGCGCGACCTGCGCATGAAGCTCTACATCGACCCGGCCGACATGCGGGCGAAGTACGCCGCCAGCCCTGCCTGGCTCAGGAAGCTGATGGACAGCTTTGCCGATGGCATGAACTGGTACCTGGTCACGCACCCCCAGGTCAAGCCGAAACTGATCACGCGCTTCGAGCCTTGGATGGCGCTGAGCTTCAGCGAGGGCAGCATCGGCGGCGACATCGAATCGATCGACCTCAAGCAGCTCGAAGCCTTCTACGGCAGCGCCCGGATGGCGGCGCCCGCGGCGCCGAAGGTGGCCGACCTCGGCACCGGCTTCGACGCCGAGCCGAAGGGCTCGAACGGCTTCGCCATCGCGCCCGGCCGCACGGCCGGCGGCCACGCTCTCCTGATGATCAACCCGCACACCTCGTTCTACTTCCGCCCCGAGATCCACATGGTCAGCGAAGAAGGCCTGAACGCCTACGGCGCCGTCACCTGGGGCCAGTTCTTCATCTACCAGGGCTTCAACGACCGTCTCGGCTGGATGCACACCTCGGGCGGCGGCGACGTGATCGACGAATACCTGGAGACCGTGAGCGAGAAGGGCGGCAAGTTCTTCTACAAGTTCGGCGCTGGCGAAAAGCCGCTGACGGCAAGGCAGATCAAGCTGCCGTACCGGACCGCGGACGGCATGGCCAGCCGCACCGTCACGGCCTACTTCACGCAGCACGGCCCGGTGATCCGTAGCGAAGGCGGCAAGTGGGTGTCCGTCAGGATGATGGACGACCCGATGCACGCACTGATGCAATCCTGGGGCCGCACCAAGGCGCGCGACTATGCCGGCTTCCTGAAGGTGATGCAGCTGCGGACCAACTCCTCGAACAACACCGTCTACGCGGACGCCGACGGCAATATCGCCTACTTCCACGGGAATTTCATCCCGCGCCGCGACCCGCGCTTCGACTGGACCAAACCTGTCGACGGCAGCGATCCGGCCACCGAGTGGAAGGGCCTGCACGAGGTCAAGGAGACCATCACCGTCTTCAATCCGAAGAGCGGCTACATTTCGAACACGAACAACTGGCCGTGCACCGGCTTCGGCGCCAGCAGCCCGAAGTGCGCCGACTATCCGTCGTATATGTGGTCGCTGCCGCAGAACGCGCGCGGCATCCACGCCGAGCGCGTGCTGCACGATGCCCGGCAGCTGACGCTGGACGGGCTGATCGCGCGTGCCTACGACAGCTATCTCACCGCCTTCGAGCCGCTGGTGCCGGCCGTGCTGGAGGACTGGGATGCGCTGCCCGCGGGCGACGCATTGAAGACGCGCCTGGCCGGCCAGGTCGCGGCGCTGCGCGGCTGGGACCTGCGCTGGTCGGCGGATTC
>CAJYQM010000108.1 GCA_913777025.1 uncultured Massilia sp. | reverse complement strand
CTTCCAGCAAGGGAAGGAAGGCGCGCGCCCGGACCGCCGCGATGTCGCCGGCATGTTGTTCATCAACGAGGAAGGCACGGAAAACGGTGGCCTGATCCAGAAGGGCAGTATCGGGGCGAACGGCAAGATCGAATCCGGCCTGTCGCTGACCTTCGACCGCTTCCGCCAGGACCAGGCCATGCAGCTCATCAACACCGACAGCGCCGAACGCCAGCGCACCGGCGTCGCCATCAACGACGTGCCCTACTACCAGGTCACGTCGCTCGAACAGAACCGCCAGTTCGGCCTGGACGCGGACAAGCTGCCCGAGGCCGAACGCCGCGCCTACTGGCAGAAGCTGGCGGACCAGGGCCGCCTGATGCAGAATCGCATCTGGCTCGGCAATACCCTTGGCAAGAGCGCGGCCCTGCAGCTGAAGGACGCCAGGGGCCGCATCCGCATGATGCTGCTGGTGACCCCGGAAGGCCAGCCCGAGATCCAGATGCTGGACGAGCAGGGCAAGGTCACCAAATCCATCACGCCCGCCGCTTAGAACTTGAAGCCGGCGCGCGCATAGTAATACCCGCCGTTGATGCCGAAGGGCGAGAACGGCGGATAGATGGTCACCGCCGCGTTGTCCAGGTTGGCGCGCTGCTCGGCCAGCAGTTGTCCGTTCACGTGGTTCGGGTACTGGTTGAACAGGTTGTTCGCGCCCACCGACAGCGACCAGGCCTTGCTGAACTGGTAGCTCATTTCAAGGTCCGTGATCGCAGCCGGCTTGACCTCGGTCTTGTAGTAGGTCGCGCCGTCCGAGGACTGCATCTCCGACGACTTGCCGTAGAAGGCTTCGCGCAGGTTCACGGTCAAGGGACCCTGCTTCCACAGGGCGCCCACGTTCACGCGCACGCGCGGGGAAGCGGTCTCGATGTCGGAAATGGCGGTGGCGTCGAGCAGGGTCTGGGGCCGCAGCTGGACCGGAGCCTGGTTGATCTTGATGACCTGCACCTTGTTGTAGTTGGCCGCGAGCGACCAGTCGACCCGGCCCACGCTGCCATAATTGCTGTTCAGCGTGGCGACGAATTCGACGCCGCGCGAACGGGTGTTGATGGCGTTCGAGAAGATGTTGATGCCGGTCTGGACCACGGTCGGATCGAGCACGTTGCCGTTGGCGAGGATGGCCGCCGTGACGGCCGGCGAGTTGACCGCTCCACCCGAACCGTACAGCGAGCCCGAGCCGACGATGCGGTCGCGGATCGTGATCTGGTAGGCGTCCAGCGTCACCGCCAGGTTCGATGCCGGGTTGAGCACGATGCCGGCGCTGATGTTGGTCGAGGCTTCGGGACGCAGGCCGTCGACGCCGACCAGGCGCGCGCCCGGCGAATTCGGCGCCAGCTGGACGAAGGCGGTGCGCGGCGAGACGTTGGTGGCCGAATAGTATTCCTCGGCCAGGGTCGGGGCGCGGAAGCCGTTCGAGTAGGTGGCGCGCACGGCGGCGGTCGGCGAGAAGTCGTAGCGGCTGGTCAGCTTGCCGACGCGGGCGCTGCCGAAGTCGCTGAAGTGCTCGTAGCGGCCGGCCAGGTCGACGGTCCAGCCCTTGATCGGCTGCCCGGTGACGTCGACGTAGACCGCCTTGTTGCTGCGGCTGTGGCGGCCGGCGTCGGTCAGCGAAAAGCCGGGGAACGATTGCGCGCCTTCCTTGTAGCGCGAGCCGGCGTCGCCGGCGCCGATCTCGTAGGTGTCGCGGCGGTGCTCGAGACCGACGGCGAAGGTCAGCGGCGTGGCCCAGGCGAGGTCGAAGTCGTGGCTGAAGTCGAGGTTGTTGGTCCACTGGCTGGCCACGAACTTGCCGGCGTAGAAGTCGAGCGGGGTCGAACCGGTTTCGGTGAACAGCGAGATGTTGGCCGAGTGCGCGACGCCCAGCTTGGCCGTGTCCTTGCCGTAGGTGCTGGACAGGTCCCAGCGCCAGGCGCCGGGCAGCTGGCCCTTGACGCCGAGGGTAGCGGCAAAGTCCTCTTCCTTGAAGGTCTCCTGCGGCGAAAAGCCGGTCGGGTAGATCGAGGGCAGGCGGTCCGGCATGCGGTAGTTCTCGTAGGCGGCCGCTTTTTTCTTGCCGTAGGTGGCGAAGCCGTACAGGGTCACGCTGTCCGAGAGGTCGGCGCCGACGTTGATGGCGGCGATGTGCTGGCGGTACTGGGCGTCGCCGGCGATCAGGTTGACCTTCGGGTAGCCCGGGTGGTCGCGCAGCTGCGGGTAGCGCGCCAGGTTGGCCGCGTCGATCACGCGCGGGTCGATGCCGCCGCGGTTGGAAAAGCCGTGGTACTTGGTTTCCAGCGTCAGGCTGGCGAAGGCGTCGGCGAAGGGCGTGAAGCCCAGGTTGACGCTGCCGTCGCCGGTGTGGCCGCCGCCGTCGCCGTAGGCACCGCCGTTCACGTTGCCGCTGCCGCCCCGGTAGTTCTGCTTGAGGATGATGTTGACCACGCCCGCGATCGCGTCGGTGCCGTATTGCGCGGCGGCGCCGTCCTGCAGCACCTCGACGTGGTCGATGGCGCCGACCGGGATGTAGTTCAGGTCGGCCGCCGCGCCGCCCTGGTAGGGACCGCCCAGCACGGCCAGGTTGGCGGTGCCGTGGCGCCGCTTGCCGTTGACCAGCACCAGCGTGTTGTTGGGGGACAGGCCGCGCAGGCGCGCCGACAGCGTCATGTTGGCCATGTCGCTGCCGAAGGCCTGGGCGTTCAGCGAGGGCAGGTTCTGCGACAGGGCCTGGATCAGGTCCGGCTGGCCGGTACGCGCCAGCGACATCGAGTCCAGCACCTACACCGGCGAGGCGCTGTTCTCGACCTTCAGACCGGAGGCGCGGGTGCCGGTCACGATGACCGTGCCGCTGTTGGTAGGACCCGCTTCGACGGCCGCGGTGGCCGGCGCGTCGACTGCGGGTGTGGCGGGCTTGTCGTCATCGGCAGCCTGGGCCAGGCCCAGGCCACACGACAGGATGCCGGCGGCGACGCCGGTATGGAGAACGGCCTTGTGCTTCATGTTACCCCCTGGTTTTGGACTTCGTTACGTTGTTGGATTCGAACGGCGGCGCTGCAAAATCGGGTGGTGCGGCGGTGTCTATTTTTTGGCGGCCACCACCTCGATCTCGACCAGCCAGCCGGGGTTGGAGAGGGCCGCCACCTGCACCACGGCGCGCGCCGGCAGGTTCGGTTGCGGCCCGCCGAAGAACTGGGTGTAGCCGGCCATGAAGCCGGCGACGTCGGCCTTGCCGCCCTTGGCCGGGTCGCCGACCAGGAAGACCTGCATCTTGACCACGTCGCCCATCGTGAGGCCCATGCCTTTCAGGATGTCCTGGATCTTCGTGAGCACGCCGACCGTCTGGGCCTTGGTGTCGCCGAAGGCCGCGAGCGAATTCGGGTCGGCGTTCTTGTCCACAGTGGGCGGCACCTGGCCGCTGATGAAGTGGATCGTGGTCCCCGCCGGCAGCGTGACCGCTTGCGCGATCGGGAAGTCCGAGTTGGGGATCTTGTGGCGCACGATCGCCTGGGCGTGCGACGAAGTGGGCACGAGCGCGGGCAGCAGGGTGGCGCACGCCAGGGCGATGGCGCTGAGTCGGTTCTTCATGAAGGTCCTTGGTGAGAGTGGATCAGTGTTTGTTGCCGAAGCGGCTGTGCGTGGCCGGGCCGACGCCGAGGGCCGTGCGCTGGGCGCCGACTTCCTCGCCGCTGAGCGGGGTGGCGCTGTTGCCCCAGCTGGTGCGCACGTAGCTCAGCACCTGGGCGATCTCGCCGTCGTCAAGGCTGCCGGAAAAGTCCGGCATGCCGCCGCGCCCCTTGAGCAGCACGGTCGCCACGTCCATCGGCGCGCCCTGCACGAAGCTGTTGCCGGCCAGCGCCGGAAAGGCGCCGGGGATGCCCTTGCCGCTGGCCTGGTGGCAGGCGGCGCAGTTCTTGGCGAACAGGGTCTTGCCGTCGGCCGGGATTTGCGCCTGCGCTGCGGCGGCCGCGCCCAGCAGGGCGGTGAATAGCAATGGAAATCTCATGCGCTCGCTCGCTTGTGGAGTTGTTCGATCTGCTGCCAGGCCGATTCGATGGCGCCGGCCTGCCAGCCGGTCAGGTAGCTGAGGTGTTCGCCGGCCAGCAGCACGCGGCGGTCGCCTTCGAGCAGGACCGGGTAGGCGGTCTTGCGCGCCGCCTCGTCCCACTCGGCCCAGCCGCCCAGGTTGTACTGGACGCGGTGCCAGGCCACGGAGAACGACGACTCGAAGGCGTCGCGGTAGGGCGGGAAGATCTTTTCGCCGGCGGCCAGCGCAAACTCGGTACGCTCGGCCGGCGTCAGCGCGCTGGCCTCGATCGCATCGAGCGCGTAGTGGTAGTAGCCGAGCAGCACGCCCTTCTTCTGCTGCCAGCCGGAAGAAGGCAGCGAGATCGTGTTGATGCCCTTCATGTCGGTCAGCACGTGACCGCCGTAGATGTGGTCGTCCTCTTCCCAGAAGCGGCGCTTCATCTGCAGGCCGATCTTGCCGACCGGGGCATACGACACCGCCTTCAGCGCGGCCTTGAACGGATCGGGGAAATCGCCGTCGATGGTGCGCAGCACCGACAGCGGGATCGTGCACAGCACGTAGTCGGCGCTGACCGTCGACACCTTGCCGCTGCCGGTGTCCTTGACCGTGATCGCGACCTGGTCGGGCGACTGGCGGATAGCCTGCACTTCCTGGCCGAAGCGGATTTTCCTGCCGAGGCGCTTGGCGAAGGCCTGGGCGATGCGGTCCATGCCGCCGACCGGCTGGAACATGGTCGCGTGCATCGGGAATTCCTGCACCGCGCTGTAGACCTTGCCGACCCTGGACGACAGCAGTTCGCGAAAGCCGAGCGGATCGGACAGCCTTCCCGGATTCAGGCCGGCACCGGGGTTGATCGCGTAGCCGGCGCCGTTGCGGCCGCGGTAGACCAGGTCCTTCTTCTGCAGTGCGCCTTCGTGCTGCAGGTAGTCGAGCAGCAGCATGC